>NZ_CP019701.2:0-333928 GCF_002005205.3 Rhizobium rhizogenes | reverse complement strand
ATATCGGCGCGAACGACGTGACGAACAATGTCGGCCCGGCGGTCGGCGCCAAGGCCATGCCGCTCGCCGCCGCGCTCATCATCGCCGCGATCTGCGAAATCGCAGGGGCGCTGATTACCGGCGGCAACGTCGTGGAGACCATTTCCAGCGGCATCATCAATATCGAGACCATTCCCGACAGGACTGCATTTTCCTGGGCAATGTTATCAGCGCTTCTGGCCGCCGGCCTTCTCGTCAATATCTCGACATGGACGAGAGCGCCGATCTCCACCACCCATACGGTGGTCGGCGGCGTTGCGGGCGCGGGCCTTGCGGCCTATGGCATCGGCGCGATCGACTGGCTGTCGCTTGGCAGCATCGCCTTTGCATGGGTGCTTGCGCCCTTCATCAGTGCCGCCATCGCCATCGTCATTCTGGCCTTCATCAAGGAATGCATCATCTATCGCGAGGACAAGATCGAATCCGCGCGTCTGTGGGTGCCTGTTCTCATCGGCCTGATGGCGGGGGTTTTCGCCGCCTATCTCATCTGGGTCGGACTGCGGCAGCTCATGCATGTGTCGCTTGGCCATGCCAGTATCATCGGGCTCGTGACCGGCCTCGTCGCCTGGCGGCTCTGCGTGCCGATCATTCGCAAACAATCCGAAGGTCTGGAGAACCGTAACCAGTCGCTTCGCATCCTGTTCCAGTGGCCGCTCGTCCTTGCCGCCGGATTGATGTCCTTCGCTCACGGGGCAAATGACGTCTCAAACGCCATCGGCCCCGTGGTGGCGATCGTGCGGGCCCTGCATGACGAGGCGGTGGGAACTTCGGCACGCGCACCGCTATGGGTTATGCTGGTCGGCGCTTTCGGGCTTTCCTGCGGTATTCTCCTCTATGGCCCACGCCTTATCCGCCTTGTCGGCGAGCAGATCACCAAGCTCAATCCGATGCGCGCCTTCTGCGTTTCCGTGGCGACCGCGCTCACCGTTCTCGTGGCCTCGCGCTTCGGCCTGCCGGTCAGCACCACCCACACGGCAATCGGCGCGGTGTTCGGCGTCGGTTTCTTCCGCGAATGGTACACGCAGGCGTCGCGGCGGCGGCAGGAACTCGTCAGTGCCGGCACCGGCCAGACCCGAAGGACAAACAGATACGCCGACAATCCTTCCGAAGTGCGCCGCCGTTATCTCGTCCGACGGTCCCACTTCATGACGATCATCGCCGCCTGGCTGGTCACCGTTCCGGCAAGCGCTACACTTGCAGCGCTGCTCTACTGGCTCATGTCCTTCCTCTTTCTGTGAACCTGAAACCGAATCCCATGCGCGCAAATTTCCGGATGCAACGACTGTTCCTTGAAGCCACTCTCGCAGCCGGCGTGGCGCAGGAGGCCACAGGCGAACAGTTCAACTACCTCGCCAATGTGCTGCGCATGGCCGATGGTGCCGAAATCCTGCTGTTCAACGGCCGCGATGGCGAATGGAAAGCGAAACTCTCCTTTCCAAGCCGCAAGAAGATCGTGCTCATTCCCCTCGAGCAGACACGGCCGCAGCCGGACGCGCCGGATCTGCACTATCTATTCGCGCCGCTGAAGGTCGGGCGGATGGACTATCTGGTGCAGAAGGCGGTGGAGATGGGGGCTGGCCTGTTGCAGCCGGTGATGACGCAGCATGTTCAGGGCAAGATCCACAATACCGAAAAGCTGCGCGCCAATGCCATCGAGGCGGCCGAACAATGCGGCATTCTGTCTCTGCCAGAAGTGGCCGAACCGGTGAAACTGAAAGAGCTGCTCGAAACCTGGCCGCATGACCGGCGCATCATCTATTGCGACGAGGGCGATGCGGGACAAAATCCGCTGCCGATCCTGCAAGCCGTCACGGAGCGCAAAATCGCCCTGCTGGTCGGCCCGGAAGGCGGATTTTCCGAGGAAGAGCGGGAACTTCTGCGCAGCCTTGCCTTCGTCACCCCCATTCCGCTTGGGCCTCGCATCCTGAGAGCCGATACGGCCGCCGTCGCCGCGCTGGCCGTCATTCAGGCGGCCATCGGCGACTGGAATTGAGCGGCAGCATTGCGCTTCATGCATCTTTAAAAGAAATTCATTTGCCTCCGGATACGATCCGGCTCTATCTGCCAATCATATGCCTCGCCGCAACAGAGACGTCATAACAAGGTAAGCCATGGCACGCGACACGACCGACCAGACCCCCCTCTCCTCCGTTACGGAGCTTACAGATTATCTGGCGGGCGGTTGCAAGGCTGAAGCCGATTTCCGCATCGGCACCGAACACGAAAAATTCGCCTTCTTCCGGGAGGACAACAGCCCGGTTCCCTATTACGGCGATGCCAGCATTTCCGCGCTTTTGACGGGCATGCAGGCAAAGCTCGGCTGGGAGCCGATCATGGACGGTGAAAACATCATCGGTCTTGGCGAACAGCATGGCATGGGCGCCATCTCCATCGAGCCCGGCGGCCAGTTCGAGCTTTCTGGCGCGCCTCTGGAAAACCTGCACCAGACCTGCAAGGAATCCAATCAGCATCTGGCGACGCTGCGCGAAGTGGCCGAACCGATGGGTATCCGTTTCCTCGGCATCGGCGGCAGCCCGCTGTGGAGCTACGACGAAACGCCGCGCATGCCGAAGTCGCGCTATGCGATCATGACACGCTACATGCCGAAGGTCGGGACCAAGGGTCTCGATATGATGTACCGCACCTGTACGATCCAGGTTAATCTCGACTTCTCCTCCGAAGCGGATATGCGCCGCAAGATGCGCGTTTCCATGAAGCTGCAATCGCTGGCGACAGCGCTCTTCGCCTCTTCGCCCTTCACCGAAGGCAAGCCGAACGGCCTGCTTTCCTGGCGTGGCGATATCTGGCGCGATACGGACAACCGTCGCTCGGGCGTGCTGCCTTTCACCTTCGAGGAGGACTTCGGCTTCAAGGACTATGTGGAATGGGCGCTCGACGTGCCGATGTATTTCATCGTGCGCGACGGCAAATATCACGATTGCACCCATGTCACCTTCCGGCAATTCATGAACGGCGCGCTGAAGGGTGAAATCGCCGACTGGCAGCCGACCATGGGCGACTGGACGAACCATCTTTCCACACTGTTCCCCGATGTGCGCCTGAAGCGCTTTCTCGAAATGCGAGGCGCCGATGGCGGCCCGTGGCGGCGTATCTGCGCCCTGCCCGCCTTCTGGGTCGGCCTTCTCTATGATGACGAGGCGCTTACCGCTGCCGATACGCTGACCGCCGGCTGGAGCTTCGATGAAGTCATCGCCCTTCGCGATGCCGTGCCGGCCAAGGGTCTCACCGCTGAGATCGCCGGCAAACCGCTTCTCGGCATTGCCCGCGAGGTGCTCGATATTTCCCGCACCGGCCTCAAAAACCGCAACCGGCTGAATGGCGAAGGCCAGGACGAAACCGTGTTCCTGTCTTCGCTGGACGAAGTGCTGGCGAAGAAGACCACGCTCGCCGAAGACATGCTGGCGCTTTATAACGGACGCTGGGGCGGTTCGGTGCTGCCGGTGTTCGAGGAATACCAGTACTGAGGCCGTACCGGCAAAACGGCGCAGGCGGGCAAGGCCATAAAAAAGCCCGGCGCGGCCGAGGGGCCTGACACCGGGCAAAGGCAGGGCTATTGGCAAATCACCCTGCGGGGAAAACTTTGGGGTCGGAGCAATTCCGGCAGCTGGAGGTTTGCCGGAATTGCCCGCATATTCTGGAACGCTTGGCCATTTCCGGACAGAAAACCGGGGCCAGCTTTTTCTGGAAATGCTTTAAACGGTCTTGAACCGGGTCACCGCGCGGTTGCGTGCGGCACGGGTCAGATGAGCGGTCGGATCCTCGAGCAGGCCGGTATTGAGTGCATCCCTCACGTCCGAGCGCGCCAGACCGATATCGGCCAGAAGGCGGTCATCAAGTTCCGTGAGGCCATTGGCCACGATACGGTTGTAGATGCGCTGCAAGAACGTTTTGACGCGGAAAGCAAAGAGGACAGCGACACGACGCAGCGTATCGTTCTGCCGGGAGCTTGCGAGTTCCAGTTCCATTCTCCGTTCTGCCGTGCGCATGACACTTATCCTTTCGTAACGGCACGATGCGGCACCGCCCCCGGCGCACCACGCGCGAGAAGCTGCCTCGGGTTGGGGCCAGACGTTTCGCCGGGCCGGGGTTGATATTGATTGCTTGAAGTCAAAATGTCGCAAGACTATTGATCAGTCCAACGAATGTTTCTAATGTGAGACATCAATCATTCTGATGGATGACCATCCATGTCCGCACCTCTCGACATAGACCAGTTGCATACTTTCATCGCCATCGTTGATACGGGCAGCTTCACCAAGGCCGCAGACCGTGTTTTCAAGACGCAATCCGCCGTTTCCATGCAGATGCGGCGGCTGGAAGAACGGATCGGCAAACAGCTTTTCGCCAAGGACGGGCGTGGCAACCGCCTGACGGCGGAGGGCGAAAAACTGATGAACTACGCCCGCCGCATCATCCGCCTCAACAACGAGGCGATCGCCGCCTTCGATGACAACCGGCTGGAGGGCATGCTGCGCATCGGCACGCCCGATGACTATGCCGACCGCTACATGCCCGAGATCATCGGGCGTTTCGCCAAGACCCATCCGAATGTCGAGCTTTACATCGTCTGCGAACCTTCGGTCAGCCTTGCCGAAAAAATGGCGCGCGGCGAGCTGGATATCGCGCTCGTCACCCACAACCCGCGTGCCCGCTCCTCCGATGTGGTGCGGACCGAACCGCTTTGCTGGGTCGCTTCCGCCAACCATCCGCTGAAGGACGATGCGCCGGTGCCGCTCGCCGTCGGCCGGCGCGACTGCCACTGGCGCCAGCTTGCCTGTTCGGCGCTCGATGCCGACGGGCGGGATTATCAGGTTCTGTTCACCAGCTGGTCTTCCACCGTGGTCGCCGCCGCCGTACTGGCCGGCATGGCCGTCTCGGTGCTGCCGGAATCGGCGCTGCGCACCGGCATGAAGGTCCTGACCGCTGCGGACGGCTTCCCACCCCTGCCGCCGGTACAGATCGGCCTGATGAAACGACCGGGCCTTTCGCCCTCGCTGGTGAACGCCATCACCGACCACATCACCGCCTGCCTCGACAACATCTCACCGATGAGCGTTGCCGACGAAATGGACAGCGATGTGAAGACCTACCCCAAGATGCCGCGCCTGCGCGCCGGGCATATGCTGCCGGGCTGGTAGGCGGAAGGTGCAAATGCAAAGGCCGGGACAAATCCCGGCCTTTTTAATCGTACCTCTACCGGCTGCCGTTTACCGGGCCCGCAATGTGGCGACCGCCAGCAGCGTATCGCCGCTGATGCCCGCCGAGCCGCTGCCATTAAACAGCATCATGATCGGATCGGTGGTGTTCTGCGCATTGTCATACATGATGGTGAAACGGGCGACGAGTTTCTTGACCTTTTCCGGGTCCTGAAAATCCTTGATGTCGAAATATTTTTTCATCATCGTCACCTGCGTATCGACCTCGGCATTACCAAGTTCATCGGGAATGCCGAAGGTGGTGTTGATGAAATTCTGGATCGCGGTGTCGGCGAGAATGGAATAATAGGACGTCGTTCCTGCCGCCATGCGCTGGAAATAGAGAGCCAGGCGCACGCCGGCATTCTCTTCACCCGCCTGCGTTTCCAGCGTCTGGGTCAGATAATTGTCCAAGGTCTCGTATAGGCCGCGCCGCGTCTGGATCAAACTGCGGTCCTCGTGGAGAATATTGCCATCGGTATTGAAGTTGAAAGCGGTAACGAGACGGCGGAATACCGGGTCCATCTCCTTGTTGACGTAGCTTTCACTGTCATCCAGCTTGGAGGTAAAGATCTTTTCCAGCTGCTCCTTCGTCACGCTCTCGGGATCGATGCCGAGCGATTCCATCGCGAATTTCGTCAAGCGATCATTAGCCAGAAACTCCTTGAGCGTCTTGATCTTCTGCATCTCGGCCGTGAAATATTCCGACTCTTTCTTGGCCGCCTCCTTGTCCTTCTCCGTGCCGAAAGCCGACTTCTTCTTGATATAATCTGCGGACATGGTCTGCATTTCGATTTCCGACTGCGCCAGGACAGGAGCCCCCACGGTCCCATCAGACGCAAAATTGAAAAGCTCAGCCAACTTGACGTAACGCTCGTCCTTCAGCGTATAGACGTAGCTCTTCTTGTCCTGCAGATCGCTGGTGAGGACCTTGCGGATATCTGAAACGTTCACCTTGGCCGGGTCTAGGCCGACGGCCTTCAGCGCATAATTATAGACCGCGCTACTGCTGAGGAAATCCTTGACGGATGTCACGCTTTTTATGTCGCTCTTGAACAGCTTGAGTGCCTTTTCGTCGGCTGCGTCGTCCTTGTCGTTATAGTGCGTCATGTAGCCGCTGGTTGTGGTCGCGGTCTGCAACGTCGTCTGGGGCGTTGTACCCTCGGCAAGCGTTCCATCCGTCTGGAAATTGAATGCCTTTCTCAAGGCGATATAACGCTCGTCGTTCTTGCCGAAGGTTGCAATGTAATTGTTCGGATCGCTGAGATCGCTGGTGAGGATATTCTCGATCGTCGCTTTTACGATCGTTACGTCATTGAGGTCGAAGGCGACCTTGATATAGTTGAGAAGCCTCGTATCTGACGTCAGTTCGGTGACGGTCTTGATCGAACCGATCTTCGATTCGAAATAATCCCGGTTCAGTGTGGCGACGGTCGGCGTCACGCGGGGAGCGCTGCTGATATAGGCATCCGTCATTATCTTGATATTGTCGGCCTTCTGCGCTCCACCGGCGGTCACGGTGCCGTCGTTGTTGAATTCGAAGGCGGCGGCGAGCTGCGCCATCTTGTTATATTGCGTGACGGTGTTCGTCAGCGTTGTCTGCTGTGCGGTGATGGCAGCAAGCTTCGTCTCCCACTCATCCTGTGGCGGGAGCACGGCTTCCAGCTGCGTCAGCTGATCCTGACGGGTGACCTTTTCCGCTTCGAGCGCCGTGCGCTCCTCGTCCGTCAGCTCCGTGCCCGCAAGCGCGGTATCGATGGCAGTGATCCGCGCCGTAACCTGCCCATGAAGCTCGATGTTGCCCTTCATCGCCAGCTTTTCGACCGCATCATTATAGGCCGCGCCAAATTTCTGATTAAGGTAGCTATCGGGATCGTCAATGTCGCTCGTCATCAATCCCCGGATGTGAGCGTAGGTGTAGGTCTTCTCGTCGATGCTGAAGACCTGGAAGATATAGGCGCGGGTCCTGTCGTTCTGCAGCAGCTGATCCACATTGGTGACCGTGCCGATGATCGCCTTGTAATAACGTGTTTCTTCCGCAAGGCTGTCGTTAAGATCGGATATCGACGTGTCGTAAAGCCCGATCATCTTGTCGAGCTGCGCCTCCGTCTGGACCGTCTTCGTCGACGCTGTGAAATTGAAGGCGGCGGCGAATTCGCGGTAGCGCTCGTCAGTCAGCTTGTTGGCGAAGCTGTTCTGGTCGTTCAGATCGCTTTCCAGAACCTTCTTCATGAAGGCCTTGGCATAGGTCATTTCACCGAGACCGAAGGCGTCCATGGCATAGGAATAGAGCTGGTAGTTATTGAGGAACTCATCGACGCTTTTCACATTGCCGATGTTTTCCTTGTAATATTTCGTCTGCCGCTCGACGAGCCCCTGCTGCGCAACGCGCGAGATGCTTGTCTTCATATCGCGGTTGATGAGGTCGTAGCTGAGATAAGTCGATACCATCTGATGCCCTCTGAAACACCGCCCGTCCCTTGGGGAGAACTCGATGTTCCGGTTTTTAAATCCACCCGTCGCACGCCATCCGGACGCACGGCGAGCCTTGGCATGACTATGCCGGACACGCCTTGCCCGGAGCTTGAAAGAGCACATTTTCGGCCGGCATAAAAACCGCATTGTCTCGATCCGCTTTACCCAAACGAAACCATGCCACAGTGGGTTTTGCTAACCATTTGGGAATGCAAAGTTTTCTTAACCGCGATTTTTAAGCAGTCTCGAACATGCGGCGGATAATCTCCTGACATCAGAGGACGAAAAGTCCCGATGAGAAGACCGGAAACCGGCTCTCAGGTAAAACAAGGGTAGATTAAACATGACCAATACCGTTCTGAAGCCCGACTGGGCCGTCGCCACACTCAGACTTGAACCGGCACGTTTTCCGCAACAGGTCACCTATGGCAGAGGCAATGGCGCAACCGACGTTGCCGTGACGCTCGATGAACGGGGCGCCGTCCTGAAAAAGGTCCTTTCCTCTTCCGGCCTGCCTTTGTCATTCGCCCTGCCCGCCCGCGCCTTCAAGGGCGTCGCCGCCCGTGCCATCGATCATGGTGACGGCCAGGTGACCGTGACGCTGGAACTGCACCACGACGATCCGGACCTCTGCATTCCGCTGCTGGTCGCCCACGATCTCTGCGACATCGCCGCCGACTGGCGCAGCTGGTCCGAGGCCTATCGCATTCCCATGCTGATGGTGGAAGCCGATGGTGTTGCCCGCCCGCTGGAAGAGCATCTCGGCAAGGTGCGCACCCAGAATACCCGCCCGCGCCGCCGCCATTCCTATTTCGCGGATCGCCGCCCGCGCTTCCTCGTTCGCCGCTCCACCGGTTCGCTGGGCATGAGCATGAAGATCGAAGGCAAGGAAATCATCGCCCGCAGCTGATAATCTTCAGCCAGACAAATCAAAAAAGCCCGGTGCGGATGACGCGACCGGGCTTTTTCATGTTCTATGTTGCCGCAACCTTATGCCATGAGAAGCGGCAGGATGAGGCCTGCGAAAATCAGCACGCCGACACGGTTGTTGGATTTGAACAGCACGAGGCACTGATCGACGTCGTCGATATTGAGCACCCAGACCTGCCGGAACAGCATGAGGGCGGCAGCGGCAAGGCCGCTATAAGCAATGACGTTAACACCCGCGCCCCAGAAAGACAGGGCAATCATGACGAGGGCTGTGCCATAAAGGAAAACCAGCCAGCGATGTGTGTTCTCGCCAAACAGCAGGGCGGTGGAACCGATGCCCACCGCGGTGTCGTCTTCCTTGTCCTGATGGGCGTAGATTGTATCATAACCGATCGTCCAGGCGATGGAGCCGACATAAAGCAGGACAGGAGGCCAGGCGATCGATCCGAACTGTCCGGCCCAGCCCATCAGCGCACCCCAGGAAAAGGCCAGCCCGAGGAAAAATTGCGGCCAGTTGGTGAAGCGCTTGGCAAAGGGATAGATCGCCACGAAAACCAGCGAGAAGATTCCGGTGGCGATTGCGAAACCGTTGAACTGCAAAAGCACGACAAGTCCGGCAAGCGCCTGCAGCACGATGAAGACCTTGGCCTGCATCCGGGTCACGCGGCCAGACGGGAGCGGCCGGGAGCGGGTGCGCGCCACGGCCATGTCGATCTTGTGGTCGGCCAGGTCATTATAGGTGCAGCCCGCGCCGCGCATCGCAACCGATCCGATGAAGAACAGCACCAGGTGCCAGATCAGCGTCGCCCAGGAAAACCCACCGCTTCCCAACGCGGCATTGGCCGCAAGGGCTGCGGACCAGAAGCATGGCCACATCAGCAATTGCCAGCCGATGGGGCGATCCCACCTTGCCAGCTGCGCATAGGGCCAGAGGGGTCTCGGCAAAATCCGATAGACCCAGTTATTGGATGGCGCGTCGGAAACGCGGTCTGACAAATCGCTGTGGTGAACCATGGGACGGTTCTACAGCATCGGCGGCAAAATCGGAATGGATTTCAGCACCCGGCCACACATGCAGAAAAGCCCCGCAGCGGTTCCGCCACGGGGCTTTGCAGGACCATATCGCCGTTATTTTCAGGGCAGAGAGAAATTGAATTTATAGCTTGCCTGAACGCCGATGATGAACTGGTTCTTCGAACCGCGCTCGCGCACCAGCGAGCTGTCGGCGGCGTCGCCGGTCAGACGGCGATATTCCGCAAACGAGCCGACTTCGGCGTTTTCGGTGACTTTCCAGGTGATGGCGGCGCCGATGCCGGCGGAATGCAGGCCGCCACCCGGGCTATAGGGCGAAGGTGCGCCGGCGGCCGTCTGTGCCGCGCTCACGCCGTAATAACGCTCGTTGTATTTGCTGCTGACCCATGTGGCGCGCGGGCCCGCGGAAATCTGGATACCGGGGGCGATATCGGTGAAGGCATCGACGGCAACGTCACCGACCACACCGCTGTGGCTGCGGATGCCCTGACGGACTTCACCGCGAACTCGCAGCCAGTCAGTCGGATAGGCTTCGGCGAAACCGCCAAGCTCGCCGCCGCGCTTGATGCGGGTCATGCCCTTCAGATCGGAAGAGTCGCCTTCATCGCGCGGGGATATAAGCTTGCCGGCGAGACCCATGCTGATCGGGCCATTGTCCAGAAGCGAGATCGAAGCGCTGTCGTTGCGGGAGGTGAAACGCGCGCCCTGCCCCTGACGGCCGAGCGAAATGATGGGCGAAAAGCCGAATTCATTCTTGTTGTCGCCCTGATATTTCGGCGCGGTGAAACCCGCACCGCCGAGTTTCAGATACCAGTCGCCGGAAAACCAGCCTTCGGCATGGGCATTACCCACGGCAAAAAGCGACAGGACACAGGCGGCGGCGGCCGCTGACGGCTTGAACATGAAAGAACCCCAGAAACGCAATACAGACAGGTGCCCGTAGACTTAGAGGGATTGTCTTTCCATTCCATTAACCAGCGCGGGAGAGGACGCAGGGTCACCGAACCTAACCCTGCGTCATGCTCGGGCTTGTCCCGATCATCTGCGTCCGACCGACTTTCCGCGACGTGGACAGATCCTCGGGACAAGCCCGAGGATGATGCCGAGATTGCGGATGGGTGGTCAAGACACCACAGGACAGTCGCCCGTCAGAACGTCACCTTCTCCAGCGGCGCACGCGTCTTTTCGAACTCCAGCAGTTTCGCCTCGTTCTGTGCGATGTAGTCGCGGTTATGCGGCACGGCATCGCGATCCTTGGCGATCTGGATCTGGAAAATATGGAAGTTTTCATGGGTGAAGGCCATTTCCGAACCCGCCAGGTAAAACTCCCACATGCGGAAGAAGCGCTCGTCATAAAGCGCTACCGCTTCCGCCTTGCGCGCCACGAAACGCTCGCGCCAGTGCCGCAGCGTATGGGCGTAATGCATGGGCAGGATTTCGATATCCTTCACCAGCAGCCGCGACTTTTCAATGGCCGGCAGCACTTCCGCAAGCGAGGGAATATAACCGCCGGGGAAAATATATTTTTCGATGAAGGGATTGGTCGCCAGCGCCGGATAGGGCTGGCCGATGGAGTGCAGCACCATCACACCCTTGTCGTCCAGCACCTCCGCCACCTTGTCGAAATAGTCGCGGTAATGCGTCGGCCCGACATGTTCGAACATGCCGACGGAGACGATGCGGTCATATTTCTTCGAGGCCGGCAGGTAGCGGTAATCCTGCAATTCGAAGCGGACATTGTCGGCAATGCCACGTTTCGCCGCACGGTCACGGGAAACGCGTAGCTGTTCTTCGCTGAGCGTGATGCCGGTCACATCCGCGCCCGCGCTTTCAGCGACATACATCGCCATGCCGCCCCAGCCGGAGCCGATTTCCAGCACGCTCTGGCCCGGCTCGGTCATCAGCTTGGCGGCGATATGCCGCTTTTTCGCAACCTGCGCCTCATAGAGGCTGATACCGGGCGGGTTGAAATAAGCGCAGGAATATTGCCAGTCCTCATCGAGGAAGAGATCGAACAGCTTGGCGCTCAGATCATAGTGGTGGGCAACATTGCTCTTGTTATGGTTGACCGGCAGATGCATCTTGATGCGGGCGGCGATGATGCGCGCCATGCCACGCCAGACCATGCCGAAGGACAGCGCCTCGCTCAGCGTATTGCCTTTGACCAGCGCCAGAAAGTCGTAAATATCGCCTTCCGCGACCTTCACGCGCCCTTCCATATACATTTCGGCAAGCTTCAGCGCCGGATCGGCGGCAATCTCCTGCATGGCGGCTTCGTCAGTGAAATTCAGAACCACCTTTTTGCCCGTACCATCACCATAGGTGTGGCTTCCTCCCGGGCTGGTTACGACAAGATCGCCGATCTTGATTATCTTTTCGAGCAGAACATGCAGAGACGACGCCATGGCACCCCCAATTGCTAAGTCTCACTTATCAATTTTCCTGACCGTATTCCTTTCGGCACAAGTTTCAAGATAGTCTTATTTCAAAAAAATTGAACGATTTCATCAAGCAAAAAGCCCCGCCGCGGTGCCCGGCGGGGCTTTTTGGTAAAAAATCATTTCAACCCTAGATCAGCGTCGCTTCATGGCTTCCGCCAGGGCAGCGGCAAGGGCGCCACCGGATTGCGACCCCTCGTTGCGGTCTTTCGGTTTGGATGTCGCATGGCGCATGGCGCCCGCATTGCCCTTTTCACGCATCGGCTGCGGCGCTGCCTCACCGCCATCCTTGCGCATGGTGAGACCGATGCGCTTGCGCTTCACATCCACTTCCACGACACGCACCTTGACCACATCGCCCGCCTTGACGACCTCATGCGGGTCCTTCACGAAACGGTCGGCGAGCTGCGAGACATGCACCAGCCCATCCTGATGCACGCCGATATCCACGAAGGCGCCGAAGGCGGCGACATTGGTGACGGTGCCTTCGAGCAGCATGCCCGGCTTCAGATCGGTGATCTCGTCCACACCCTCGGCGAAGGTCGCGGTCTTGAAGCTCGGGCGCGGATCGCGACCGGGCTTTTCCAGTTCGGCGATGATGTCCCTGACTGTCGGCAGACCGAACTGCTCATCGATGAACGTCTTCGGATCAAGCGCCTTCAGCGCGGCGCTGTCACCCATCAGCGAACGCAGGTCGCGGCCACAGGCGGCGACGATCTTTTTCGCCACGCCATAGGCTTCCGGGTGAACCGAGGAGGCATCCAGCGGCTCCTTGCCGTTCGGAATGCGCAGGAAGCCCGCACATTGCTCGAAAGTGCGCTGGCCAAGGCGCGGCACCTTCAGCAGCTCCTTGCGGCTGGCGAAGGGTCCTGTCTGGTCGCGATGGGCGACGATGGCGTCGGCAATCGAGCTGCCGAGGCCCGATACGCGCGCGAGAAGCGGCGACGAGGCCGTGTTGAGATCGACGCCGACGGCATTCACCGCGTCTTCCACGACAGCATCGAGCGAGCGGCTGAGGCGGCCCTGATCGACATCATGCTGGTATTGCCCGACGCCGATGGATTTCGGCTCGATCTTCACCAGTTCCGCCAGCGGGTCCTGAAGGCGGCGGGCGATGGAGACGGCACCGCGCAGCGAAACGTCGAGATTGGGGAATTCCGCGGCCGCCCGTTCCGAAGCGGAATAAACAGATGCACCCGCTTCCGAGACGATGACCTTGGTGGGCTTTGCGCCCGAAGCCGGCATCTGCGCCAGAAGATCGGCGACCAGCTTTTCCGTCTCGCGGCTGCCCGTGCCATTGCCGATGGCGATCAGCTCGACATTGTGCTTGCGGATGAGCAGGGCGAGTTCCGCCTGCGTGCCACGCACGTCGTTCTTCGGCGGGAAAGGATAGACGGTCGTGGTGTCCAGCAGCTTGCCGGTGCCATCCACCACAGCCACCTTGACGCCGGTGCGGATGCCCGGATCGAGCCCCATGGTGGCGCGGGAACCGGCGGGGGCGGCCAGCAGCAGATCCTTCAGATTGCGGGCAAAGACATTGATCGCCTCTTCTTCGGCACGTTCGCGCAATTCGCGCATCAGGTCGAGCGAAAGCGACATGGAAAGCTTCACCCGCCAGGTCCAGCCAGCGACCTCCATCAGCCATTGATCGGCGGGGCCGGCACTGCGGATATCGAAGGCGGCGGCGATGGTGCGCTGCGCGGGCTTGACCGGTGAGGGATCGTCCGCATCGACATCGATGGTCAATGTCAGCACTTCCTCGTTCCAGCCGCGCAGCATGGCCAGCGCCCGGTGGCCCGGCACCGTGGCCCAGCGCTCGAAATGATCGAAATAGTCTGAGAATTTTTCGCCCGTGGCCTGCTTGCCGTCCACCACCTTGGCGCGGAAGGTGGCGTTCTGGCGCATATAGTCGCGCAGGCGGCCGAGAAGATCGGCGTTTTCCGTCATGGTTTCCGCCACGATGTCGCGCGCGCCCTCAAGTGCGGCCTTCACATCGGCCACCTCGCCCTGAACATAAGCCTCCGCCAGCTTCGCCGGATCGGCGGCGCGGTTTTCCCATATGGCTTCGGCAAGCGGGCCGAGACCACGCTCACGGGCGATTTCCGCGCGGGTGCGGCGCTTCGGCTTATAGGGCAGGTAGAGGTCTTCCAGCTCCGCCTTGGTGCCGGCCTGCATGATCTTGACCATCAGTTCATCGGTCATCTTGTCCTGACCGGTGATGGAATCGACGATGGAAGCCCGCCGGGCATTAAGTTCGCGCAGATAGACGAGACGTTCCGAAAGCGTGCGAAGCTGGGTGTCATCAAGTCCTCCCGTCACCTCCTTGCGGTAACGGGCGATGAAGGGAACGGTCGCGCCCTCGTCCAGCAGCGCCACCGCCGCCTTCACCTGATCGGGGCGGGCGTTGATTTCGGAGGCTATGAGCGAGGCGAGGCGGGCATTGTCTGCGGTCATGAGGTTCTCTGCTGTCATGTCTGGAGCGGCGAACATAATGTCTGATTGTGGCGTGACAACAAGAGGCATCCACGATTCCACAGGAAAGGCGGCGATCAAGGGAAAGACGGGCATTTGCGGCGCTTTCTCCTTGACCTTTCGCCCCCCTGCCCTTAACGCCCGTCCCACAAGGTTACTGGCGAATTTGCAGGGGTATTGACCATGAAAGTTCTGTTGATCGGTTCCGGCGGACGCGAACATGCGCTGGCGTGGAAAATCGCCCAGTCTCCCCTGCTCGATGAATTTTATGCCGCCCCCGGTAATCCCGGCATCGCCGACCACGCGACGCTGGTGGCGCTGAACGTGGAGGACCACGCGGCCGTCATCGCCTTTGCGAAGGAAAAGGCAATTGACTTCGTCGTCGTTGGCCCGGAAGCGCCGCTGGTTGCGGGCCTTGCAGACGATCTGCGTGCCGCCGGCATCGCCACATTCGGACCCGCGAAAGCCGCCGCCCAGCTTGAGGGCTCCAAGGGCTTCACCAAGGATCTCTGCGCGCGCTACGATATTCCGACCGGCGCTTACCAGCGTTTCAAGGCCGCCGAACCGGCCAGGGATTATGTTCGTGCGCAGGGCGCGCCGATCGTCATCAAGGCGGACGGTCTTGCCGCCGGCAAGGGCGTGACCGTTGCGATGACGGAGGCGGAAGCGCTTGCCGCCATCGACGAATGTTTCGACGGCGCTTTCGGCACGGCCGGCGCCGAAGTGGTGGTGGAAGCCTTCCTCGATGGCGAGGAAGCGAGCTTCTTCTGCCTTTCCGACGGCAAGACCGCGCTGGCGCTCGCAACCGCACAGGATCACAAACGCGTCGGCGACGGCGATACCGGCCCGAATACCGGCGGCATGGGCGCCTATTCCCCCGCCCCGGTCATGACACCGGCCATGGTGGAACGCACCATGAAGGAGATCATCGAGCCGACGATTGCGGGCATGGCCAAGGACGGCAATCCTTTCTCCGGCGTATTCTTTGCCGGGCTGATGATTACCGCCAAAGGCCCGGAACTGATCGAATATAATGTGCGCTTCGGCGATCCCGAGTGCCAGGTGCTGATGATGCGCCTCAAGAGCGATCTGCTACCGATCCTCTACGCCACCGCCACCGGCACGCTGGACAAGGTTGAGGCGGAATGGCGCGACGATGCGGCGCTGACGGTCGTTCTCGCCTCGAAGGGTTATCCCGGCGCTTACGACAAGAACACGCCGATCGCCCATATTCCCGAGGCGAGCGAAGAGGCGAAGGTTTTCCACGCCGGCACCGCGCTGAAGGACGGCGAACTCGTCGCAACCGGCGGCCGCGTGCTGAACGTCACCGCTTTCGGAAAGACCGTGACGGAAGCGCAGGCGCGCGCCTATGCGCTGGCCGATAAGGTCGAGTGGGAAAACGGCTTCTGCCGCCGCGATATCGGCTGGCAGGCTGTCGCACGCGAAAAGGCCTGATACTTAAGGCAAACACCGGTGAGGGCGAATCTTTCGTTCAATTTTTACCAAGTTTGCTGACCCGATGGAAACGAAAGACCGGTAATACTTGCCCGAATATTTAAATGGCGCACCGTGCCTGAACCACGGGTGCTGCCGTTACTTCGGGGGTTTTTCGATGCGTCGTGTTTTTCTGACAGCCATTGTCGCACTGGCCGGCGGGTCGGCCATGGCATCCTCCATCGAATATATCAATGGCGTACACGCCAGCAATGGCAGCTTCATTCGTCGTGACTGCACGGATTGCGAACCCGCAAAGGATAAAACGGTAGCGGAAGGTTATGCCATTCCGTCCATCGAGCCGGGTACGCAGCATATGGAAATGCGCGAAGTCGACGGAAAGCGCACCCTCATCCGCACCGAAGCCTGGCTCGGCGGCGCGCCGGTCACCTTCGTCAGCACCAATCCCGCATGGATGCCGCAAGAAACCCCCAGCACCGCCATTGCGACCTATGACAAGGTGGAACCCGTGGCGCATCCCGAGGAAGCGGTTTCGACGCCTGCCGGCATCGACGCGACAACGACGACTGCCGGTGTCAAGGAAATCTCCGCCGACAAGGCTGCCGTTGCCGCTACCGCCTCCACGATTGCCGCACCCGCATTCCCGGATTTCAAATTGCGCGGCAATTGACAGGCGACCGATACATTTTCATGGCAAATGTCAAATAATCACGCGATCGCTGTATTTTTCAGAAGCCATGGCAACCATGCGGGGAATAATAAATTCGTCCGCCGTTATTCCGCCGGATGGGCTGATAAAGCTTTCTCTAATTAAATATTTATTCAAATTTTTGGCCGCTAAGTGATCTCATAGTGCAATGCAGCACGCCATGAGGCCTGAAGCGGATATCAGCTATTCAGGCCCTTCACCGCGCATCAGGCGCCCTTTCCATTTCCGAAACTTCGGCAGCACGCGGCCTTTTCTGGCCGCGACGCAAAACGCTTGTGAGCGCCCATGAAGAATCTCTCCATCTCCCGTCAGCTCATCGTACTCGTGGTGGCCCTTATGGCCGCCTTCGCCGTGGCGACGTTTTACCAGCTGAAATCCGCCACCGACGCGATCTATGAGGAACGCTACGGCATGCTGCGGACACAGGTGCAGTCGGCTATCTCCATTCTGCAGTCCTTCCACGAGAAGGAAACGGCGGGAACGCTGTCGCGCGAAGAAGCCATGAAGCAGGCTTATGCCACCGTCAGCGCCATACGGTTCACCCCTGACGGCTATCTGTTCGGTTACGATTACGACGTGACCATGAAGTTCCATCCCGATCCGAAGCGGGTCGGCGAGAGCTTCAAGGGCAAGCCGGACAGCAAGGGTTTCGCCTATCGTGACGAGCTGGTGCGGCTTGGCCGCAATGGCGGCGGCCAGACGGATTTTTACGGTCCGAAACCCGGCATGGAAGGCAATGACTACGCCAAGAGTTCCTATGCGCTCGCCTTCGAACCATGGCAGGTGGTGGTCGTGACCGGCGTTTATATCGACGATCTGAACGCGCAGGTGCGCGGCGAGGTGATGAAGGCGCTGTCGATCGGCGCTATCATCTTCGTGCTGGCGCTGGCCGCCGCCTTCTATGTCATCCGTGGCATTTCGAAGCCTCTCGGCGATATTCACCGGGCGCTCGGCGAAGTGGCCAATGAAAACGTCTCGCTCGCCATTCCCCATACCGGTCTCACCAACGAGGTGGGCATGATGGCCAAGGCCACCGCCTCGCTGCAGGACAAGGTGCGCGAACGCCATGCCATGCAGCGCCGTGAGGAAGAACAGCAGCGGCAGCTCAATGCGGAGCGTCAGAACAATCTCGACATGCAGCGCGACGAGGCCGAGTTGCAGGCGCGTGTCGTCACCACCATCGGCGAGGCGCTGGAAAAGCTGGCAGGCGGCGATCTGACCGTTCGTTGCGGCGATCTCGGCAATCGTTATGCGGCGCTGCGCGACAATTTCAACGAGGCCCTGACCCATCTTGATGCGGCCATGGCCAAGGTGAATTCCAAGAGCATCGATATTGGCGGTTCCAAGGAGGAAATCCGCAAGGCCTCCAACGAGCTTTCGCAGCGCACCGAACGGCAGGCCGCAAATCTGGAGGAAACCTCCGCGGCGCTGGACGAATTGACCGTTGCAGTGCGCCAGACGGCAGAGGGTGCAGCCGACGCCGCCAAGCGCGTCACCACCGTCAGCTCGGAGGCCATGCGCAGTGACCGGGTGGTGGAAGAAGCGATCACCGCGATGAGCGGTATCGAGCAATCTTCCGACCAGATTTCCAACATCATCGGCGTGATCGACGACATCGCCTTCCAGACCAATCTTCTGGCGCTGAATGCCGGTGTGGAAGCGGCACGTGCGGGTGAGGCCGGCAAGGGCTTTGCCGTGGTGGCGCAGGAAGTGCGCGAACTGGCGCAGAAATCCGCCGCCGCCGCCAAGGAGATCAAGGACCAGATCGCCCGTTCTTCCGCCCAGGTGGAAAACGGCGTGCGTCTTGTCGGAGAGGCCGGCGATGCGCTGAAACGCATTTCGGACCAGATCAAATCCGCAAACGAGATCGTCAGCAAGATCGCCCATTCGGCCGCCGAACAGGATACGACATTGCGCTCGATCTCCTCGTCGCTCAACCAGCTCGACGTTGCCACCCAGCATAATGCCGCCATGGCGGAAGAAACCACGGCTTCGGCGGAAGCGCTCGCCGTGGACACCGAGGAACTGCTGAACCTCATCCGCGGCTTCCGCGTCTCCTCCGGCCACCAGCTTCACGGCATGGCACAAGAGATGCGCATGGCGGGGTGATATTGCCTCAGGGCTATCGATGGAAACCGGCGTCGGGGGAAACTCCGGCGCTTTTCTTTTAGCTTGTCAGAGCAGCCAGCCGATCGATATCGGCAGGTGAAAATACGGCAATACCGGCTTTTTCGAATAGCGCCGCCGTCACGCCGTTGCCCGGATGTTTGAGGCCGAAGAACGAACCGTCATAGATCGCAACCGAGCCACAGGACGGGCTGCCATCGATCAGAAGCGCGTATGTGCAGCCATTGGCCCTGGCGAAGGCCAGCGCCCTTTCCGCACCGGCGATAAATTGCGCCGTGACATCGCCGCCGGCCACCTCCAGCACGCGGGCGCGGCCCTCCAGCACATCGAGACCGGAGGCACCATTTTCGATTTCCGCCGGCGGGCGTGGCACGGGCATGCCACCCGCCATCTCCGGACAGATCGTCACCAGCCTGCCCTCCTGCCGCCAGCGGTCTATCGCCGGGTGGGATAGGGGTTTGCCCTTGCCGTCATAGCGGACCGGCTGGCCGAGGAGGCAGGCGCTGATGAGGATTTTTGGGGTAGTGTGGGTCAATGCGGAGTCGTCCTGTGAGAGTCGCGGTTGCGGCTTACCCCCCTCTGCCCTGCCGGGCATCTCCCCCTCAAGGGGGGAGATCGCATCGTGGCAACGTATCGACCATCTTCAACGTTGCAATGTTTTGCGGGGAGCGACCGTCTTGCCAATCTCCCCCCTTGAGGGGGAGATGTCCGGCAGGACAGAGGGGGGTGAACCAAGCACGCTGACATACCTGGCTACCCCGAAACCCCTCACCCCGTGATCTTCGAGAAATCCGCAACCGTTCCGGTCGCTTCTCGAATAGCCTTCAGCAGCGCCAGACGGTTGGCACGGATAGCCGCATCCTCGTCATTGACGAGCACATCCTCAAAGAATTTATCAACGGGCGCGCGAAGTGTGGAGAGCGCCTGCATGGCGGAGCGGAAATCCTCGCCCGCAACAGCTTTCGCAGCGTCGGCAGAGGCGGTCCTGATCGCCGCATAAAGCGCCTTTTCGGCATCGAGCTTCAACAGCTCTTCCGAGACGCCATCGGCGACCACGGTACCCTTCTTTTCCTCCGCAGCCAGAAGCTGGGTTGCACGCTTCGCGCCCGCCAGCAGGTTGCGGCCATCCTCGCCGGTGATGAAGGCGGTGAGCGCCTCGACACGACGGGCGATCATCAGGAGATCATCGGATTCCGGCGTCAGGACGGCGTCGATTAGATCGTAACGGGCACCGAGGTCGCGCAGATAAACTTTCAGGCGATCATGGAAGAAGGAGAGAAGCTCCGGGTCCTTCGCAACGCTCAGCAGCGGAAGCCGCACGTTTTTCTCAAGCAGAATGCGCACCACGCCCAGCGCCGCGCGGCGCAGCGCGAAGGGGTCCTTCGAACCGGTCGGTTTTTCATCGATGGCCCAGAAGCCTAAGAGAGTGTCGAGCTTGTCAGCGAGCGCCACCGTGATCGCCACCTTGTCGGCCGGCAGGCGGTCCGAGGGGCCCTGCGGCTTGTAGTGGTCCTCGATGGCGGCGGCGACGCTTTCGTTTTCGCCCTGCAGCGCCGCATATTTGCGGCCCATCAGGCCCTGAAGCTCGGGGAATTCGCCGACGGCTTCGGTGCGCAGGTCAGCCTTGGCCAGCACCACGGCGCGGTCCACCAGCGCGGCATCGGCACCGACAATCGGGGCCAGCGCCTTCGCCAGTTCACGGATGCGGGTAACGCGTTCGCCCTGAGAACCGAGCTTGGCATGGAACGTCACGTTCAGCGCATCGAGCTTGGCCATACGCTGATCGAGCGGCTTCTTGAGATCGAGGCCGAATTTCGCAGCCGAATCCTTCAAGGTGTCGAGATCGGGCAGATCGCCCTGGTCACGGTTCCAGAAATGGCGGGCGTCCGACAGGCGGGCGCGCACGACCTTGCCATTGCCATGGATGATTTCCTTGCCGCCATCGCTTGCCTCGATATTCGAGATCAGGATGAAACGGTTGGAAAGGCCCTCTTCCGCACCCTGATTGCGGGTGACGAAACACTTCTGGTTGGTCTTGATGGTGAGGCGGATGATTTCTGCCGGGATTTGCAGATAATCCTCCTCGAAGGTGCCCATCAGCACCTGCGGCCATTCGACGAGGCCGGAGACTTCTTCCAACAGGCCTTCGTCTTCGACCAGATCGAGACCGTTGGCGAAGGCCAGATCCTTGGCGTCGTGCAGGATGATATCCTTGCGGCGCTCCGCATCGAGCATGACCTTGGCCTTTTCGAGGTTCGAGACATAATCCTCGAAACGGCGCACGGTGATCGGGCCGGGCGCATGGAAACGGTGGCCATAGGTAACATTGCCGGCGACGATGCCGTCAATCACGAAAGGAATGACCTGCGTCTCGTCATGTTCGGGGCCGAACAGGCAGACGATGGATTGCAGCGGGCGCACCCAGCGCAGGCTTTCCGAGCCCTTGCCTTCGATGCCGGCATAGCTGGAACCCTTCGGCATGGAGGCCGGGCCGGAGCGCATGGATTTCGGCCAGGGGAAGGAGCGGATGATGCCGGGCATCACCTCGGCGATGATCTCTTCCGCCGGGCGGCCGGGCTTGTTGATGATGGCGACGTAGAAATCGCCCTTCTTCGGGTCGGAAACAACCTGCGCTTCCGAGATATCATTGAGACCGGCGCCGCGCAAAAAGCCTTCGATGGCCTTTTCATTGGCGTCGGTGCGCGGGCCCTTCTTTTCTTCGCGCACATCGGCGGAGCGGGCGTTGAGGCCGCGAATATCCAGCGTCAGGCGGCGCGGCGTCCAATATTCGCGCGCGCCCTCATAGGTCAGCCCTCTCTCCACCAAGGCATCGGTGACGAGTTTCTTCAGATCGCCCGCCGCCTTGCGCTGCATGCGGGCGGGGATTTCCTCGGAGCGAAGTTCAAGCAGAAGATCGGGCATGGGATAAGGACTTTATCTTTGTATCTTTTGTCGGACGATGTATGCCGCGAAAAGCGACAGCGGTCGGCTTAGCAAGCAACGCGGCAAAAGTCACCACGGCATTCGGTTAAATTACCGCCGGCAGGCGTTACCAGCCGCCACCGCCACCGCCGCCGCCGCCGGAGCCGGAAAAACCGCCGCCGCCACCGCCCGAAAAGCTGGAGCCGGACGAGCTGACGGGCTGAGGAATGGTGGAAGCGATGGTATTGGCCATGGAGGTGGAAAAACCGCCGATCCTGTCGCCAAAGCTGCCGTAATTGCTGCCCGCATACCAGCCGGGCGCATAACTTGCAGCAGCGGCACCGGCGGCGGCTGTGGCAAGCCATGCCTCGAAGGTGCGGCTCCACGGTTTTTCAACGCCGAGCGCCACGGCATAGGGCAGCAATGTCTCGAAATGCTGCGGCGACATGGCGGGCGCGCCGGCCATGTTCATCCGGTCTTTTTCCGCCAGCGTCAGATAGGTTCTAAGCCCTTCGATGCCGTCCATCAGTTTGCGGCCGAGCGGCGTCGGCGCGCCCATCAGGAACAGGAACAGCGCATTGGTGAGCACGATGCCGCCGATGGCGGCCAGCGCCAGCGACTTGGTGTCATGCGTCACATCCAGCAGGATTTGCGTGGCGATGCCGCCAATGGCTGAAAAGGCCACGAAACCGGCAAAGGCCAGCATGACGATGCCGCCAATCCGCTTGCGCAGCGGTGCGCCGCGCGAGAACTGCCGGCCAATACCGATCGACAGGATGCTGAAGAAGAAGGCGAAAAAGCCGAAGACGAGGACGGCGGCAATGGCGCTTTCATCGAGATCGCCGAAGATCAACGTCGCGACGATGAGGGCGATGCTGAGGAAGATGCCGAAGACGGTGTAACCGGCATTGCTGCGGTAATATTTGCCGCGATGTTCCTTTTCTATCGCCGCGCGGAACTGCGTGCCGACCTTTTCGACTTCCGCCCCATGCGCCTTATCGATGGTCAGTACCTTGCCCGCACCGCCGATGGCGGAAAGCAGCGTTTTCTGCCCGGTCGGCAGATCGGCGGCGATTGCCTTTTCCGTGCGGCGGATGACGATGGAATTTTTCAGGTCTTCCAGAACGACATAGCCTTTGACCGCGAGATCAAGGGCCGAGGCGGATAGCGCCGTCCAGCCGGCACCCGAAAAGCCGCGATTATCGACATAGTTGACCAAAGCCGGGGAAAGCCCCTCCGGTGCATCCCAGCGCGGCACCACCACGCCCTTGGCGGGATCACGGCCGACCGCGAACCACGCCCGCAGATAATAAAGCAGCACGACAAAAAGCCCGCCACCCGAAAGCAGGATGGCCAGATTGTCGCGCAGCCACCAGCCCGCCTCCTGCGTCGTATCAGGCGCGGCAATGGCACCCTTCGGCAGTTTGACGGCGACCGTCATACCTTCACCCACCGAAAACGGGCGGGTGGAAGCGAAAAAGACTTCGTTGCCTTCGCTGAAGATGCGGGCATCCTTGCCTTTCGCGCCAAGCGGACCGGTGAAGACGGCCGTATCGATGGCCTTGACGCCCTGCGGCAGAGTGATGGTCGCGGAAATCTCGCCCATCGGGAACTGCCAGCCATTGCCGGTGACGTTCCAGGTCAGCTCGTCATAATCGCTGAAATAACGGATTTGCCGGGCGGTGGTGTAGGTGATCTGGAAGATATGCTCGCCGGTCGGCAGAAAACGCTCGGCGCTGCCGGTATAGATGCGGATGCCGCCATCGATAGTTTCGGTGCGCCAGTTTTCCGGCGCGCCATCGCGCTCCACCGAAACGACGTTGAAATCCACCTTGGTACGGCGGTTATTCGCATCCAGCGCATAAAGCGGGAAATCGCGGAAGATGCCGCGCTTGATGTTCTGACCTTCGGCGCGGGCGGTGATGGTTTCCGTCACCGTCAGCTTGCCATCCGCCGCCACGTCGACAACGGAATGGTAGGAGCGGATGAATTCCTCCGCAAAGGCCGGGAAGGCCGCGCCCAGCAAGACGAACAGCGCGAGAAATCTTGCGGCGATGGTCTTCACGGGCGGTCCCTCCTCAATGGCTCAGTGCTGCGGCTCGGCAGCGCTTTCCTTTTCCGTGTAGTCGACGCCGAGCGAGGCGAGCGCTTTCCAGTAACCGGGATAGGTCTTGCCGACGCAGGCCGGATTCTGGATGGCGATGCCGCCGATCTTCAGCGCCGCCAGCGCAAAGCTCATGGCGATGCGGTGATCGGCAAAGGTATCGATGGAGGCCTTGACCGTCTGGCCCGCAAGTCCCGGATCGGAATGCACGATCAGGTCGTCGCCTTCCTCATGCGCCAGACCGGCGCGGATTTCGTTGAGCCCGAGCGAGACGGCGCGGATGCGGTCGCATTCCTTGACACGCAGATTGGCGATGCCGACGAAACGCACCGGCGTTTCGTTGAAGGCGGCCAGAACCGCGATGGTCGGAATGGCGTCCTGCATCTGCGAGCCGTCGATTTCGGCGGGCAGATGCGGAAACTTGGCCATGACGTCGTAGGCCTTGGCATCCGGCTGGGTGAACTTGTCGGCGGGCGTGCCGATATCGATCGCGCCGCCGGTCAGAAGCTCCGCGCCCCAGAGATAGGTGGCGGCGGAGGCATCCGGCTCGATATGGAAATCGGTGGCCGTGTAGCCCGTCGGATGCACACGCCAGATGGCGTTGCTCACCCGCTCCACCTTCGCACCGAAAGCTTCCATGGCCGAAGTGGTGAGGTCGATATAGCCTTTCGCACCGATTTCCTCACCCTTGAGGATGATATCGACAGGCTTGTCGCCGCAGGCGGCAGCCATCAGAAGCGCCGACACATATTGGCTGGAGAGGTTGGCGTCGATGGTGACGCTGCCCTTGGGGAACCCCGTGCCCTTGCCGCAAACGGTGACGGGCGGGCAGCCGGTCGGCGCTTCCGCCTCGACACCGAGGGAGCGCAGCGCCTCCACCAGCGGCATGATCGGGCGTTTGCGCATGTGCTCGTCGCCATCGATGATGACGGCACCATCCACAAGTGCGGCAGCGGCGGTGAGGAAGCGCGTGGCGGTACCGGCATTGCCAAGGAAGAGCGGCTTTTCCGGCTGTTGCAAAACGCCCGTGCCTTCCACCACGAAGGTGGTGGCATCAGGCTCGGTTACCTTGACGCCCATCTCGCGCAGGGCTTCGGCCATATAAAGCGTGTCATCGCTTTTCAGTGCGCCGGTCAACCGGCTTTTGCCCTTGGCAAGACCAGCCAGGAGAAGCGCACGATTGGTAATGGACTTGGAGCCGGGCGGCTCGACCTTGCCGGAAAGCGGGTGGTCGGGCGGGGTGATGGTCAGTTCGATCATGATTGTCGTCTTGTCAAAGAATGCGGCGCGGGGCCGGATTATCGGAATTTGAGCGGGAGGTCTTAAGCCGGCGGGAGAGCTTTGCCCTCAGAATTTCACCGTCGGCACGGCGCGGTCGGCCGGATTGTCGATCTCGAAATAAGGTGCCTTGGCAAAGCCGAACTGGCCGGCGACCAGATTGGACGGGAAGCTCTCCACCTTGACGTTGAGATCACGCGCGGCACCATTGTAATAACGGCGCGACATCTGGAGTTCGCCTTCAATGGTTTCAAGCGAGCGCTGCAATTCCAGAAAATTCGTATTGGCCTTGAGATCGGGATAGGCTTCTGCGAGCGCAAAGAGTTTACCGAGCGCCTGCGACAACAGGCCTTCCGCCTGTGCGCGGCCTTCGACATCGCCTGATGGCACGGCCTGCGCCCGGTTGCGCATGGCGATCACCTCCTCGAAGGTGCTTTTTTCATGCGCCGCGTAACCCTTCACGGTCTCGATGAGGTTGGGGATGAGATCGGCGCGGCGCTTCAGCTGCACGTCAATGCCCGACCACGCCTCTTCCTTCATCTGCCGCGCCTTGACGAGGCCGTTATAGATGAAGACGACATAAAGCGCGATTGCCGCGATGATTGCCAGCGTGATGAACATTCCCGACCCCTCCTCAAGAGGCGCGGACGCCATGAGCGGCATCCGCACGTTAGACTGTTGCCCGCCTTAGATAGATCGTCAGGCGGCCCTGTTCCAGTTCACCCCGCCGGCATCCGTCAGCAGGAAGGCTTCGCCGCAGGCTTTCGCCAGCGTGCGCACGCGCAGGATATAGCTCTGGCGTTCCGTGACCGAAATTACGCCGCGCGCATCCAGAAGATTGAAGACATGGCTGGCCTTGATGCACTGGTCATAGGCCGGGAACACGCATTTATGCAGGCGCTGATTATCGTTATCACCGGGCGCACCGGCGGCGAGAAGCGCCTGGCACTCCTTTTCGGCGTCGATGAAATGGCGATGCAGCATGGCCGTATCGGCAAATTCGAAGTTGTGCCGGGAATATTCCTGCTCGGCCTGCAGGAAGACGTCGCCATAGGAAATCTTCTCTTCGCCCTCGCGGCCGTTGAAGTTCAGGTCGTAGACATTGTCGACGCCCTGAACATACATGGCCAGACGCTCCAGACCATAGGTCAGTTCGCCGGCGACCGGTGAGCACTCGATGCCGCAGACCTGCTGGAAGTAGGTGAACTGCGAGACTTCCATGCCGTCGCACCAGCATTCCCAGCCAAGGCCCCAGGCGCCGAGCGTCGGGCTTTCCCAGTCGTCCTCGACGAAGCGCACATCGTGCAGCAGCGGATCGAGACCGATCGCCTTCAGCGAGCCGAGATAGAGTTCCTGCAGGTTCGAAGGGTTGGGCTTCAGGATGACCTGATACTGGTAATAATGCTGCAGGCGGTTGGGGTTTTCACCGTAACGGCCATCGGATGGACGGCGTGACGGCTGCACGTAGGCGGCCTTCCACGGCTTCGGGCCAAGCGCGCGCAGCGTCGTCGCCGGATGAAACGTGCCTGCGCCCACTTCCATATCATAGGGCTGCAGCACCGCGCAGCCCTTGTCGGCCCAGTAATTATGCAGCGTCAGGATCAGGGCCTGAAAGGAACGCTTCGGGTTCATATGGTCGGGAACATCGGTCATTGCAGTCATCGCGGCGTTAGGAGGATAAGTAAGCACTGACTTACTTCGGATGCGGACACGTGCCACGGCAGGGCCTGAGGGTCAAGGTTTTATGCGAAGCGTCGATCCGCAACGGCAGGCGATCAGCCTGCGGCCTCGGCACGTGAACCGGAGATACCGCGATCCGCGAACTTCCTGAAAAGCCTGATGACGGGCTTTTCAAACAGGACATGTGCCGCGATCGACACAGCCAGCGCGACAATAACGATCACGATGCTTGCCGCAAAACCCGGCGCCATGGCCTTCAGGACGATCGAAATAACCAGTCCGTGCAGGAGATAAAGCGCATAGGAGGCATCGCCGACAATTTCGAAAGGCTTCAGCAGGGATTGAGGCCAGCCGCCGGCCCTTTCGATCCACACACAACCCGCGACGAGCAGGAAGGCAGGCAAGCCCCAGCTCACTATGCGCAGAAGACCAAACTGCTCACCAATACCCGCCGCGAAAACAAAGCCGACAAAGGACAGGGCCAGGGCGGCGATGCCGCCGCGCATGCCCGCGAAGGCAATCCGAGACAGGACAAGCCCGGCGAGGAACTCCAGCAGCAGGGGCGAGGCCCAGATCTGCATGAATGGCGATTGCCAGTCCGCCAGCTGCCCTGCGACCACCATTGCCGACAGGATGACGACGGTTACGGCGATCGGCGCGCGCAGTGCAAGACCCAGAGCGAACACGAGATAAAAGAATATCTCCATATTCAGCGTCCAGCCCACCAGCACCAGCGGCGTGACCTGGCCCGAAGCGTTGGCGTAGGGAACGAAGAGCAATGACTTCCAGAGATGTTCCATGGTGAAGGTGAAGGTGGAAAACACCCCTGCCAATGCCCCAAGGCACATCACGAATGTGACGGCCCAGTAGAGCGGCACGATACGGAAGAGACGATGACGCAGGAATTTGCCGGGCGGCGACTTGTCGGCGACCAGCCCCATGACAAATCCCGAGATGACGAAAAACACGTCCACCCCGGCTGCGCCGATCGTAAATGGCGCCCCGGCAATGTGAAAGAACATCACGGCCAGCGCGGCGATCGCCCGCAAAAACTGAATGGAATGAACCTTCTGCAAAAAATACCCCATCCAGCCACCGCGTGCGAGGCTTCAGCCGGTTCTGGCCGAAGCGCTGCAGATCAACCTCAAATATCGCGGGTTACTATTTGCACAGATCCCGCGAAAATACTCGCGGAAACTGGGGCCTTTCCCAACAAGCTGGTTTTTGGGTTAACTTCAGGCTTCAAGCACGGAGCGGATAAAACATGCCGTTATTCGCACGCGATCACGTTTCGTCCTCGCGCTTGACGCGGTATTCGCCGGTTTCGGGATCCTTGATCAGGGTACCGATGGCACCGGTTTCGCGTTCCTTTTCACGCCGTTTCGATTTCGCCGAAAGCTTTTCCGCGTCGCGGACAAAACGGCGGTAGAGGATGATGGATCCCACCACCAGAAGAAGAATTGTAATAAGCTGCGCCATAAGGCCCTATTCCCGCGACATCATAGACCGAAACGCGACCACAATGCCTTTTCTTCAGCGACTTCCGCAAGACCCGAGACGGCTCCGGCTGCGAGCCTTTCGGCATCGAGGCCCAAAGCCGCATTCACGCCCGGCACCTTCTTGCCGAACAGGGTGCGCCCGCCGCTGATAAGCTGGAGCTTGACCTTTTCGCCGTAACGGCGGTGCAGGACCTCCCGCATGTCACCCAGCCCGTCGATCAGGCCGAGATCGAGGCCGCGCATGCCGGTCCAGAACAGGCCGGAGAAGATCGCTTCATCCTCCTTCAGCTTCGAGCCGCGACGCATCTTGACCATATCGATGAAAACATTGTGAATTTCGACCTGAAGCGACTTCAGGTAGTCGATATCGCCTTCCTTTTCCGGCTGGAAGGGATCGAGGATGACCTTGTTTTCGCCGGCCGTATAGACGCGGCGCTCCACGCCGATCTTCCGCAACATTTCGGGAAAACCGAAGCCGCCGGAAACGACGCCGATCGAACCGACGATGGAGGTTGGATCGGCAATGATCTCATCACCGGCAAGCGCGATCATGTAACCGCCGGAAGCGGCCACATCTTCCACGAAGATCAGGACCTTCTTTTCCTTTTCCTCGGCGAGCTGGCGGATACGATTGTAGATCATGCGCGCCTGCACCGGCGAACCGCCGGGCGAGTTGAGCAGAATGGCGACGGCCGGCGCATCCTTGATGGCGAAGGCCTTTTCAATGAGCGGCGCATAGGAGGCGAGATTGAGCGCGGGGCGAAACTGGCTGCCACCGGCCATGATCGCGCCATGCATGCGCACGACCGGAATGACCAGTTCCTTTTTGCGAAAACGTTTCGGCACCAGATACTTCAGAAAACCCACTACTCAATCCTCGCAGCATTTGCCTCATCGTCACGGATGTATGTATCGCCCCGGAAAACGCAATGGCGCAGCCGGCGGAACGGCGATATTTATGACGCGGGCCGGATTGCCCTTACATTACGCGAATAGGCGGCGCGGCCATTGTTCAGGTCATCCACGAAGGTCGTGAAGGCGTGGCTGCCGGTCTCGTGCATGACAAGCGGCGCGCGGAAGGATAGTTTCGCGCGCGAGCCCTTGATGGCGGTGACCAGCATACGCACCGCGTCCTCCCCCGGACGCGGATGGATGAGGGTGATCTCCATGCCGCCGAAACGGCTGCCGCAGGCGGCAATGATCTCCGCCACCGATTGCGGCCGCGCAATAAGCGAAAGCTGCCCGCCCGGCACCATGATCGCGCCTGCGGTCCTGATCCACTCGTCAAACAGGCCTTCCGTCATGGCGTGGGCCTCGGCCTTCAGGGCATCCGGTGTGCGGCGGTCGCCCGCGTCATTATAGGGCGGGTTCATGATGACGTGGTGGAAATGCTCGTCCGGCAGACCCGCTTCGACCCGTGCTTTCGCGCGCAGGGTCACGTCGGCCTCGCACACGCTCACACGAGCGGAGAAGGCGGCATTTTCCGGCAATAACAGGCTGCGCCGGGCAAAATCCGCCATTTCCGGCGAGCGTTCATAGAGCGTCACTTCCGCCTTTTCGAGCCGCGCCGCGACCGCCATGCCGGCGGCGCCGGCGCCCGCGCCGAGATCGGCGATCCGGCAGGCGCGATCATCCGCCACCAGCGAGGCCAGGAGCATGGCGTCCATGCCGGCCCGATGGCCCCTGCCCTTCGGCTGGAGGATGTGAAACCGGCCGCGGTGAAAGGCATCCATCGTTTCGGAAACAGTGCCGCTCACCGCCGCTCAAGCCTCTTCGTTGCGCAGTTCGTCACCCAGCCCCGCATCCATCAGGATGCGGCGTGCCTGATCGGCGCGATCTTCCTCGACCAGAAAGCGACGGGGCAAAAGACCGAGCGAACCCTCCAGAATGCTCATGGCCTGATCGGCGATGAGGCAGTGGATGCCAGCGTCCTTCATCAGGCTTTCAGCGAAGGAGAGCAGCACGGCATCGTTGGTACGGATCAGTTCACGCATGGATAAGCCCTAAATTCCCATCTTTTTGAATGGCTAGCGGCAATTCGCCCCTTGCCGCGCAAGGCGCCAGTTTTTATTGTCGAATTCAAATTCGAACAGGAGTCCTGTCCCTTGGGCGTCGTCATACCGCTTGAAGAAAGCAAAAACAAACTCGCATCCGTCAAGCCGCTTGTCGACCTGACCCGCCCCGACATGGAACGGGTGAACCAGCTTATCCTTTCCAAGGCGGGCTCCGATGTCCAGATGATACCCGAGGTGGCCAACCATCTGATCTCGTCCGGCGGCAAACGCCTGCGGCCGATGCTGACGCTGGCTTCGGCCTCCATGTTCGGTTACCAGGGCGATCATCACATCAAGCTCGCCACCAGCGTGGAATTCATGCACACGGCGACGCTTTTGCATGACGATGTGGTGGACGAAAGCGATCTGCGCCGTGGCAAATCCACCGCGCGCACCATCTGGGGCAACCAGGCAAGCGTTCTCGTCGGCGACTTCCTGCTCGGCCAGGCCTTCCGCATGATGGTGGATGTCGGCTCGCTCGACGCCCTCGACGTACTGTCCACCGCCGCTTCGGTGATTGCCGAAGGCGAAGTGCTGCAGCTTTCCGTCGCCAAGAACATGGAAACCACCGAGGACGACTATCTCCAGGTGATTCGCGCCAAGACGGCCGCCCTGTTCGCCGCGGCGGCGGAAGTCGGCCCCATCGTCGCCAAGACGGACAAGGCAAGCCGCAGCGCGCTGAAGTCCTACGGCATGAATCTCGGCCTCGCCTTCCAGCTGGTCGATGACGTGCTGGACTATGGCGGCAAATCGGCCGATCTCGGCAAGAATACCGGCGACGACTTCCGCGAAGGCAAGATCACGCTGCCGGTTATCCTTTCCTATCGTCGTGGCACGCAGGATGAGCGCGCCTTCTGGCGCAATGCCATCGAAAAGGGCGAAAGCAGCGACGAGAACCTCGAAAAGGCACTTGGGCTGATCACCAAATACAATGGTCTCGGCGACACGATCAGCCGTGCAACACACTACGGCACCATCGCCCGCGACGCTCTTGCGCCCCTGCCGCAGAGCCCGTGGAAAAATGCGCTTCTGGAAGTGATCGACTTCTGCATCGAGCGTCTCAACTGACGCCGGAGGCTGGTGCGAACGGCGGATGACACCATCATCCGCCCGGCATTTCGGGTGGGAGTCCCCGCAGGGCGGGATTGTGGCCAGGGCCATAATTTCTTGCGGGGTTGCTTCAAAAAAGCCATTCTATCGTGACCAAACAATGGAAACTGATTTTTCCGTGCATATGCACAAAGGCAAAGGTTCCCTCATGCGGCGTAAACCAGCACTCCGTCTTCTTTGCAGCGCGGCTCTCGTCGCCGCTCTCACGATTGGCGCGGGTGCAAGCCCCGGCTTTGCGGAGACAAAGGCGAAAACGGAAGAGAAAGCCGTTACGTTCGATCCCGCCAAGGTGAACACCTTCTCCGGCGCTTTCCTTGCCGGACGCAATGCCGATGTCGATCAGGATTATCCGACTGCGATTTCGCTCTACAAGAAGGCGCTGGAATTCGATCCGGCCAATTCGGAAATCCGCCAGCGGCTGATGATCGCCGAACTTCTGAGCGGCAATTTCGAGGCCGGCGCCAAGATCGCCGATTCCATGAAGGACGATACCTCCGTCGAACGGGTGACGACCATCGTGCGCGGCCTCGACGCCATCAAGGACAAGGAATTCGCCAAGGCCGAAAAAATCCTGAAATATACCGGCCCGAACGATCTCGACCGCATGGTCAACACGCTTTTGACCGCCTGGGCGCGCGCCGGCTCCGGCAAGCCGAAGGAAGCGCTGGCGCTCGTCAATAACATGAAGGGTCCGGGCTGGATTTCGATCTTCCAGAAATACAATGCCGCCGCAATCGCCCTCGTCAGCGGCAATACCGATGCCGCCCGCAAGAGCCTCAACGAGGCCGTGACGGACCGCGAAGGCGGGGCCACCGCCTCCGATACCTACATGCGTGCGGTGATGGCGCTTGCCCGGCTCGAAGCTTCCGCCGGCAACCGGCAGAAGGCGCTGGACGCGATTGCGGTCGGCGATACTTTCGCGCCGAATTACGCCCCCCTGAAAGCGCTTCGCGAATCCATCGAGAAGGGTGAGAAGCCGCAGCAGCAGATCACCAATGCCGTCGAGGGCGCCGCTTCCGTGATGTTCTCCATCGCGGGTGCGCTGAACCGCGAAGGCGCCGAGGAGATCGTCACCCTTTACCTGCAGACATCGCGCGCACTCGATCCGAAAAGCCCGGATACGCTCATTCTTCTGGGCGGGCTTGCCGAGGCGCTGAAACAGCCCGACCGCGCCATCGCCTTCTATCGCGAAGTGCCGAAGGACTCGCCGATGTATCGCATCTCCGAGCTGCAGCTCGGACTGACGCTTGCCCAGACCGGCAAGGTGGATGAGGCGCGCACACATCTGAAATCCCTGCTCGAATCCGATCCGAAGGATATCAGGTCGTATCTCGCCTATGGCAGCGTGCTTTCGGACGCCAAGGACTATCGCGCCATGGCCGAAAATTACGACAAGGCCACCGAGGTGATCGGCGCCGTGCCGCAGAAATCCGACTGGTCGGTGTTCTTCCAGCGCGGTATCGCCTATGAGCGCCTGAAGGAATGGGACAAGGCGGAACCGAATTTCAAGCGGGCGCTGGAATTGAACCCGGAACAGCCGCAGGTGCTGAACTATCTCGGTTATTCCTGGGTGGACAAGGGCATCAATCTCGATGAAGGCATGGAGATGATCAGCCGCGCCGTCGAGCTTCGCCCGAATGACGGTTACATCGTCGATTCGCTTGGCTGGGCGCATTATCGCCTCGGCGCCTTCGATGAGGCCGTGACGGAGCTGGAACGGGCAATCGAGCTGAAGGCCGGCGATCCGACGATCAACGACCATCTGGGCGACGCCTATTGGCGCGTGGGCCGCAAGATCGAGGCCGTCTATCAGTGGAACCGCGCCCTGATCGGCGACAGCGACGACGTGGACAAGGCCAAGGTGAAGGAAAAGATTGCCAACGGCCTGCCGCCGCTCGAAAAGGATGCCGAGAACACCGCAAAGAAGGACGCCGCGCCGCAACCGCCGGCTCCCCCGGCACCGCCCGCTCCTGCCCCGGACAAGAAATCCTGACGCCACATGCGGGTAGATGAGAAGACTGGGGCGACCGAGACCATCGAGGCGGCCCCGGCCAAGATCAATCTGGCTCTGCATGTGACCGGCCAGCGGGCGGATGGCTACCATCTGCTCGAAACGCTGGTGACATTCACCGAGGCCGGCGACAGCATTCGCATTCGCGATGCCGATGCCGACACCTTCTCCATCTCCGGTCCTTTCAGCGATCTTCTGCGCGCCGGTGATGGCGGTGACAATCTCGTCACCCGCGCCCGGGACAGGCTGTGCGATGCGCTTGCGGCGACGGGTCGCTCGGGCCGCCCTGTCGCCATTCATCTCGAAAAGAACCTGCCCGTCGCCTCCGGCATAGGCGGCGGTTCGGCGGATGCCGCCGCGGCGCTGCGGGCGCTCCTGCGGCACTGGCATGTCACGGTAGAGCCGGAAGAACTCGCCGCCATTGCGCTCACACTCGGCGCGGATGTGCCGATGTGCCTTGCGAGCCGGCCCCTCATCGCGCGCGGTATCGGCGAAGAGATCGAACCGGTTACCGATCTGCCCTGCCTGTTTCTGGTGCTCGCCAATCCGCTGAAAGCCGTCTCGACGCCGGATATATTCCGGCGCCTGCAAAGCAAGACCAATCCCCGCCTGCCGGCACATGCGACAATTGGCTGGATGGATTTTCTGGCGCAAAGCCGCAACGATCTGCAACCTGCGGCGCAGGCCCTGCTGCCGGAGATCGGGGAGGTCATCGAATTGCTTTCGCAGGAAGGTGCCGCGCTTGTGCGCATGTCCGGTTCGGGCGCGACGTGTTTCGGGGTTTTTCATTCCTTCGACGCAGCTCAGGACGCGGAAACATCGCTTCGGAAAAAACGTCCCGACTGGTATTTTCAGGCGACGCGGACCATTTGAGGATTAGGCCATGGCAGGCGAAAGACCCTTCATTCCCCTTGGTATTGCGGTTTTGACCGTGTCCGACAGCCGCACGCTGGAAAACGACAAATCCGGCGATACGCTCGTCGCCCGACTCGAAGAAGCGGGACATCGCCTTTCCGCCCGCGCCATTGTGCCGGATGACAGGCAAGCCATCTTCAATACCGTGCGCGACTGGACACTTGCCCCCGGCGTGGATGTGGTGATCACCACCGGCGGCACCGGCTTTACCGGTCGCGATGTGACGCCTGAGGCGCTGGAGCCGCTGTTCGAAAAGCGCATGGACGGGTTTTCAGCCCTTTTCCATCGCATTTCCTATGACAAGATCGGCACCGCCACCATCCAGTCACGCGCGACCGGCGGCGTCGCGAACGCCACCTTCATCTTCGTGCTGCCCGGCTCGCCGGGTGCGTGCAAGGATGCCTGGGACGGCATTCTCAAGGCCCAGCTCGATTATCGTCACCTGCCCTGCAATTTCGTGGAAATCATGCCGAGGCTGGATGAGCATTTGAAGCGTGGGGGTGGTGGGGTTTAGGGACCCGAGGTGCGTGTGGCTTTACCCCCCTCTGCCCTGCCGGGCATCTCCCCCTCAAGGGGGGAGATCAGCAGGAGGGGCTACTGCCACTTCACTCTCAACGTTGAGATTGTCTAGACCTAGCCGCGAGTCGATCTCCCCCCTTGAGGGGGAGATGCCCGGCAGGGCAGAGGGGGTAAGCCCCACACGCCTTCGATCCACGGTCAAGGGCAACATCCAGCGCCTTTCGCCAACGAGCAGAAGAACCGAGTGGGGTGCCGCCCAAAACCCAATCACGCCAGATATTTCTTGAAAAATTCCACCGTCCGCCCCCAGGCGAGGTCAGCCGCCGCCTTATCATATCGCGCCGAGGACGTATCATTGTTGAAGGCGTGGTTGACGCCGTCATAAACGAAAATCTCGAAGGTCTTGCCGTTTTCCTCCAACGCCTTCTTATAGGCATCGATACCGGCATTGATACGTTCATCGAGACCCGCATATTGCAAAAGCAAGGGCGCCTTGATGGCTGGCACATCGGCTGCCGGGGCCTGCTGGCCGTAATAGGCGACGCCGGCATTGAGGCCAGCCGACTTGGTGGCGAAACGATTGACCAGCCCGCCACCCCAGCAGAAGCCGACCGCACCGACCTTGCCGTTGGCCCCCTGCCTTGCCGCAAGCCAGACGCGGCCCGCTTCAGCATTGGCGACGGTTGCATCCATGTCGAGACCGCTGAACATCTCTCGCGCCTTATCCTCATCCGAGGGCGTGCCGCCCTGCGGCGAGAGGAAATCGACGGCCAGCGCCCGGAAACCGGCAAGCGCCACGCGCCTTGCCACATCGCGGATATGGTCGTTCAGACCCCGGTTCTCGTGAATGACGATGACGGAGCCGATCGGCCCCGATGCCGACTTCGGCGTGACGAGATAACCCTTCATTTCGCCACCGGGGGCGGGATAGGTCACGTCTTCCGCGACGATGCCAGCATCGTCAGGCGCGACGATGGCGGCACGGGCGCTGTTGGCGGAAAGGAGCGGTGCTATGGCCGCCGCGGCAGCGCCTGAGCCGGCGAGCACGGTGAGCTTTTCCATGAATTTGCGGCGGTCGAGGCTGAGATGGGTATATTCATCGTAAGCGTCGATCATGGCCTGCGTAATCTTCGGCTTGTCCATCGCCTGTCCTCCTTGAACGCGGATGCGACGGGCAGGATAACGCAGATCGCCCTGCGGGGAACGCAGCGGGCGGCGGCGGCGCCACACTTTTGCGTGAGCGCCGCAGGCCCTGTCATTTGCCTCAGGCGGCGAGGTCCACGACGATACGGCCGTCGATCTTGCCCTCTTCCATGCGATGGAAGATATCGTTGATATTTTCCAGCTTATCCCAGGAGAAGTGGGCGGCCACCTTGCCTTCTCCGGCGAAGGTCAGCGCCTCCTCCAGATCCTGGCGTGTGCCGACGATGGAGCCACGCACAGTGATGCGCTTCAGCACCGTGTCGAACACCGGAATGGAGATGAAGCCCGGCGGCAGGCCGACAAGCGCCATGGTGCCCTTGGAGCGCAGGAAGCCGTAAGCCTGCTCCATGGCCTTGGGCGACACCGCCGTCACCAGCGCGCCATGGACGCCGCCGGTTGCCTTCTGCACCTGCTCCACCGCGTCAGGCGCACGGCCGTTGACGGTGACATCGGCCCCGAGTTTTTTCGCAAGCGTCAGCTTGTCGTCGAAAATATCGGCGGCAACGACATGCATGCCCATGGCCTTGGCATATTGCACGGCCATGTGGCCAAGGCCGCCAATGCCTGAAATGACCACCCATTCACCGGGCCTGACTTCGGTTTCCTTCAAACCCTTATAGACGGTGACGCCGGCGCAGAGCACCGGTGCGGCCGGGCCGAAGTCGAGATTATCCGGCAGGCGGCCGACGAATTTCGGATCGGCAAGGCCATATTCGGCAAAGCTGCCATTGACGGAATAACCTGAGTTCTTCTGGCTCGGGCACAAGGTTTCCCAGCCGGTGCGGCAGGGGATGCAGCAGCCGCAGGCGGTGTAGAGCCAGGGCGTGCCGGCGCGGTCGCCTTCCTTGATGCCGGTGACGCCAGCGCCGATCTTCGCGACATAACCGGCACCTTCATGGCCGGGAATGAAGGGCGGGTTGGGCTTGACCGGCCAATCGCCCGTTGCGGCGTGCAGGTCGGTGTGGCAAACGCCCGTCGCCTTGTAGTTGATGAGAATTTCACCCGGGCCGGGATCCGGTATCGCCACTTCCTCGATGGTCAGCGGTTTCCCAAACGCGCGGACGACGGCTGCCTTCATTGTTTTTGCCATGACATACTCCTCAATCTCTGCTCGCCTGAAATCCTCGACGGCGGGCAGAGATTAACGGGGATGGGGCGTCATGGAATTGACCCATCGCAAGTCGGATTATTTTGAAGGCGACGATTGTCTCACTTATGAGGCAACCGGACAGTGCTGTTTATTCCAGTGCCAACCAGATGGCGAGCCAGATCCACAGGCAGACCACAAGCGCAAAGCCGATGCCGAACAATGCCCCGCGCTGGCGCAGGCGGTTGCTGGTGACATGGACATAGGAATGGGCGTAGCGCGAAAGCACGAACAGCCAGGCCAGCACGATGGTGACGATGTTGTCCGCATCGGTGATGTAAAGCAGCAGGCAGGCGATGTGGAACAGGACAGGCAGCTCGAACTGGTTGGCGATGTTGCGGTTCACCAGATAGCTCTCGCGCGCCTCCTCACCCCGGTCGCGCAGCTTGATCGCCGATTCGCGATCCTTGAAGGTGTATTTGTTGCGCCGAACGATCAGCAGGCCATAGAGCCAGAAAACGAGAAAGACATGGGCGATCATCGGCCAGAACATTGCGGTCGTTGGTGACATGCTTTCTCCCCCAATCGTGAAAACGCTCCCCGATCCGGCTGGAATCGGGGAGCGCCAAATACTCAGTCTATCTTTTTACGGATTCGGTTCGAAAGATCAAACCGCACCGGGATAGTTCGGGCTTTCACGGGTGATCGTCACGTCATGGGCGTGGCTTTCACGCAGGCCGGCGCTGGAGATACGCACGAAGGTGGCGCGCTCCTGGAATTCCTTGATGTTGCTGCCGCCGACATAACCCATGGCGGCCTTCAGGCCACCGGCCAGCTGGTGCAGGACACCGGAAACCGGACCCTTGTAGGGAACCTGGCCTTCGATACCCTCAGGCACGAGCTTCAGCGTGTCGCGCACTTCCGCCTGGAAATAACGGTCAGCCGAACCGCGGGCCATGGCGCCAACGGAGCCCATGCCGCGATAGGCCTTGAAGGAGCGGCCCTGATAGAGGAACACTTCGCCCGGGCTTTCATCCGTGCCGGCGAGCAGCGAGCCGATCATGACGGCGGAAGCACCGGCGGCGATGGCCTTGGCCAGATCGCCCGAGAACTTGATACCGCCATCAGCGATGACGGGAATATCGGCGGCATTAGCCGCTTCCACCGAAGCCATGACGGCCGCCAGCTGCGGCACGCCGACACCGGCGACGATGCGGGTGGTGCAGATGGAGCCGGGGCCGATACCGACCTTGACGGCGTCAGCACCGGCATCGATCAGCGCCTTGGTGCCATCGGCGGTGGCGACATTGCCGGCGATGATGCGAACCGAGTTCGACATCTTCTTGACCTGCGAGACGGCATCCAGCACGCGCTGCGAATGGCCGTGCGCGGTATCGACGACCAGAAGGTCGACGCCGGCATCGATAAGGCGCTCGGCGCGCTCGATGGCGTCAGCACCGACGCTGATGGCGGCGGCGGCGCGAAGGCGGCCCTGCGCATCCTTGGTGGCGTTGGGGTTCAGCTGCGACTTTTCGATATCCTTGACGGTGATGAGGCCGACGCAATTGCCCTTGGCATCCACCACCAGCAGCTTTTCAATGCGATGCTTGTGCAGCAGGTGGCGGGCTTCCTGCTGATCGACGCTGCTTTCCTTGACCGTGACCAGATTTTCGCGGGTCATCAGCTCATAGATCTTCTGCTGCGGATCGGAGGCGAAGCGCACGTCGCGGTTGGTCAGAATGCCGACGAGACGGCCGTTCTTGTGGCCGCCGGAACCGCCGTTTTCCACGACCGGAATGCCGGAAATGCCATGCGCCTTCATCAAAGCCTGCGCTTCGGCAAGCGTCGCATCGGGGCCGATGGTGACCGGGTTGACGACCATGCCGCTTTCGAACTTCTTCACCTGCCGGACTTCTTCGGCCTGCTCGATGGGGGTCAGGTTGCGGTGGATGACGCCGATGCCGCCGGCCTGGGCCATGGCGATGGCGAGACGGCCTTCGGTGACCGTGTCCATGGCGGAAGACAGGATCGGCAGGTTGAGATCGATATCGCGGGCAATGCGGGTCGAGATATTCGTCTGTCCCGGCATGACTTCGGAATGTCCGGGTTGCAGCAACACATCGTCAAATGTGAGAGCGTCCAAACCAGTGGGTGTTTGAATGATGCGTGCCATGGCCAAATTCCTTCATACTGAAAATGCGTGGCCGTTCCGGAACGAAAAGTTCACCCCGGCGCCCTGCAAGGATTGCTTGGAAGTTGGCGAGGGCTGGTAACACGTTCATGACAGGAAGGGAATAGAAAAAACCCGGAATCGGCTTCCGGGCTTTCTCTGTTGCTGCGTTGCAGCAGGCGCTAGGGCGCATCGTGTGGATCGCTGCTCCACATGATGCGCTCTAACTGCTTGTTTTCATGCATGTCGTTGTCGCAAAACCGCTTAACACTTTCGCGTGACAAGCATCAGATGTCGAACTGGTAAGATTTCGGCACGAAACGATAGCCCGTATCCAGCTTTTCCGCGTAACCAACAGACGGGAAAGGCATGTGATAGCCGAGGAAGGGCAGCCGGTCCGTGGCGATCATGTCATAGACCTTCTTGCGGGTCGCAGCGGCCGCCGCCTTGTCCATGTCGAACTTCACCTCCCAGTCCGGCTTCTGCAGGGAAAGGACGAAATGGTTGGCCGTATCCGCCGTCAGGATGAGTTGTTTGCCTTCCGATTCGACACGGAAGATCATGTGACCCGGCGAATGGCCAAAGGCCGCCACGCTGGTAATCCCGGATACGACACTGGCGCCGTCGCCAATGAAGGTCGCCTTTTCCGCCAGCGGCTTGACGTTTGCGAGAACGCCCTTGTGACCGCCTTCGGCAGGCGTGCCGACGCGCTTCTCATCCGTCCAGAAATCATATTCCGCCTGGCCGAACACGTAGCGCGCCTTCGAAAAGGCCGGAGCGCCCTTTTCCATCAGGCCACCAATATGGTCGCCGTGCATGTGGGTCAGCACCACCACGGTCACATCTTCCGGCGTATAACCGGCCGCCGCCATGCCTTCGATCAGCCGGCCATTGCCGGCACCACGCCCGGCCTCGCCGAAACCGGTGTCGAACAGCACGAGATCGCTGCCGGTATTGATGAGAACCGGCGAGAAGGAATTAACGAATTGCTCCTTCGGCAGAAAATTGTCTTCCAGCAATTTGCCGACCGTCTCCGCCGTCTGGTCGGTGCCGAAGGTCTCTCCGGGGTTCGGAGCCGCGCGTGCGCCGTCCTTCACGACGAGCACCTCGAAATTACCGAGCTTGAAACGGCTGGTTTCCGGCGGCATGGCGTGTTTGATCTCCATGGAGGTTTGCGGCTGGTTCGTCTGGGCCGTTGCCGTGCGCGCCATCAACAGCGGTGCGCCGAGAACGCTTGCGCCCGCTACACCGATGAGGCCGCGTCTGCTCATGCTCAAGGATTGGGTCATCATCTTGTCTCCGATATCGCCAACTGGCCGTTATCACCAACTGCACTTTGCCCAACGGACAATAGAGCGAGAAAGTTTCAAGAAAACCGGCCTCACGCAGGTTTGATCGCAACTTGAGAAATTGATAATTAACGTGTTGGCAAGCGGGCTTATCAGGCGTAGGAGGAACGGCGATATCCTTGTCGCAGCGGAAAGCCGCAGGCAGCCCATGAACCGCATCATTCCCCTCATCCTGGCAGTCGCTCTCTTCATGGAGCAGATGGACTCCACCGTCATCGCCACCTCGCTGCCGGCAATTGCCGCCGACCTCAATGTCGGCCCGATTACCCTGAAGCTCGCGCTGACCGCCTATATGGTGGCGCTGGCGATCTTCATTCCCATCAGCGGCTGGATGGCCGACAAATACGGCGCGAAGAAAATCTTCCGTTTCGCCATCGGCGTCTTCGTGGTGGGGTCGATCTGTTGCGCGGTGTCCTCCTCGGTGTTCGAATTCGTGCTCTCGCGTTTCCTGCAGGGCATGGGCGGGGCGATGATGACGCCCGTCGGCCGCCTCGTTTTGCTGCGCACGACCAAGCGCAGCGAACTCGTCTCCGCCATGGCGCTGCTGACGATACCGGGGCTCGTCGGGCCGCTGACCGGCCCGCCTATCGGCGGCTTCATCACCACCTATTTTTCATGGCACTGGATCTTCCTGATCAATGTGCCCATCGGCGTCATCGGCATCTGGCTCTCGACGATCTTCCTGCCGGAAATCGAAACCACCAACCCGCCGCCCATGGACGGCAAGGGTTTCGTGCTGTCGGGCATCGCCGCCTCCGGCGTGGTGTTCGGTCTCTCCGTCGTCAGCCTGCCCGCCCTGCCGCCGGCCATCGGCATCGCCTCCACCATCATCGGTTTTATCTGCGGTTTTCTTTATCTGCGCCACGCCGCGCGCCACCCCGCCCCCATTCTGGATTTCCGCATTTTCCAGAACGCGACCTTCCGGGCGGCGTCCGTCGGCGGCACCGTTTTCCGCATTTCCACGGGCGCCATTCCCTTCCTCATGCCGCTGATGCTGCAGATCGGTTTCGGGCTCAATCCGTTCCAGTCGGGCATGATCACCTTTGCCGGGGCGATCGGGGCGATCACCACCAAGTTCATGGCCAAGCGGGTGTTTGCGGCAACGGGGTTCCGCTCGACGCTGATCGGAGCCGGCATCGTCGGCGCCTGCACGACGCTCGCCAACAGCTTCTTCACGCCGGAAACGCCCTATCCGCTGATCATGATCTTCCTGGTCACGGCGGGATTTGCCCGGTCCTTCTTCTTCACCGGATCGAACGCGCTCAGCTATTCCGATATCGAGGACAGCCAGGCCAGCCAGGCGACCTCGATGGCGTCGGTGCTGCAGCAGATCAGCCTGGCGCTGGGCGTGGCTTTCGCCGCTTCCATTCTGGAAGTCAGCAGCATGATGTCCGGCACACATCTGCAGCTCGCCGATTTCCACATCGCCTTCACCATCGTGGCGCTCGTCTCGCTGTTCGCCATCGTGCCGATCATCCGCATGGACAGCAATGCGGGGGCGGCCGTCTCCGGCCACCGCGGCAAGGTCTCGCAACCGGCGGAGTGATCAGTCTTCGGAAGCCTCTTCGGCTACCGCATCGAGGTGCGGCTCGCCCTTGCGGCCCTTGAAGTGCTTGGCAAGCAGGAACATTTCCACCGATTCCGAACGTGACGAGGCCGGCTTGATGTGCAGGACCTGCTTGAAGTTCTTCTTCAGCATGTCGAGCAGCTGCTTTTCCGTGCCGCCCTGGAAGGTCTTGGCAAGGAAATGGCCGCCCTCCGCCAGCACCTGAACGGCGAAATCGGCCGCGACTTCGCACAGATGCATGGTGCGGATATGGTCGGTCTTCTGGTGCCCGGTGGTCGGTGCGGCCATGTCCGACAGTACCAGATCGGGCGTGCCGCCGACGGCCTCCATCAGCTTTTCCGGCGCGCTCGGATCGAGGAAGTCGAGCTGCAGGATCTTGACGCCGGGAATGGGGTCGATTTCGAGGAAATCGATGGCCGCGACGCGGATATCGTCTTCGGTCGAATCCGTCACCTTGGCCGCGATCTGCGACCAGCTGCCGGGGGCGGCGCCAAGGTCGATGATGCGGCGCGCACCCTTCAGGATCTGGTGCTTGTCGTTGATTTCCAGGAGCTTGAAGGCGGCGCGGGCGCGATAGCCCTCAAGCTTGGCGCGCTGCACATAGGGGTCATTGATATGACGTTCCAGCCAGCGGCGCGAGGAAGCCTTGAGCTTGGTCTTCTTGACCTTCTGGCCGATCTTGCGGCCGGTGCGGTTGTTGCTTGTCGGCGCCTTGCTCATGTCAAACCTTCCGTCCTGTCCTGCCGTATCATCTGCATGCGCCTTATCCGGTTGCGCCGCCATGCGCCGTCATCCGCCATCATATCCGTCAAAAGGCCTTCGCGCAGGCCACGATCCGCCACGCGCATCCGGCGCGCCGGCCAGCGGCGGCGAATGGCCTCGAGAATGGCACAGCCGGCCAGAACCAGATCGGCCCTGTCAGGCCCGATGCAGGCATTGGCGGCGCGACCCGCGAAATCCCAGGCCAGAAGCTTGTCCTGCATCGCCGTCACCTCGGCATCGGACAGCCAGAGGCCATCCACCTTGCGGCGATCATAGCGCGGAAGATCGAGATGGACGCCGGCAAGCGTCGTCACCGTGCCCGAGGTTCCGATCAGATGAAAATCCTCGTGATGGGTTTGCGGCGCCAGAGGCGGGCAATGGAAGGCATCGAGCAGCCCCTCGACTTCCCGCACCATGGCGGCGAAGACGTCCGGCGTCACATCACGCCCGCCATGACGTTCCGAAAGCGTAACGACGCCGACGGGCAGCGAGGTCCAGTGGGTGATGTGGTTGGCGAGCCGGTTGGAGCGGTTTTCGCCGACCTTGATGACCGCGATTTCCGACGATCCGCCACCAATATCGAACAGCACGACGGAGCGCGCTTCGCGCCCGACAAGAGAGGCGCAGCCAGACACCGCAAGACGGGCTTCCGTCTCGCGGCTGATGATTTCAAGCTTCAGGCCCGTTTCCCGGGTGACGCGTGCCAGAAACTCCTCGCCATTGGTTGCCGCGCGGCAGGCTTCGGTGGCGATCAACCGCATGCGTCTTATCGGACGACCGGAGAGTTTCGCCGAGCAGACCTTGAGTGCTTCCACGGCACGGTCCATCGCATCATCGGAAAGCCGGCCGCTGGATACCAGACCCTCGCCCAGCCTGACGATCCGCGAAAAGGCGTCAACGACCCGGAACTGGCCGGGCCTTGTCGGCTGCGCGATCAGGAGGCGGCAATTATTGGTGCCGAGATCGAGCGCCGCATACATGTCCGCCGGCGGCTCCTGACCAGGCTCGTGCTGGCGGCCGGAGTGGCGGGCGGATATCTCCGATTGCGGCCGATGCGATTCCGGGTGCGTGCCGTTGGCACGACCGCCCTGCTTGCCGACATGCCTTGGCGCATGGGTGGAAACCAGCGGGCGGCCCTGCGGATCGCGGCCGCGCGGATCACGGTGGCCGCGTTTGCGGTTGCGTGACTTTCGGCCGCCGCCCGGCGGTACGGATGATGGATTTGTCGCGTCGTTTTCAGTTGAAGCCTGCACCTGCACACTGGCAGCGGGGGCTGCCTGCTGGGAGGCCGCGCCCTTGCCGCGAGAGCGCCTGCGGCGCTTTCTCTTGCGCGGCTCGGCATCCGGCTCTAGAGCCGATACGTAGGAGGAACCGGCCGGAACATCCGCGGCAACATCATGCGACAGCACAGCGGCGTCACGGGGTTTGCCGTCACGCTTGTGTTTCTTGCCACGACGGGATCGCTTCGCTTTCCCTTTGTTCGCCACCGATGCCCCTTGGTCCGACGGCTTTGGGCCGTTTCCGGGGTCGATCACTGTCTTGTCCATTTCGCCGCGCACAAGCGTAGACGCTATGCTGCTGGCTTTCATAAGGTTTCGTTGGGTGGACAATACCAGCGCAAGAGATTTTAGCCAAATGGTTTTTCCCTGCGTGAAAAACGGCGGGGCTCTACAGGCTGCGCAACGCAACGGCACGGACCAGCACGATCATCGCATCATTTTCGCGGGATTTCTGAAACGGGAGCCATGGCCAGGAAGGGGAAGTTACTCCCCTCTCCCGGTAAGTCCTTGTAGCATTTGAACTTATCGGGAGAAGGGAATGGTACGGTTGAGTGGGGTCGAACCACCGACCTCAGGTGCCACAAACCTAAGGCCTGACGTTAATGCAAGATTTCGATGGAAATCGGTGTCTTTTATTTTACCCACAATATATTGACTTATAAAGATTTTTCTCGATAAATCCCTTCAATTTATGACATCACCCGCTCCGCCTGACACCTATTGAAAGACACCAAATCAGGTAGGCATATGTTCCAGACGTGTTCCAGAAAACGAATTGAAGACTCCGATGACCACGATTTCCGAGAAAGCCGAGCTTCGCCCCTCTCACCTCGCCGACTTCCTCAAGGCAGCGCGTCCGGGACACAAGGGCAACCATTACATCACCGACCTGAAATGCACGGGTTTGTCACTCCGCCTCAAAGGCGAGAAGGTTGCCTTCTTCCTGCGATACAAGGGCATTAGTAAAACCCTTGGATGGGCTCACGAAGGAGAGGGCTGGTACATTTCATCAATCAAGGCAGCCCGCGAGCTCGCCGAGAAGGTCAAGCGCCAAATCGACTTTGGCGGAGAGCCATACGCAGAAGAATTTCTTCGGCAGCACCATCACGTCGTCGAAAACAAGCTCGACCTCACCCACGACGACATCGTGCGGGAAATGCGACCCAAGATCGGGACATGGACCCTGCAGCAGTGCATCGATAAAACGATTGAGGACAAGACAGCCGACACGGCAGCGAAGCCGTGGAGGGAAACGACCGTCTCCACGTTAAAATCGACATTTTCAAAACCCGAATTTGCCGACCTTCTCAACATGCCAGCCGTGAACCTCAAGAGGTCCGACATAGAACGCATTCGCGACGTCATGCTGAAGAAACACTCGTCCCCCTCCCCCGCAGGCAAAGCCGTGTCGAACGTCAGCAGTATTCTCAGCTACTGTCAGTCTGTCCATGGCGGCCAGTCCGGTCTTGATCGTGTCGAGCCCTGGTGGAAACTCCTGACAGTTGGACGTACTGTGAAACCCCGCACCCGCAATCCCGGCTTGGAAGGATTAGCGAAGACCCTCGTCCTCACAGATATCTACACCGGGAAGCGTCTCCCGGGGCGTATGCAGGCAAAGCATGATCACAAACATGGAATCCGTGATGGTGTGGCCGCGGCATTTCATTGGGTATGCCTGACTGCCCAAAGGCAGGGCGCAGCCCTCGCGATCCAACAAACGGACTACATCCCTGATCCCGAGAATGAAGGCTGGTATCTCGCCGCATGGGGCGAAGGCATTATGAAGGCGGGCGTTGCCCACGTTCTCCCGATCCCTCCCCGGCTGGTCCAGCATATGGCTCAAAAGCTTGAACTGGTGAATAGGACGGAAAGCCAGTGGCTATTGCCATCAGAACGAGGGAAGGACGACATTCATGTTCACCGATCGTCAACCCTCGCCGTTGTCCAGCGCCTCGGCGCGCGTGATACCCTTACGAAAAAGCGCGCAACCGCAGTCGATCTTCTGGCCGTTAACGGCATCAAATGGTGGACCCCGCATGACCTACGCCGGACGATTACGAGAGTCCTCGACGACGCAGGAATTCCGGGCGGGGCGTCTGTGGTCCTAGCTCATGAAGTGAGACGCACCGACAAGCTCGACGTCGACAACGACGATTCACGAGAGCAGCGCATTGCCCGTATTACACGGCTTGCGTACGGTGGCGCGCAGCACCTCCATTTAAAGCGCAAGGCCATGACGATCTGGACGAACGCTGTACTCAATGAATATGGCAGACTCAAATCTGAATGGCAGCCCCTGGGAACATCCCAAGGGTAGTGAGGACTCCAACATTAGGGAGCATGAAACGCTGCTTGACTTCCAATGTTCAGGAAAGCTCGCAATCCACAGATCGCACCTACTCTGTCGGAAGGGTCGGCCGCGCGTCGCGTGATGCTTGGGTGCGACAAATTCCGTATGCGCTAGATACCCTGCCTACGTCGCTGCCTTCGCAAGGACGATGACACTTGCGGCCTCGTTAAAATGAAATGGGTCGAAATCGTCCGTCCAGTGGCAGAATGCGCGCCGAATCGTTAGAGCTCGGAGAAGCAATGCTATCCAATATTTGAGTTCGCGGGAGCGAGCCTCACAGACCAGGATATGGATGCTTGGACTTTGCTATCGCTCAACTTTTCCCAGCAATGTTAAGTATGCTTGCTGCTGAAAGCACGGTGCTCAATCGTGCGCTCGATCAACTAACTGATTTGACAGAGTCATGCTTGCACCTCACTGCGTCAAGCCAGCGCATCTGGGGGAAGCCAATGCCTGACCTCCGCACGCCAAAGCTCCTCAAGGCCATTGGGACACTTATGCCCCATGCTGACGTAATTAGATGGTCGCGGCATGTGGAAGCGGAATGCCAAAATGGCAGCGGGAGAACTGATTGGCAGAAACGCTCGCAAGGGCAGGTTTATTCGCTCGCTCCAATTGCCATTCCTGATCTTTCGGAGGATACTTTGGGCTTCCTCGCGTCCGAACTTTTCGCTTACCCAAAGACCTTGCTCGACTGCGGCTACATAAAAGATGTCGAAGTAGTAATACTTGACGTCAAGCCGTCCATCTTCGGCGGCTTCTTTCGAAACGACATGAAGCAGCGCTCCGCCCATCGCACCCTCCGTGCCACCAACCGGATAGCCATCTACGCAGGGAGAGATGTCCCGTTCGAGAAAAGGAACTTGGAAGAGTAATGGGTGAAAATCCCAAGAACGAACCCCTGCCCCACTAATCGTCGCCTTGTTTTGAACGTGCAGGTGATCGTACCGATGCGCAATGGTGAAGTCGAAGCCGTTATTGTCGATCTCAGGTTCCGTCATATGGAGTTGATAGCCGCACGTAGCGGCAGCCACCTTCATGTCGAGCGTTGCTTTCATGTGCAGCATGCGCTCTCGGGCGACTAAGTGTTGAGGCTCTCTCAAGAAACCAGCTAAGCCCATCGTCAGAATACACCTTCTTCCTTTCACAAAACCAGCAGCAATCAAGAGTTGCAATATTTACAAAAGAATAAAATTATCTTACGGCGACTCTGCTGATAAGAGAATGGTCACCTAGCTCGGACCTCGACGTGGAGGCGATCATTCCATTCACCTTATGGCGTGCCCCCGGCCACCCTTGATATCCGCCCGAAATGGCCCCAGCATATTTATAAGGGCTTTCAAGAAAACGGCAGTATTGGGTGAGCGACAATCAGGAAGAATTCGAAGCGTTGAGCAAGGCAGCTCGTTCCTTCGTGAATGCACAAGGCAAGGATGCCGAACGCCTGCGCGGCTTCTGCGAAGGCTTCATGCGCAACTGGCGCGAAACCCGCGGCCCGAACGGCAACGACGATCACAGGCTCATTAACGACGTCTTCCGCTGGACGATGAACAGGTACAACATCCCGCGTTACAAACCCAAGCGCAGCCGCGAACAGAGGGCAAGGGATTTCCTCGCTACCCCCGTCGCCTTCCAGTTTTCCGGGGAGGATTTCGGAAGGGCGTCCGTCCGCAACACGGCCCGGATCACCGGACAATCGAAAAGCACCGTCGCCAGACATCTCGCGAGACAGGGTATAGCCCCAAGACGGGATGCGAAAATCCGCAAGCTGTCGAAGACAGCTCAGCAGCTTATCCGCATCCTCGATGCGACTTTCGATTCAAAGGCCGAAGGTATCCTTCAACTGGAACGCCTCGCCATGGCGCTGTGGGATGATGGAAGCCCTCGTCATGTTCCGGTGACGACACAGGCCTCAAGGAAAAAGAAACTTGCCACGCTGCTCTCGGAGATTTCGGGAGCGGGCGTCGGCTATAATATCTTCACGATCGGGGCTGTTTGCGGCATCCGTCGAGGGCGTCGGTTCCCTTCATTGTCCGAAGCGAACACCTGGATCGCGGAGGCCCTACGCCTGGGACGCTATCCGGCTATCCAGCTTCCCAAACCTGTCGCCGTGGCCGAACATAACTACTTCTGGGCCGACCCGATCGTCGTCGATGTCATGTCCATCATCGACATGAGCGTGTCCGGCCATTTCTATCCCGTGAAAAAGCTGGAGGCGATCTTCCGGATGGAACGCCTGCTGTTTGACATGACGCCTGTCCTGCCATGGATCGAGCGGGCATATCACTCGTTCGCCGGTGACGACATGGCGGGGAACCTTGCCGACCTTACCGAAAAGATCAACGATCCCGGAGTCAAGAAAGCCACCAGACGCTTGGCAAAAATCATGCATGACCTGCGATCATTCATCGGAGGTTTCCCATCGTGTTACGATGCATTTCAGATGGCCGACTATGTTCTTGGCTTCATGGACAAGACCGCCGAGACCTCTCCTGAAAGCTTCGCAAGACTGGCCTACATCCGGGATTGGTTCGAAGCCAGCGGCGATGACTACCTCGACGGCCGGGATCATCTTTTGCAGATGCTGGAACTCGAGAAGGCCGGGGAATGGCAGACCCCTGATGCCGCAACGCTGGCACAATATCTTCCTGTGACCGGCAGTCCTGAAATGGAAAACGAATCCTTAGTCGATATATATCAATTAAATCAAATGCATAACTGAAAGTGTCCCGTTTTCCTTATATAGTAAGGAATTATTCTTATAGGGGCTGAAGACGCGGGATGCCGTCCGGCTAGCTGCCTTCAGCACCCACGCTGACAACAGCCTCGTACTCGCCGAGCAATCCAGGGCATGCAACACTTATCGTTTAACCGATCAGCCGTTTCAGCGTCCGGGGATGGACGTTGTAACGACGAGCGACGTCCGCAAGGCTTTCACAGCCATGCCGCAGCGCCTTGACGGCTTCGGCGCATTGCTCCTCCGTCATAGAGCGGCGACGTCCGAGGCTTTGGCCGCGCTGGCGCGCCGCCGCCATTCCGGCAACTGTCCGTTCGCTGATCATCGACCGCTCGAACTCGGCCATGGCCGCGATGACATGGAAGACCATCCTACCTCCCGCCGAGCTGGTGTCGATGTTTTCCGTCAACGAGCGAAACTCGATACCCCGCACCTGAAGCTTGTTGATGACGTCTATCAGGTGGCGGATCGACCGTCCGAGGCGATCCAGCCGCCATACCACCAGCGTATCGCCCTTGCGGAGGGTCCTTAGCACCGCATTCAGGCCCCTTCGCCTCTCGACAGAGCCAGAGATGCCATGATCCTCGAACACGCGACCGCAACCGGCCGAACGCAATGCGTTCACCTGGAGGTCGAGGTTCTGGTCGTTCGTCGAGACCCGTGCGTATCCTATCATTGCCATGCTGTCCGAAATCCTGTGCCGGCCGCCCCCGCAGCACCGCCACCTTGACAAAAAGGAACCCTTTCGTGGGGTGGACATGCGGTCGTGCGACCCTTTCGATTTGCAAATCGTGGCAAGGGCTTATGCAAGGAACAAAGCCTGTTCGGCGGTGATGACAAAAGGGTTCGTTTCCATACCGGACACGGCAGCCGCTCAGTTTCGATCGATGCGCGGCGCGGCTCATGGATGCCTGGATCAGTGCCGGGGCCGATACCGACGGCGCGGATATCATCTGCGCCAGCGTTGCGGATTACCTCGCCCCCGATATGATCCTCACCGTTACCGGGACAGCGGCGACCGACCCGCTCGACTGGACGCTTTCGCTCATTCGCGGTTACGAGGTTCCGTCTGGTCTGGCGGACATCTTGCCCGCGGGAACGGACCTGCCGTTTCGCCATCTCCTGGATCGGCAATTCACGCTCGGAACGATGGTTGCAGGCAGGCAGCGGGCGATTGCACAGGCGCGCCCGGAGATCGAGAGTGTCGACGGCTGTCTTTCCAATGTCAGGATGTTCGGGGACCGCATCATCCTTCCATCGAGAAATACGGGACGGCATGGCTCATGGTGTGTTTCGCTGGTCCGCATCCGCTGCCTGCTGCCTACGACAAAGCCGGCACCCGAACCGGACATCGCCGAACTCGCGATCCTCCAGTTGCTACGGGAAGGATATACCGCACGTGATATCGGCGTTCGGATCGGCCTCTCACCCCGCACCGTCGAGCACAAGCTCGAAAAGCTCAAGGCCGCGTTCGGTGCCCGCAGCGTGGCGCACCTCGCCACGCTGTCAATCGCATCGGCCATCGGGCCGAGATGATCTTAGAGCTTCGGCACGGCGGCCCTGTTCTGACGGTCGCTTTCCATTTTCTCGTCCGCTGCCTTCTGCAATGCGGCCCGCTCCGCCGTGATCGTGGAAATCGCCAGATCATGGTCGAGGATGGAAATCGACAGTTCGGTAACGAGGCGGTCACGGCCCGCGTCGATAGAGGCGAAAATGTAGGTGCCGCAGTCCGGGGAATATTTCAGGCTGCGATAGTCCGGCGCGCAGGTCGAGGAAGATTGGTTCAATGCCGTATCCTTCGATACCCAATATAGCTCCTCGCCGTCATCCTCCGTTTTCGACGGTTCGCCGTAACGGGCGACCAGCGCCTTTCTCATCTCCTCGACGTCAGGTCCCTTGCCATTCTCGTAGCGCACGGACCTCGCTATCCCGACAGCCTGCGTTCCCGAGGCCGGCCCGCCGCCATAGAGCGTCCAGGTCTCTCCGAGGAATCCATTCTCGGCCTTGAGCTTCTCAATGCCCTTGCTCGTGGTTCCCGACGTCGTCAGTTGCAGGTACGTGAAAAACCTGTTTCCGTCCGACCCTCGTGCCTGGTCCGCCATGAGGGTCTTGGCATTCGGGATTCTTTCCTTCACCCATTGCATGGCATTCCCGAAGGGCATGCCGACCTTGAGGTCGAGGATCGACGTATCCAGCGTTCCGGCATGGACAGGCGAAGCGACCGCGACGGCGGACAACAGAGTCATTCTCAAAAGTGTCTTCATGATCTCAGTCTCCAAACATCACGTATTTCTTGTTCAATGATAGGCCGCACGCCTTTTTGGGTATGCCGAACACCTCGACACCCTCCGGATACCTGCCGATCAGCACGTCTGGCGCACCCTTGAATGTCCCGGATATGCCCAACACCGCCGAACGGCTAAAACGCCCTTCGAGCTTGCACTTGACGTCGTTGAAATCGACGCGGTTGGCGACGACGAGTTTAACGTCGACCTTGTCACCGCCGCCGTCGGAAATCTCGATGATGCACTGGACCCTGTCGCCGCAATCGCCGGCGTATTCTCCGGGCCAGATGCTGTCCTCGGCATGCGCCGCGAACGGCAGCAGCGCCGCCATCACGCACATCAGTATTGGTTTCACGTCTTACCCCCTTTGCTCAATCAAGCGGGGTCAGATGTGCCCGATGGCGATTAAAGGTTGCGTAAGATATCCGATTAAGAAAGCTGCTATTTTCCAAGGTAGATTTACAAATAATTTTCACAGGCAAGAGGCCAGCACTTGGCGTGGTAATTACTTACTCGGTTTGTCGAAGAGCCATTTGTGGACGCCCGCGATGGCCGTATCGCACCAACTAATCGATTTGAGGTTGCAACAAATTTTTAGGATGAACGGATTATTTTGGACAGAAAGGAGATTCCGATGAAATTAAAAGATATAAACTTTGGCGACGTTGATGCTAAGAATGAAATTCTTAAACAAATTCGCGCCCGTGAAAGTGTTTTTTTTGACTCCTACTCGATACCCGAAAGTATAGATATAGAATCGATGTTGAATGGCTCAAAATATTTCATTTTGGGTCTAAAAGGCACAGGAAAGACTGCACTCATAAGGTATCTGCATGACAGCTGCGTTAACAAATCATATTTATCAGAAGTTGTCTTATTCAAATCGCACGTATCTGAGGAAGATAGAAAAAATCTCTCAAAAGGCGCTGGTTTTAATATAATAAACAGCAGTACTGGCGACATTTTCAACCAAGACTTCAAAGAGGCCTGGAAGTGGCTGATATACCAGAGAATAGCCTCTCTTTTATGCAATTCTGGAAACAATGAGAACTATGCTGTAAAGTTGTATAAACTCACAGGCACTAATACGGGGTTCTCATTCTCTTCCATAGCATCCCTTTTTTCTGCAATTAAGTCCGGCTCAGCAAAGCTCTCGGGCGAGGCGTTTGGCATCGCGGCTGAGGTAGGCTTGGAGCTTCAGAAAGATTCTGATGGCGGAAAGGTTATTCTATCAGATTTAAACAGAACGTGCTCTGCTTTGCTAAAAGGCGTCAGAAATCTGACTCCATTATATATATTCTTTGATGAACTCGAGCTTTTTCACGAGACTAACGACCAATTTGATCGAGACAGGCGAATAATACGTGATCTAATATATGCAATTTCTCACATAAACGCTGAATCTGCCGAAGCTGGAAGAAGTATATTCCTTTGCTCTACACTCCGCACAGAAGTTCTTCATTCTGTATTGGAGCTAGGCCACGAGATTGGCCGAGACATTGACGACTATGGCATAAGGTTGGATTGGTCAGACGGGAAAGATAGTATTGACCATCCACTCATGCGACTCATACAGAAGAAAATCGCTGTATCCGCAAAAATATCCGAAGATAGCGTCTGGAAAACATTCTTTCCAGACAACATCAACAACCAAGAATTCTTTCGATTTATACTAAATTCGTCATATTATAGACCGAGAGATGTCGTCAGACTATTAAGGGTCGCGAGGGATTTCCGTGACAGTGACGCAAAATTTAGCACTGAACACTTCGATAGAACCTCCACGGAATACTCGAAACAAACGTGGCTTGAAATTACCGAAGAGCTGCTAGCTACCTATTCCAACATCGAGATCGATGCACTTCAAAAACTATTCTTAGGCTTTAAAACCCACTTCTTTAAAGGGGACATAATTGAGCGTGTTGAAAATCGCCATAAGACAGACAGAGCAATCAATGACATGTTCAAAAAACACGATCTTGGAAAAGTCCTTTCCGATCTCTATCGAATTGGTGTGGTAGGAAATGATTTCGTTGCAATTGATCAGCGAGGAAAACGACGTGTACGGCATCGGTGGGTGTTTAGGGGAAACGCGACACTGAATGACGCCGAACGCATGGCCTTCCATAAATCGCTTTGGAAGCATTTAAGTTTAGTTGAAGCGCGCCGATAACTTTAACTTAGTCCAAAATACCTAAAGCCATTTCTCGAAGTGATGTCCGGGCAGAATGTAAGAGACCTGCCCGGATGTGAATAGGGTTATGGAGCCTGTTGCCCCCAAACTACCAATTCTTGCCGCCTTGGCAGGCTACACGCCACTTGTCGACCAAATAGGTCAGACTACGCCTGAATCCTTTTCCACCCCTAAGCATCCATCCTGCCACCGTTCTCACTCTGTCAACGCCGCGGCGTCCTCCACGGTGCTACGGCCCTCCGGGTGACTGCCGCTCCGAGCGTCGGCAATCGAGGAGGCATCGGGACGGGGAGCATCACAAGACGCGCTACGCGCGGGTTCGACCAGCCTCCGGCAGGATCGAACAGGGAGCACGGGTTTCAACCAGGAATTCTTAAAATTCTACCAATCTCGTTAACGGCCCCTCCGGCACAACTCAACCATGCCGCGTTATTCCCTGGGCTCGATTCTCCCGAAATGCTATAAATAGGCCAATGAAAACAGCCGCTTTAGAGGTTCAAAATGGCCGTAAAGACCACACTCATTCCGGGTCTGACCTTTAACCTGTTGATCGAGGAGGTTAACGAGCGGGCACCGTGCGGGGGTCTCCTCTGCTACGTGGCATCCATCTACGCGGTAGAGAAGGCGACGTCCGTGCGCCGCCTCGTCGGGAAGTCACGTCTACCCGGTGCCGCGGACGAGATGAAACGGGAAATCCAACGTGACGGTATCCAGGCATTTCGGCGTTTTTCGCGCACCTGAAACCCACATTCCCACATAAAGGAACATGACATGCTTGTTTTACGAGTCCTCTGCCTGCCGATTGCCATGCTATTTTTTGCAATCCTTTACACCGTCGCCATCAAAGCCCCGGATGCGGTCGAGGCCGGCAACCTCATTGTCTGGATCGTGCTCCCATTGCTGATCGTCGGCAAACTCGTCAGGAGGCATGCATGATGACCGCTATCGCGATTGACTGGTACAACGCCGAATACGAGTTCGCCGTCCACGATGCCGCTGAGGTCGATCATCCATCATATCCGCATGTGATGTGCGTCTGGATCGAAGAGCTCCGGAAATGCCCCGATGCACGGTGGGTTTATTCCGTCGACATTCCAGACATGCAGTCTCGCGATAAGGACGGCTATCCGCAGCGCCTTCGCTCCCTTGCCAGCGGTATCGTCCACACGCGCGAGGAGGCGGTGGCAGCCGTCGAGGACGCAATCTGCCGCATCGTCAGCGGCCCTGTCCTGGTGCCGTAAAAAACTTCACCGTCGGCGCATTTTCGCTCTTGCCTCACCGTCGGAATGCTCCAACACTTTGTATGTGGGCAGTCACAAACGCACCTGTCCACATCAAATGAGTTCCTGAAAATGGAAGTAGAAACAGAGAATAACGCGCCTTCGCGCGGCGGCGAAGCTTTGCCCGAAGGTCAATGGAAAGGGAATGGAATGAACATCAGCAAAATCATCGACGGTCTCCGCTACAACACGGCGACGGCGGAGGAAATCTGCTCTTTCGAGAGCGACTCCGATAGGGGAGATTTTCGTTACGAGGTCACGTCTCTGTACCGAACGCCTCGCGGACGTTTCTTCCTCGCTGGGCACGGAGGAGCGATGACCCGGTGGGCTCAGTCTGTCCAGAGCGGGCGGTCAGGTGGCGAGGGGCTGCATGCTATTGACACGTCGGAAGCTCGCGATTTCGCCGAACAGCACGCCAACGAAGACACGATTGCCCGCTTCTTTGTGATCGAGGATGCGTGACATGGTTCAGGCATCCTTCACCAAACAAGGCCGCCCATCGCGACGAGGCCGCGCGGACAGACTGACGGTGGACCTTCCTTCCGGAACGCTGACAGCGCTGAAGGTTCACGCCGCGCAACATGAAATGACGATCCGGGAGGTTGTCACCACCCTCGTTCAAAAAGCCATCAAACAAGGAAAACATGCATGAACGCGAAATTCAAATTCGACGACTTCGGCTTCGACGGCAAACTGGCGATTGTCGATCCAGCGGGAAACTTCGAATGGGTCGAGCCCATTATCGAGAACATCCCCAGCGAAAGCTGCGTCCGGTTCGATCTCATCGGGAGCGATGGCGAGGGCGATGAGGACGCCCGTCGCGTGCTGCGCCAGCATCTAGGAAGCTACATGATCGAGTATATATGCGATTTCCGCGACACGGACGCCATCACCCGGGCGGTGGGGAAGGCCGAGGCGGCACGGGATCGTTTTCTGGCAGCCGCATTCAGGCCGACGGGAGTGCAATCCATCGAGACAGAGGCCTAAGGAGGGAACAGGATGCCGGAAATGGACTTCAATACATGGAAAAACTTGCCGCCCGTCGAAGACATAGCCTATAGGCTGCGGTTCGCTACCGCGCTCGCCCAATCCCAGGACTGGAATGATTACACGGCGCGTTTCATCGCTGCGAACGACGACGACGGCCAGATGATCAAAGCAGCGCGCGAACTCTTCGGCGATCTCGAAACCGAGGAGCGGCCAATCCTCGCTGCAATGTTACATGCCGCCGACTTCTCGGGGATTGCCGACGAGCTATCGGAGAATATGACATGGTGGCGGTTCAGTCGCATTGGTGGCGAAAACGCGACCGCGGTTGCTCTCGCTATCCTGCGACAGCGACGGTGAGCTGACGAGAATGTCCAATATGAACTTGCTCTTCCTTTTCTTCGGTTTGGCTATCATTGGCGACAACAGTCTCTGTTCGCGTTGGCAAAACAAAGTCTTCAACTTTCTGGGTGCCGCCATGATTGCTTACGGCGCGGCAAATTCGCTTGCGACTGCTTACGTTCGCCTTTCGACATGAGAGCACGTGAAAAATCATGACCAAATTCTCCGATATACCAGCCGAAAAATTCCCCATGAATCGCGACACATATTCTCGTCTCCGCAATGAGGTAGGCTCTATAGCAGCCCGCTTCTCCGACCTCGGAACACGTGACGGGGCTGCGGTCGCGAAACGGATGGAGAAAGTCCACGCCGCCCTTGGCGATGCATGGGAACTGATCCGCGAGATCGAACAACGTGAAGACACACATTGAAATGCGGAGATCATCCGCCTCACCATCATGTAGAAATACGTGATGGTTGTTTCGTTTTCATGTTTGAAAATTTACACCTTCGCTAAACCTTTAACGGTTTTTTCGGACTTCCATTAACGCGCCACCGCTACACAGCGGGTGAAACGGGCGTCGTGAAAGGAAGATCGAATGAAGGTTGTTGAACTTTTCTGTGGTGCGGGCGGTATGTCGCTTGGTCTCAAGCGCGCTGGCTTTGATGTCGTCGCTGCTTATGACAGCATGCCGGACGCAGTCGAGACCTACCGCACGAACATTGGCGACCACGTTCATCAGCGTGACCTGTCCGATCTTCTCAGCATTATCCCGGATATCGTTGACCTGAAACCCGACCTCATCGCGGGTGGCCCTCCATGCCAGGATTTCTCCGTGGCCGGCCAGCGTGTCGAAGGCAAGAACGCCCGACTGACCCTGGCATACGCGATTACCGTCGCGGCGGTGCGCCCTGAATGGTTCATCATGGAAAACGTCGTCCAGGCAGCACGCTCCCAATCGTGGGCCGAGGCACGAGCCATGCTCAAGAGAGCTGGCTACGGCATCTCCGAGTGCCGGGTCGACTTTTCCTATTACAACACGCCAGAGGCGCGACGTCGCCTGATCGTTATCGGACGTCTCGGCGAACGTGATGGCTTCATCGAAGGTGCTATCGAGGACGCTGCCACCGACATTCCAAAAACTGTGCGACACGCATTCACGCAGGCGATGGGCGAAATGCCGACTGCGGAGAACCAGTGGCGACCGGAGTACAATCTCGACATCATCGCGAAAGGACACATCTACACGCGACCTCTGCGCGCCGGCCGTGCCGTCCGTAGCGTTGATGAGCCCTATGCGACTATCACCAGAACCTCGGGTGAGCCTCCGTCGGCAGCGCTGAAGGCGAAATACGAGGCGCACCCGAACGACAGCGCTCCGCTGGAGGATGCAGCTATCGGCCACCAGAAATTCCTGTCCCGTATTCAGGGGTTTCCCGAGGACTGGACATGGTGTTCGAAGAACAAGCGTCGCATCATGGTGATGATCGCCAACGCCGTCCCGCCCACGGCCGCCGAAATCATCGGAAAGGTCATCCTCGATCGTCAGACGGGAAAGATTTCCCCGAAGACCGAGGAACGCTTCATGCAGTGGCTTGTTCGTGGCAACCAGCGCTCACGCGCAACCGCACGCAACATCAAGTCGAGCCTCGGGCGTGCTCGCTATATGCTCTTTGGCCGCACCTTCGAGAATGAAGCCTTGGAGATCGCGGCCCTGGAAAGCGCGTCAGGTTTCGAAGCCCTTTCCAATGGCACCAAGTCCGAGCTTCGTCAGGCATTGCGCCATTACCGTGCCTTTGAGAATGCTCGCAACGGTAATAACCCCGAACCCGCGCAGGGTGGAGTAGAGCGCCGCCGTCCGCGCCCGATCGATCTCAAGGAGTTGATGCAGGGCGTCACTTCAAGTTGGCACCAGTCGGAACAGGGCGATGCATCCGATGACGTCATGGATTTTCACGTGACGCGTTAAGGGGGTGAAGTCTAACCGACGATCCTGAGGCCAAAAAGGGCGGCATTTCTGCTGCCCTTTCCAAATCCGCCCGTAAGGCGGTCAACGCCAGTCTCGTCAGTTTGAATTCCGATAACGCCATATACTGCAGAGCCGCCTTCGGCGGTCGAAATGATCCCTCGTAGGGAACGATACCGGACATTTCAAGTCAAAGACCTGATCTCTCCTAATCCCTCATGGGGAAAGATAACAACCGAAGTTCCTTGCGTCCCTTCGATGATTTAAGGATGCCGGGGCCACGTCAGCGCGTCAACGGGAAAACGCAATTACCTGCGTAAAAACAGTAAGTTGTAAAATGTATTTTAAAACTTACTCTGCGACGCCTTTAATGGCGAAAGAGAGGATACCGGTCGCCGTCTGCCCCGTTCCGGCATCAGTTACCCGCACGGCGAGCTCATGCTCCCCTTCTACGGGGACCCCTGAAAATTGATGGGTACTCGTATTGAAGGTCATCCAGTCCGGCTTTGCCGTCGGCATGATCTGGACGGCCCCCGTCGACCTCGTGACGACGACGCCCACGGTCAACGGCTGGCCTGCTTTGAGGCGTTCGGTCTTCGTCGTGTCGGGACTCACAAACTCGACGCGCAGCGCGTCGGCGGGCGGCTGCAGGAGCGATCCTGCGTTAGCCGAGAGGGTCGCCAGAGCGATGAAAATGGTGGTCAGGGTCGTTTTCACAGGGTCTCCTTAATAGACGACAATTTTGTGCCAGGTCGTGCGGGCCGGTTCCACGTAATCGGAATCCCGCGACGGGCAGGCGTCTGTTTTTATGGCGACGTCATACGCACCCTTGCCAGGGTTGCCGTAGAGGTTCCCCCCATTCGGTCCCCCACGTCGAAACGCGAAGCCTGCCGGGTATTCGACGGACCAGCGGCCCGCACAATCAGGGTGCATGTACACGGACATGGCAATGTCCACCTGCGGGACGCCATAAGCCGCCCGTGCCGCAACGGGAAACCGGAAGGTTTCGGCGCTCACGTTTCCCGTCGAGATTGCCGCAACGATGACGGTAGCGATCACCAGAAACTTCATTTCTCGCACTCCCGATTTCCGCCGATTGTAATTGAGCTAGGAACTTCTGCCCATGCCTCGATACGATCAGGCAGAGACCACACAAAACCAAAGAACCAGACGGCGAGGACCTGTAATGCGCAAAACACTGTCAGTGTGAAGACCGTGGCCGACAGGTACGGCAACCCCGCCAAGCCGCAGGCCAGCGCCAGACCAAATCCGCCTGCTGTCCAGATCATGAGTTTTTTCATTTCGGTTTCCCTCCCGTTTTCGAAAGCCCTGGAAGAATATTCTTGGGCATCATCCCGCGTCCGGCAACCGAGATCATTCCGCCGAACGCACCGGAAACGAGCCCGGATTCGCCGTAGGATGTGCTTTGGCCGGACCAGGCCAGAACGCGGTCAGGAAGAGCCCATATCTGCCCGTAGGTCTTGAGAACGACGTACCAGATCATGTACGTCTGCCCGAAGGTCATCACGATGTAACCGGGAAGGCCGACAATGTGCCCGCCCGATTGCGCGAGGAAAGCGGTTGCCCACAGACGGTCCAGCATTCCGAGGACAGGATTAAAAACCCCATAGGCAGCGAACACCGCGAGCATGGCCAATGCCGGCCGCAGGAAGATATTGACAAGGAAGAGAAGACCGAGCTTGACGCTGTCTCCTGCGAAATCATCGTTGCCGTCCATCTTGAGCCAGCGGAGACACCAGATCGTCAGGGCAACCATCGCCTCCATCACGGAAATGAGCAGGGCTACGCCGGACACCAACATGAAGACATGCGGCATTATGGGGATAACGTAGGCCCTGAGCGCACCCATGATCCACACGGGAATGATGGCGAACCTCGACCAGTCAAGGAAATAGTCGATGGCCGCCGCTCCGAAGAACTCAGCGACCTTGTTACCTGCAACTCCCGCAATTATGCCACCCGCGGCGACGGCGGCGGAGACACCCGCCATCATCGCATGACCCGAAGAAACCAGAATGCCCATTTCATCACGAGGCTGCCCATCGTCAGCAGACGTCGCGGCCCATTCGATGATCGAGCGCGATATCGGCGCGATGATTTTCGTGGCGGGGTCAGCAGTCTCGTCGCCGGCTGCCGCAAATTCGTTGGCGCTCAACGCCTGCCGTTCCGCTTCGCCCGACACCTGCAAGCGAAGCGCGTCGAACGCTTTCTGGATCGCTTCACCGAAGTCGCCATCAATACGGGGCGGTGTATCCTCGGGCCGTTCGTTCGTCATCGCCGTCGTGATTTCCGAAACCTGCGCCAGAGTGCTCCAGTACATGCCCGTCGTCAGGAACCCCTGTTCACGGGCATCCCTTACAAGAGCGTCACGGGAGGCGGTCGCGACGGTCTTTGCCTCTTCCTTTGCGGCTGCCGTCATTGCACGATCATAGGCGGCTCCCATCGAACGTATGCGCTGGACGAGATCGGGCGACAGCACATTGGACGTCACCGCTTTTGCTGCCGAACCCGCCGACGACAGTCCGGAGGTTTCGGCGGCAAGCCGCGCATATCTGGCGGACTCCGCCCGGAAGGCGTTTACGAACGCCTTTATGGCTTCCCGCCTCGCATTCGAGAATGTGGCGCGATCCTCGAGCGCGCTGACGGAGAACTGTCCACAGGTCGGACCATATGCCCAGGTGATCCGCTTGTCGTATCCCAGAATGCCAAGACCGGATACATTTCCGTCGGGATCGGGCAGTCGCGCATTCCAACCCCAAAGATTGCCCGCCTGGTTGTAGACCGCCGCACATACTTCGTGCCGCAGCACCATCATCGCGATGCTCGATCCGTTCGAGGACGCGGGCGTGATGGTGACGCCCTCCTTCACGACGGTGGTGATGCCCGTATTCGACAGGGCATTGCCGAGATTGATACCGGGACGGGCAACAAAATCTCGAAGGAGGTAATGAACAGAGGAAAAGCCAGTCTGCGGCGTTGGGATGAGCAGGCCGAGGCCAACGACAACGCGCAGCGGTGTCCATATGATATGCCACCGTTCGCCGAGTGCCTGTCCGGTGCGGGCCGAGGCGACGATGCCCTGTAACGACTGGAAGGCGAAAAAGAGTCCGCCGAGAAAAAACAGGACCGAATTGAAGACCTGGAGGACGCGGCCGTACATCGTCGTCGCCTCGCTCGGCAGCACCGCGTTGACAATTTGCCATGCGATATCGGTGGACGGCGGTTCAGCCAGCAGATCAATCATTTGAAACCTCCTGGCATCTTCGGGCCTGTTGGGCCATTCGTCCCGTCAGGGTTGACGGGCGTGATGTCGTTCTTCGCGTCGGCATCGCTGGCGTCGTCGCCGAGGTCGAGCGCCTTCTTTTCGGCTTCGGTCAGGATAACCGTGACAATCGGCAGCTTCAGCCGTGCAGAGGGTTTCAGTTTCGCCACCGTTCCTGCCGATCCGGTTTTCCCCGCGCTGCCTTTCTCGTCTCCACCGTTCCCCGACGCCGAGCCTGCATCCGCCGGCCCGATTGTGACTTCGAAATCGGCCACACTCTGGGGGGGTGATGGCTTGTCGAGGATCGACTGACCTATCGCAGCCAGCTCGGGGAGCGCGTGCCAGATTGCCGCCAGCCATGGCCGACGACATGGCTGTATGTCGGTTTCCCCGAGAAGTTCAGCATGGACCTGAATACGATCCCGAAGCGTCCGCCATCCGGCGCTATCGCCCGACGACGCCAGCTTTTCGAGGTACGCCAGAAGGGCTGGAGATTCCGCCTCCAGAAACGTCTGTTGATGGTAGGTCGGGCGATGCCTTGTGTTCAGGCACTGCCGCACGACGTTGGCGGCGGCTCCGTGCACCGGATCGAGGTGCTGCATGTCGATATCCCGAAGGACACGGCAGGCATTGACCCAGAAGAGTTCTTCACCTGTCGTCCTCATGGTGCAGGTGCTCCCGGTGTTGGCTGCGGTTCGTCCAGCGCCGCAGCGAGCGCGGCGGACAGGTTCCGGATTTCTTGCTGGGCGGACACGAGGCGCTGCGCCTGTTGACGGAAAGCGTGACGCTGATCGGCAGCCTGTTTTTCGGCATTGCGCTGGGAGTTTTTTGCTTTTGCGGCCTCCGCTTGCGCTTTTTCCATCGCTGCTTTTGCTTTGGCGAGATCGCGGGCAAACTCCTTGCGGATTTGGTCGCGAATTCGGGATTCCTGAATACCGTCCACGACAGCCCGCACCGCGCCGCCGATCCCCGCCAGACGGTCAGCGGATGCTTTGACCTGTGCTGCTTCAGCTTTGGCGGCGGTCGCCTCCGCTTTAGTGCGATCGATGTAGACTTGCCCTTGCCGCTTCACGGTCTCCGCTCGGGCTATGGCGTTCTGGAGCGCCCGTGCCTGGGCTTGCTCGGCTTTCCACTCTTCCCGTGTAAGACGGCGGCGGGCGGGACCGAGACGGGTGAGGCCGCAAGGAACGGCGACGGTTTCGTGGTAGGAATCCTGCCAGTCTCGCATCGCGGATTTGTAGGCAAAGTCTGCACGTTTGTTGAGCGCCTTGCCGTCCTCGCCGTCGCGTCTGCCGGCCGCCTTCACCGCTTTCTTGGCAACGACGCCAGGATGGTACAATCCAGCCCGAAGCTCGGGATCATGAGTCGGCAGCACGTAGGCATGGATATGCCATTGCTGTTCGTCCGTATGACGGATGACGGATTTGAGCGCGAGCCCATATTGTTCCTTGAGCCATGCAACCGTGCGCCGCTCCCAATCCCGCACTTCCAGCGCCTTTTTCGGGTCGGCGCGGACGTCCTCAACGGTGTATGGATGTGATGCCACGACTGTATGCAAGGTTTTCTGCGTCGAGGCTATTTTACGGAGTTTTCCCCGTGCACCAGGCGTCATTGCCGCCGCGGCTGCCTCGTTGTGCATCTTGCGGACCTCATCAACGCCAAGGCCGTAAATCACCGTCGGGGGCTTTGGCTCGGCAACGTGAACGGACGCGATCGGCTTCCGGGACGCCTCGTCAAAAATGAAAGCCGTCGAGCGGCCCTTGTCGTCGGGCTTGCGGCTCCAGGACTCGAGATGGATGAATTGATAGGCCATCAATGCGCCTCGTCAGTTCACAGGTACGGTCATGCTGTAGGAGATTTCGCCGTCGCGCTCCATGAGCCCGAAGCGCGGGTCGCGGGCCTTCTCTTCCATTGCCGCCAGCCAATCGGCGCGGCCGATCCCGTCGGGAACGATGTAGGTGAATGGCCGATCACAAGAGACGCTGGTGATACCCGCCACGGTGTCCAGAAATGCGCCCGTTTCCATTTCGGCCAGTGCCGGAGACGACGCGCCCGCATGTTCGGTGAAGCGATAGGAGCGCAATTGCGCGAAAAATTGTGTCGGTTTGCGGATGATCGTCAGGGACGCCAGATCGCCATCATCAAGGCGGATAAGCATGAAGTAAATGGGACTACGCATCCATGGCCTCCTCGAAATCGAAGTCGATCCCCTGGGTGAAGCTAGCGACGAGTTGAACACGATCGAGGAAATCGCGGTCGGTCATATGCTCGAAACCGCCGTTTCGTGGTGACTTGTCCTGGGTAAAACTCGCGTATCGCTCCGGGTTTTCCCAGATTACTGCGTACCAGCTTCCGGGGAGCCTGATGACCTTGAGAACGGCGGCAGCCAGCACACCGTGGGTGGTGATAACAATCTGGCGCTCATACTCCCTCAAGCTGGCCTCCCTTGCGGCGAATATTCTCCGCCGCCCACAGCGCATCTACATCATCGGGGTTGGCATCCAGCATGGCCGCATACGCATCCTGTCGGCACTGGCGCTCATGCTTCATCGCATAGAGGATCGCCCAGCCAGCAGGCAGGAGAGGATCATCGGGACGGGTCTGCTCGGCATGGAGAAGACCCGCTTCCATGCTCCTTATGTGGTCATCAAGAATGAGGTCTTGAATTATCGGCGGGAGGGACTGGTCATCAGTCTGGGGCATCGGATGCACTCGAAGGAATGACCCAAGCGTGCCTCCAAAACTCGCCGGCTAAAAGGGAAAAATTTGACTGTAGTGACCGACTACAGTCATTCGCGGGGCTCATGACATCGGCTCTCCGAGGGCCGCGTGCGGGAACTATTTCATACAGAAATGCAACAAACGCGACCTGGAAAAGGTCGACGAGGCACACATGCGTTGCCTCCTCGATCAGACGCCATACAGGTCAATTTAAATCGCGTTTATTTTCTTTCTTGTCTGTATCCTTTTCAATCGCGCGAATAAGCTCGCCCTTTTTTAACTTGACCGACAGTGGCTTAATAGCCTCTTCAGCCATATCAAGCAAAACAAGCCGATCATCTTTGCGCCAGTGATTCCAGTGAACCCGGGTCAGAAAGTGGGACGCCAAATTTATGCGCAGAAAAGTAGACGTGGGCAACGCCCTTATCGCGTCGTGAAGCGCTTCCTTTCCTCGGCTGCTTTCGATGTCGGTGAGCCAAGCACTGTGAAGAATTTTTTCAACTGGTCCATCGAATGTGGGTTTGGAAACGCTCTCAGCCAGTACCTTTTGTCTGGCTTGCTCACATAAGTATCCAAGTGTTCTACGAACTGGTTGGGAAAGCATGTAGTATTCTATGACGTCGACCATCATCTCAATGAATTTCTTCGCTTCATCCAGGTCCTCAACATGCTTCCCATTTCCTTTGAAGAAGGTCTTAACATTGTCTTCGGACGCCAGCTCCCGCTTCATCTTGCCGAAATCAATCGCCATTCGAGATTCCGTCCATTGGTGCACCAACATGCTGCCTAACCGGACGATACCGTGGGTCAACGTCTGCTTTATCTCACCCGTCAGGTGCTCGGCACCTGACCCCAAGACCACCACGCCCAGTGCCCAAACTCCAAGTGCATGTTGTAGACTATCGAGATTTTTTCGTTCATCATTGGAATCAGTCTCGCCTCCGTCGGAGTGCTCCTCATCCTCAAGGCGGCTCTCTTCGGCGATTTTCTCCTTAACATGATCCGCGATGTCCAAAATTCGTTGCTTAGCTTTTACGTCACCCTTGTTGTTGGTTATATCCTCTTGCGCCTGCCTTACCTTCTTCTGCAGCAATTGGAGGCGATCCTGAGAGCCCAGCATCACAGGATGGATACTGTCAGACAGCAAGACGTGACCGCCCCCATCTTCGATACCGAACTGATCCAAGAGGTCGTTCATCGTATCCAGGTAGGTCTTAACCAACGTATCAGATGCACCGATCTCACAGTACAGATCGAAGGATTGAAAATCGAAATCCGACGACTTGAAGTCGTAATATCGCTTCGCCAGAAACTCCTTTTGGCTTAGCTCACTTGCAAGTAAATAGTTCTCAACAAACGGAAGAGAGAACTTGACATTACCAATCTCATCGAAGTGCATTATTCCCTTGTCTATGAAGCCCTGAATAAACTTCATTGGGTCGATTGCAAAGTCGTATAATTTCGAGAACTCATCCGTGAAATCGATCAGCTGCGCTTGTGAAAATGATCGCATTTCTACCTTAATTTCGAGCACAAGGTTTCGTAGAAACCTCGATCTAGTTGTTCGACTGAGAGAAATATCGGATTTGTCGTCAGCAACAACGAAAGTTAGGAAGCCATCGACGGCTAACTGTATTAGCTCGGAACGTCGATTAGCTTGGAGGAGAGCCGAAAGTGTCTCTTTGGGAATGCCCGCAAAATAGCTTGGGTGAGCTGAGAGTTCGAATTGGTTAAAAGTCCGGCTCAGTCGATATGCCACGACCTCCGCCTCAGGCGCGGACATCGAGAAATTCTTTTGGAGGAAGAGCGCGATATCGTGAAACGAAACCGGACAAATTTTGTAAATGTCCGCAGATTGCTCATTCGAAAATTCAGTCAGTTCCACGATTTGAGATTCAGTTCGGCTTATGTAGATGAATTTGGCATTGGCCTTAGACTTCACTTCCTCCCTGAGAAAATTCATCTTCGTTTTCGAGGCGGACGGCATGCCGTCGATGACGTAAACCACTTGTATCCCATCATCCAAAGCGACATCTTCCACTTTACTGGATGCGAGGTGACTAATCGTATTCTTCGGTGGGCTAATAGCATTGCCGTCTACAACAACGGGCAGCACTTGTAGCGCTCCCAGACCATTTGCTAGTAGATAATCCGCAATAACCCAAGCAATACTATCGTCTGGATATGTGGTAGGTAAGGTTATTACTAGGGCGTTTTTGGTCTGCAATATTTCAGCAATGTCCTCAGGCCCTCTCTCACCACCGTCGTCGATTTGCTTGTCTGCTTCAACGCTCTGCACTCTCGGAACCGGGAGGCGATATCCTTTTTGCTGGAGTTGATACTCCGGGCACAGTTCCTTGAGTTTTGCTCTGATTACTTGCTCGGCATCCTCAAACCCTTCGGTCAGGGTTCGCTGCTTTGCGGGAATTATGGTGTCAGCAGGTCTAGTTACGTCTCCGCCGTCGCGAAGCTTCTTTACGTAGCCTACAAACTCCGGATTCGAAAACTGCAGCTTCAAAAAATGAGCTGCGTTTGAAGCTGCTATTTTCCTGATCGCACCTTTTGATACTATCTCAAGCTCGTTTTTTGACACATCAGCGTGATCCGAAATACCGCGTATGGTCAAAGCGCGAACGGAGTGCGCTGATGCCTTTTCAAAAACGGAACCACTTTCCGTTTCTACTGCCAACACCTTTCGGTCAACATCCTTGAGCTTTTTATTGTATTCTTGGCTTTTCGTGACAAATGCGCAGGCAATCACTCCTTCAATCGCCTTAGGCTGCGTGAGTACTTCCTTTCGACCATTCCGGCCCGGGACCTCGCCAGGCACCAAGCTTCCGGCGAACGCACCTCTTTCCTCCTGCCAAGCTTGGTAGTGAGGTCGCAAATCCTTTTTCATGCGGATGAAATTCATCGCGGCAACTAAAGACCGATCTGCGCTGAAGTGCGACGGAGAAAATTCAAGATCGAACTTACCTTGTTCGACGTCACTCGCTTTGGCATTGTCCAGGACGTCGAAAACATGGGTACTGTAACAAACATCCCCGAGTTGAAGATCATCTGTGAGCGACCCGGCTATTCCGAGACAGACAGCCATGCCAATGTCGAAGTCCAGCAACAGAGACGCCAGCGCGTTCCCGGCGTGGGTACGCCCCATTCCCTCTTGTTTGACGATGATGATAGACAGCTCGGAATCTGGCGACAATACAGAAGATCGGAACAAAATATCCGTGGAGAAATCCTCGTCGAGATCAAAGACTTTGATAAACTCTTGGCATTCTTCTTCAAGTGGAATGACGACTGCGACATCAAACCGTCGCCTAACGGTGTTAACAACGTTCATTACCGAGGACCTCTACAGCGCTGCGTATGTAAGCTACGTCCGTGATAGCGAACAAAAACAATTACACAACCCTGCGGCGGTAAATGCATGTTACTTACCACAGGAATCACTAACAGAAGCGAATTGAGAAGCTCGCAGTTCGACGCGCCGTCAACTCTCCAGGGTCGCGGATAGTTTTTCAGTTTTTTGATGATTTAAGAGCCAAGTACTACGGCAATGTTCCAGACGTGTTCCATAAACCTGCTCGCAGCGACGGAACAAAGCACGAAGACACGGAATTAAGATTCCCCTCTCCCGGTAAGTCCTTGTGACATATAGACTTATCGGAAGAGGGGAATGGTACGGTTGAGTGGGGTCGAACCACCGACCTCAGGTGCCACAAACCTGCGCTCTAACCAACTGAGCTACAACCGCACATGAAACGCCGAAGCGGCGTCACGGGGGGTGACATAAAAGGTGTTTTCGCCATTTGCAAGTGCTTCGGTGAATTTTGCGAAAAAAGGCACCGAAAGGCAAGCGCTTTTCATTCGTCGCGACCAGCGGCCGGCATCGGCAGGTGTCTCACCTCCGGTCCGGGAAGGGTGGCGACGGGCCTGTTCATGTTAACTCTGTTTGGCGATTCATTCCGGCGGCGGTGGACCCCGTCGCCCTGTGAAGTTATTTAAAATTCTGTTAACGTGGTGCCTCGGCGGGTTTACGTTTCAGCCTCATGAGGAGGCTGTAAAGCCCGCAAGGTCCGGTAGTGCCAGAATAGGTTTCGACATGCCCGCCGTCCAGTATCCCTTTATCGATATCGCAGTGCATGAACGGGTGCGTGAAGGTTTTGGTCGCGGCGAGGCGATGGCTCTGTTCTCGCTCGATCTCCAGAGCGCCCTGTGGGCCAATGGCCGGGGTGCGGCGCTGTTTGGCACGCCGATGGTCTATGATTTTCTGGAACAGGGTCCCCGGCGGCAGGATGTGACCTTCCGGCAGCTGGCGGCGACGGCGGCGCGGCTTTCCAAGGCGGGCGACAGCCTGCCCTTCACCATTCGCATCAATGCCGGTTTCCGCAGCCTTGCCGTGACAGCCCGCGCGGAAATCATCGAGGCGGAACCGGGCCAACCCGCAATACTCTTCTCCGCCCTCACCGATCAGACCGCGCCCGACACGGCAGAGTGCGCCCGGCGCATGATCGAGGGTTTTGACGACCCTGACATTCACATGGCCGTTCTGAACGGCGCCAACGAGATCATCGCCGCATCGCCGCGATTCGCATCGCTCGGCATTACCCCGCATACGGCAAGAACGCTGGTGGGCATGGCCGCCGGCCAGTCCGGCCATCTCGTCAAGCGCCCCGTGCCGACGGGCAAGGGTTATCTGCCGGCAGCCACCGGCCAGATCACGACATCGCCCGAACTCAACCTGATGTTCGTGGTCGAGACCGCACTCGGCACGCTCGATCCCGTCAACGGCTTTGCCGAAGACAGGCAACAGGAATCTCCCGCCGTCGCCGATCCGGTTCTGCCAGTTGCGGAAACGACGCCTTCGCCCGCAGCGGATGCGTCCTTCGCTTCCGTGCTCGATGCCGTTGCCGGCATCGAGGATGTGGAAGACGTGCAGGAATTGCCCGCCGATTCCGAAGACGGGGCGGTGACGGAACCGGAGGAGGCTGCCATTGCGCCTTCGCCAGAAGAGGAACAGGCCGAGGCCCCGCTTGACATCCCCGTGGCGGACGTTGCCGCAAATGCGGCAATGACCGACGATATTGCCGATCTCTTTGAACTCGATGCGGATGAGGCGAAAGTTTCTCCCGTCGAGAGCACCGGTGTTGAACCCTATGCCGAACCGGTTGCGGGCGCGGAAAGCGTCCCGGAAGAGCCGGACGTCGCTGCAACGGCAGAGGTGCAGGCCGAGGCAGTGGCCAGAGACGCCCCGCCCGCAGAGGCGGGACCTGAGGAGGAGAACCGCTCCTTCACCTTCAATCCCGCCGCCCGCGCATCCCGTTTCGTCTGGAAAATCGATGCGGAGGGGCGCTTCAGCTCGATTTCCCATGAATTCGCGGAGGCCGTCGGCGCAAAGGCTGCGGCTGTCGAAGGCATGGGCTTTGCCGATGTGGCCGCACTTTTTAATCTTGATCCGGATGGCAAGATCCGCGAACTGCTCAGCCGTCGCGACACGTGGTCGGGCAAGACTATCTATTGGCCCGTGGAAGGCACTTCCCTGATGGTGCCGATCGATCTTGCCGCGCTGCCAACCTATACGCGCTCGCGCGAATTCGACGGTTTCCGTGGTTTCGGCATCGTGCGGCTGGCCGATGCCGCCGAAGATCCGCACGCGACCGGCCTGACCTTCCTGGATACGGAAGAGGTTGCCCCCACCGCAGCTTCACCGCAACAGGCCGCCACGGAAGAAAGCCACGAATTGCTGGCTTTTATCGATGAGGATGATGACGCGGCGGATGATGTTGATTCTGCCGGTGACGATGAAGCTCCGGCAGCGGAGGCCGACGAGGTGACAGGCGGAATTTCAGCGGCGGAACAGCACCATGATTACAGCCCGCCTGAATTCGAAGTGCCCGCCCCGGCAACCACGCCGGCGCCTGAGCCGCCCTATTCCGACAAGGTCGTTCATCTGGAAGACCGCCGCTCGCGTTCGCGCGAAGGTCTGACTGCGGGTGAACAGGCCGCCTTCCGGGAAATCGGCCGGACGCTTGCACCCATGGATGCCATTGTGGACGAAAACCGGAAAACGGACGAAGAAGTCGCTTCAGCCGAGCCGGTGACGCAGGAAAACGGCGAAGACATTCCATCAGAAACGCACGCGAATCTGTCGCAGGGCATCGAAGAAGCTGCCGAGGCGACTGGTGAAGACGATCTCTTCGCCGATTATGTTCGCGGCGAGCAGCCGGTTGCGCCGTCTGCGACGACCCATGAGGCCGAGACCGAAGACAGGAAGGACGATGCCACGGATGGGGAGCCGGCGGCCGATATTGCCGCCGCAATGGCCAGCCCGCCGCTTCGCGCTGCCAATGCGCTGACTGCGGAAACGCTGGACCAGATGCCGGTGGCGCTTCTTGTCCATGCGGGCGACAAGCTGATCCACGCCAATCCGGATTTCCTGCGGCTGACGGGCTACAGTTCTCTTGAGGAGCTTGAAGAGGTCGGCGGGCTGGAAGCGCTGCTGCAGCGGCAGGAGCTGGACGACATGCCCGACAATGAGGGCGGCATGGTGGTGGTCAGTGCCGAAAACGACATCATTCCGGTCAAGGCGCGGCTGCAGTCCATCCGCTGGGAAGAAGCCAAGGCGCTGATGCTGTCGCTGGTTCCGCTGGAAGAAAAGCAGGCGCCGGTCGCGGCCGCCAACGAAAACACCGTTGTCGCCGGGATGCCAGATGCCGAGGCAGGCAGCCTCTCCCTGTTGCAGGGCGAAGTGGAGGAACTGCATTCCATTCTGGAAACCGCGACCGATGGCGTGGTGCTTCTGGGCGACGAGGGTGAAATCCGCTCGCTCAACCGTTCCGCCAGCGCACTGTTCAACTATGACAATGGCGAAATTGCCGGCAAGCCCTTCGTGACGCTCTTTGCCCATGAAAGCCAGCGGGCGGTGCTGGATTATCTTTCCGGCCTCGCCAATAACGGTGTCGCCAGCGTGCTGAATGACGGCCGCGAAGTGATCGGCCGCGAGGCTTCCGGCGGTTTCCTGCCGCTATTCATGACCATCGGGCGACTCAAATCCTCGCATGGCTATTGCGCCGTCATCCGCGACATCACCCAGTGGAAGCGCACGGAAGAGGAACTGCGCAACGCCAAGCGCGCGGCGGAAACCGCCAATGCCCACAAGACCGACTTTCTGGCGCGCGTCAGCCATGAAATCCGTACGCCGCTCAACGCCATCATCGGTTTTGCCGACATGATGGCAACCGAACGTTTCGGGCCGATCGGCCACCCGCGTTATGTGGAATATGCCAATGATATCGGCCGTTCGGGCCGGCACGTGCTCGATATCGTCAACGATCTGCTCGATATATCCAAGATCGAGGCCGGGCAGATGGATGTGGATTTCATCGCCGTGCCGCTCAACGAAACGGTGGCCGAGGCGGTCTCGCTGGTGCAGCCGCAGGCCAACAACCAGCGCGTCATCATCCGCACCGCACTTGCGCAATCCGTGCCGCAGATCGTCGCCGACCTGCGCTCGATCAAGCAGATCGTGCTGAACATCCTGTCGAACGCCATCCGCTTCACCCCCTCCGGCGGCCAGATCGTGGTTTCCACGGCCTATGAAGCCAATGGCAGCGTATCGCTGCGCATTCGCGACACCGGCATCGGCATGACGCGGACAGAGCTGGAACAGGCCATGAAGCCGTTCCGGCAGGTGGCCTCATCCAGCAAGCGCGTGCGCGGCGACGGCACCGGCCTTGGCCTGCCGCTGACCAAGGCGATGGTGGACGCCAACCGGGCAAACTTCTCCATCACCTCGACGCCGAATGAAGGCACGCTGGTGGAAATCACCTTTCCGTCGCAGCGGGTTCTTGCCAACTGAGGCCATGCGGGCGTAGCAATGGGACGGTAGGAAGCGGGCGGTTTTCCAAAGCTGCCGTCTCTCCCTCACTCCTGTGCTTGTCACAGGAATCGAGCCAGCCCAAGTCCTTGGGCTGAAAAGACTCTTCTCGCCACGCGAAAGCCGCGCCGGCTGGGTTCCTGTGACAGGCACAGGAATGAGGGAATACGGATGCGACAATACAGGAATTCGTCGGGTCATAAACAGCGCCAGGGTATGCGTAACGGGTTGAGGCTTTCGCAAGACAGCAGGCCCGCATACCCATGACGGTTTCCCTTCCAGTGACAAAACGCGTTTCGGTGCTGCCGATCACGGCGGTGATCGTCGCGGTCATTGCCGCCATGCCCATTCTGGCGATCTTCTGGCTGGCGCTGACCGGCAGCACGGAGGGTTGGCAGCATCTTCTCGCCAACGTCCTGCCGCGTGCCGGGTTTCGCACCTTTCTGCTGCTGGCGATGACGGCGGCGACGACGGCCTTTTTCGGCATCGCCTGCGCCTGGCTCGTCACCACATTCGAATTTCCATTGCGGCGGATATTTTCGGCTGCCCTCGTGCTGCCGCTCGCCATTCCCTCCTATCTGGCCGCCTATGCCTTCGGTGAATTTCTCGATTTCACCGGTCCGGTGCAGAGCGCCCTCCGTGCGGCCTTCGGTTATCACAGCATCCGCGACTACTGGTTCCCCGATATCCGCTCGCTTGGCGGCGCCGTGATTGTTCTGAGCTCGGTGCTTTACCCTTATGTCTATCTGTCGGCCCGCGCCGCCTTTTCCATGCAGGGACGCTTTGCGGCCGAAGCGGCCCGCACGCTTGGCGCAAAACCGCTGAACGTTTTCTTTTCCGTGCAATTGCCGATGGCGCGGCCCGCAATCGCCATCGGGCTGTCACTGGTGCTGATGGAGACGCTGAACGATATCGGCGCGGTCGAATATCTCGGCGTGCAGACGCTGACCTTCACCATCTATGAGACCTGGCTCAATCGCGGTAATCTCGCCAATGCGACACAGATCGCCGCTGTTATCCTCATCATCGTCGGCGCGCTGATCTTCATCGAACGCAATGCGCGTGAAAAACAGCGTTTCGGCGCACCCAAGGCGACCAGCATGGCGCAGCGCCACCGGCTGAAGACGCTGGCCGGCTGGCAACGGTGGTGCGCGAGCCTGTTCTGCTTCCTGCCCGTGGCAAGCGGTTTTCTCATTCCCGTCATCGTGCTGGGCGGTTATGCCGCCAAGAGGCTCGACGCTCTATTCGCCCCGAAGCTCCTGAAAGCGCTTGGACACAGCCTCGAAGTCTCGCTTTCGGCCGCCTTCGTGACGCTGATTGCGGCTTTCGTATTTTCCTATGCCATGCGCACCGAGCGCTCGGGCATATCGAAGGCCGCCGCCCGCTTCGGCTCCATGGGATATGGCGTGCCGGGAACAGTGCTTGCCATCGGCGTGCTCATTCCGCTGGCGGGCCTCGATAATGGCGTCGACGGTTTCATCCGTTCCCATTTCGGCTTTTCCAGCGGGCTGCTGCTTTCCGGCACCGCGTTTGCCATCATCTATGCCCATAGCGTGCGTTTCATGACCATGGCCGAAGGCACGCTCGATGCCGGTTTCCAGAAGCTTTCGCCACATATCGACATGGCCTCGCGAACGCTCGGGCGCAACCGGCTGCAGACGCTGTTCAAGGTGCTGTTGCCGAACATGCGCCCGGCGGCGCTCACCGCCTTTCTTCTGGTGCTGATCGAATCCATGAAGGAACTGCCGGCGACTATCCTGCTCCGGCCTTTCGGTTTCAACACGCTGGCCACGCTGGTTTATGAGGACGCATCCCGCTCCAGGGTGCAGGATGCCGCCGTACCGGCGATCATCATCATCATTGCCGGGCTTGTTCCCGTGCTTCTGGTCTCGAAATCGATGGATCATCCTGAAAACGGCTAACCCCGGCCGGATTGACGGCAAAAAGAAAGGCGGCCTTTCGGCCGCCTGTATTAGTTGTGCTTTTTTCAACGAGAGAAAGGGGGACAACCTCGCCAGATGGAAATTATCAATCCCGGCCGTCAGAAATTTGACAGCCCTGCGTTGGATTTACTTTCCGCCAACTCCCATTAACAAGCGGTTAAAACCAAAATCGAGCAATTACCGACGAAAATTCCTATTCTGAGACCGTAAAGCGCCGAAACTAAATTAAAAGTTTCTAATTTCATCGTGATTTCAACAGTAACGCGAAGAAATCAAAACAGGCGTTCGGATCAGTTTCGGGCAGCTGCGTGTTCGTCGCGCATCCGCTGCAACTCGGTACGCTTGGAGGCGATGGAGGCGACGATCACACCGATGGTCACAAGCCCGATCAGGATCGTGCAGATGGCGTTGATTTCCGGCGTCACGCCGAGACGAACCTGCGAATAGATCTTGATCGGCAGCGTGGTTGCGCCGGGGCCGGTGGCGAAGCTGGCGATCACCAGATCATCGAGCGACAGCGTGAAGGCCAGCATCCAGCCGGCAATGACGGCCGGGAAGATCAAAGGCAGGGTGATGCGGAAGAAGGTCTTGACCGGCGGGCAGCCGAGATCGAGCGCCGCCTCCTCAAGACTGCGATCAAAAGTCAAAAGACGCGACTGCACGACGATCGCCACGTAGCACATGGTGAAGGTGGTGTGAGCGATGACCACCGTCCAGAAACCGCGATCCACCCCGACCGCCACGAACAAAAGCAGCAGCGACAGGCCGGTGATGACCTCCGGCATGACGAGCGGCGCGTAGATCATGCCGGAAAACAGCACCCGGCCCGGAAACCGTGCGAAGCGGGTGAGCGACAGCGCCGCCAGCGTTCCGAGGATGGTGCCGATGGTGGCGCTTAAGATACCGACGCGCAGCGTCACCCAGGCGGCATCCATCAGCCCCTGGTTCGACCACATGGAGCGGTACCATTGCAGCGAGAAGCCGCCCCAGACGGTGACGAGCTTCGAGGCGTTGAAGGAATAAACGATCAGGATGATGATCGGGATGTAAAGAAAGGCAAAACCGAGGGTGAGGACGGTGATGTCGAATTTTCCGCGCTTCATGGCCTCACCCCACCTTCTTCTGCTGGTTCTGGAAGATGGCGATGGGCACCACCAGCAGGAGCAGAAGCAGCACGGCGACGGCGGATGCCAATGGCCAGTCGCGATTGCCGAAGAATTCCGTCCACAGCGTCTTGCCGATCATCAGCGTCTGCGCGCCGCCGAGCAGATCGGGAATGACGAATTCGCCTGTTATCGGGATGAAGCAGATCATCGACCCGGCAACCACGCCCGGCAGCGACAGCGGGAAAGTGATCTTCCAGAAGGCCTTCCATGGCGGGCAGCCGAGGTCGGCCGCCGCTTCCAGAAGCGTATTGTCGAGTTTTTCCAGCGCCGAATAAAGCGGCAGCACCATGAAGGGCAGATAGGAATAAACGATGCCGATGAAGATCGCCGTTTCGGTGCGGAAGATATTGACCTGCTGGTCAGGCCCCAGAAGACCGATCGACTGGAACAGCACCGTCAGCAGGCCTTCAGGCTTCAGAATGCCGATCCAGGCGTAAACGCGGATCAGGAACGAGGTCCAGAACGGCAGGATCACCAGCATCACCAGTGTCGGGCGCACGGAAGACGGCGCGCGTGCCATGGCCAATGCCATGGGGTAACCGATCAAAAGAAGCAGGAAGGTGGAGATGAAGGCGATGCGCAACGACGACAGATAGGCGTCGATGTAGAGCGGGTCTTCCGTCAGGAACAGGTAGTTTTCGAAATCCAGCTGCGAAAAGAATTCGCCGAGCTTCGAAAACCCTTCGAACACCGGCGTATAGGGCGGCATGGAGATCGCCGTATCCGACAGCGAGATTTTGAAGATGATGAAAAACGGCGCTGCGAAAAACAGCAGCAGCCAGAAATAGGGAACCGCGACGACCAGCCAGCGCCAGGGGCTTTGCCGGTTCTCGGGAGTGGTGATCGCCATGAAAGCCTCCCTCAGCGCGTCAGGACGAGGCCGGAATCCGGCTTCCAGTTCAGCCACACCATGTCGCCGAAGGTGATCGGACGATCCACGAGACGCGAAACATTCGCCTGCGCGGCGCGGAGGACGCGGCCATCGGCAAGCTTGACGATGAAGACGGAGAAGTCGCCGAGATAACCGATATCCCAGACCTCGCCATAGGCGGAATTGACGCTGCTGTCGGCGGGCTGGTCGAGCGAGATGCGGACTTTTTCCGGGCGGATGGCGTAAGCGACCTGACTGCCGGTTGCCGCCGCGCATTCCTGTTCCACCGCCACCTTCAGCCCTTCGCAATCCAGCGTCACGAGGCCGGGCTTACCGATATCGGAGGCATTGGCGACGACCTTCGCGTCGAAAATATTGATGTCGCCGATGAAGTCAGCCACGTAGCGGCTGTTCGGTGCTTCATATATCTCGGCGGGTGTCGCCACCTGCACGACGATACCCTTGTCCATGACAGCGATGCGGTCCGACACCGTCATCGCCTCTTCCTGATCGTGCGTGACGATGAGGAAGGTGAGACCGAGATTGGTCTGGATGTCCATCAGCTCGAACTGCGTTTCCTCACGCAGCTTCTTGTCGAGCGCACCGAGCGGTTCGTCCAGCAAAAGCACCTTCGGCCGCTTGGCGAGCGACCGGGCCAGCGCCACGCGCTGCCGCTGGCCGCCGGAAAGCTGGCTTGGCTTGCGCCTTGCGAATTCCGTGAGCTTGACGAGCCGCAGCATCTCCTCAACGCGGGCGGCGATGTCCGCCTTGGGCAAACCGTCCTGCTCCAGACCGAAAGCGACGTTCTTTTCCACCGACATATGCGGGAAAAGCGCGTAGGACTGGAACATCATGTTGGTGGGGCGCTTATAGGGCGGCACGCCGGAAATATCCTTGCCCTGCAGCAGGATGCGCCCTTCGGTCGGCTCCTCGAAACCGGCCAGCATACGCATCAGCGTGGTCTTGCCGCAACCGGAGGGACCGAGCAGCGAGAAGAACTCGCGCTCGTAAATATCGAGCGTCAGATTGTTGACGGCGACAAAATCGCCGAAACGCTTGGTGACATTCTCAAAACGGATGAAGGGAACCGCATCGGGGTTGTCCCACGGGCTGAATTTGCGTTTGACCGGCCCCAGAGTTTTCGCCATTCACCCTACCCTCAAATCCCGTTGGTCTTTCGATCGATGCTTCGGGGCGGGCGACACCGGCAGGTAACGGGACCTGCCGGCAAAGGATCAGAGGAACAGGCCCGCCGGCCGTTCCTCAACCAGCGGGCGGAGGTGTCAGCTGCCGGTCTTTATCTGCGTCCAGACGCGGTTCAGCACGCGCTGTTCCTTCGGTCCGTAGGGCGAGATGGTGAAGAGCTTCTTCATCGTCTCGGCATCGGGATAGACCGCCGGGTTCTTGGCAACGGACTCATCCATCAGCGCCTGCGAAGCAAGGTTGCCATTGGCGTATTGAACGTAGTTCGACGCCTTGGCGATGACTTCCGGCCGCATCAGATAGTTGATGAAAGCGTGCGCTTCCTCGACATTCTTGGCATCCGCCGGGATGGCAAGGTTGTCGAACCACATATAGGTGCCTTCCTTCGGGATGACGTAGTTCACCTCGACGCCGTTCTTGGCTTCCTCGGCGCGGCTCTTCGCCTGCAGGATATCGCCCGACCAGCCGATGGTGATGCAGCTGTCGCCATTCGCCAGTTCATCGATATAGGCGGAAGAATTGAAGGTTTTCACATAGGGGCGAATCTTCATGTAGACATCGCCGCCCGCCTCGAGATCGGCGGTTTCCTTGCTGTCCGGATTCTTGCCGATATAGTTCATGGCAATGGCAAAGGTTTCGTCCGACGCATCGAGTATATTGATGCCGCAGGATTTCAGCTTTTCGGCATTTTCCGGCTTGAAAATGATATCCCAGCTATCAATCGGAACATCACCGAGCGCGGCCTTTACCTTGGCGACGTTATAACCGATGCCGGTGGTGCCCCACATGTAGTTCACGGCATATTCGTTGCCGGGGTCGTATTTCGCCAGACGCTCGGAAACCTCAGGCCACATGTTCTTCAGATTCGGCAACTTGGACTTGTCGAGTTTCTGGAACACGCCGGCATTGATCTGGCGGGCAAGGAAGGGGCCGGTCGGCACCACGACATCATAACCGGAGCTGCCGGCCAGAAGCTTGGTTTCCACAAGCTCGTTGCTGTCGAACACGTCATAGACAACCTTGATGCCGGTTTCCTTGGTGAAATCGGCAAGCACTGATTCGTCGATATAATCCGACCAGTTATAGACGTGGACGACCTTCTCCTGGGCCATTGCCGAGCCTGCTGCAACGAGCGCGGTGGTGAGAGCCAAGGTCAGGCGGAGAGAACGGTTTTTCATGATGTCTCCTGTTAACGCATCCTCACGGTGGGAGCGTGATCCCCTTTTTTTGGAGAGACTAGAAAGGAAAACAAAAGGGAGCAAGCGGGAAATGTGCGGCACAGCATTTTCAACCAAATGTGTTCCGGCCACAAAAAAGCGGATGGAAGGACCTACTGGAAGTCGAAAACACTGAGGCCGGTGACCATTTCATCGAGTCCCAAAGGCCGCGTCAGCGGCGCTTCCGCCCGCGACAGACAGCCCTGCCTTTCGCACAGCCGGCACGAAGGGCCGACGGCGACGGGCGCAGCACCCGAGGCGGCAGGGCCGTAGACGGTGTCTCCGGCCTGGGCGAGATCGCAGCCGAGAAGCACGGCCGTTCGTCGCACCCTTTCGCCGAAACCCGCCTGCGGACCTTCCAGCGTACGCGAAACGGTCAGGAACGCGTCGCCATCCGGCATCTCCACCGCCTCCACCAGCACCTGTCCCGGCTGGGCGAAAGCGGCATGGATGTTGAGACGCGGACAGAGGCCGCCAAAACGCGCCCTTGGAAAACCGCTGGCCCCTGCAAGGCGGAAACGGTTGCCGGCATTGTCGATCTCCATCAGGAAAAACGGGATCGCCGCGGCTGACGGCCGTTGCAGGCTGACAAGGCGGTTGGCCGCCTGTTCGAAAGAGACGTTGAAACGCGAACGCAGGACATCAAGGTCATATTTGGCACGCTGGGCGGCGCTCAGGAATGCGCCATACGGCATCATTAGCGCGTGGGCGGCATATCGTGCCAGCTCGAAACGGGCGATGCGCCGCGCTTCCTCACCCTTCAGGCCAAGCGCCTCCAGTTCCGTACCGATCTCTTCGCGAAGCGCCAGAAGACAGGTCTCCATCGCCATTTCCCTGAGCTGATCCGGCTGCGACAGGCGCTCGGATAAAAACAGCCGCATGGAATGGCGATCATAACGCCGCCGCAGATTGGGCATGGCGTGTACCGGCAGGGTGCGGACCACGATGCCGTGGTTTTTCTGTAGCCATGCGCGCAGACCGGAGGCGAGATCATCGCCTGACGACAGTTGTTTATGGAGTTCTTCCGCCGCCGCATCGATGGTGTGAAAATAGGCCGGCCGATTTTCAAAGACGTGGCGCACCTCGTCAATCGGCAGGCGGGTGGAGGAAAGCGCCGTTTCATGTCCCTCGCGCGCCAAAAGATCGGAGAGATCGGAAAGGCGCTGCGCCTGTTCCCGGTAGGCCCGGTAAAGCTTGAGGACGCCGCTTGCCGCATTGGGCGCGGCATCGGCAACCTCGATCAGCTCCTGCGGCGACGGCACCTCACCCGAAAGCAGCGGATCGGCGAAGACCTCGCGCAGCTGCCCGGCGGAACCGGCGCTCTCTCCCTGCAGGTCATCCAGATCGACCTTGTAGACGGAGGCGAGTTTCAAAAGCAGCTGCACGGTGAGCGGCCGCTGGTTGCGCTCGATGAGATTGAGATAGGACGGCGAGATCGCCAGCGCCTCGGCCATGGCCGTCTGCGTCAGCGCGAGACCGTTGCGAATGCGGCGCACGCGCGGGCCAGCAAAAATCTTGTTTTCCGACACAGTGTCGTTCCTCCATCCCCGTCAACTCATACAAGTCTGTTACAAACTCATCGACTCAAAGATTTTTACAAAATTTACAATTTTACAGTTCCATCCTGTCACGCATCCTACAGGATAACCTCTTTCAAGTCACTGTTTTTATGTTTGTTCTGGCGCTCAAATCTCGAAAAATGTAAATGTAGTCACATCAAACGGCGCCATATGATGTTGAAGACGGCCCGTTACGGAAACCGCATTTATCATGGGAGAGAGAAGTATGACGGATTTTTACAAGCTTGTTCCGGGCGCACCACAGGGACGTTTCGACGGCATCGAGCGCACCTACACCGCCACCGACGTGGAGCGGCTGCGCGGCTCCGTCGAAATCCGCCATTCGCTGGCCGAAATGGGCGCGAACCGGCTGTGGAAGCTGATCAACGAGGAGAATTTCGTCAATGCGCTCGGCGCGCTCTCGGGCAACCAGGCCATGCAGATGGTTCGTGCCGGGCTGAAGGCGATCTATCTGTCCGGCTGGCAGGTTGCGGCCGACGCCAACACGGCATCGGCAATGTATCCGGACCAGTCGCTTTATCCCGCCAATGCGGCGCCGGAGCTTGCCAAGCGCATCAACCGCACCCTGCAGCGCGCCGACCAGATCGAGACGGCGGAGGGCAAGGGTCTTTCGGTCGACACCTGGTTCGCGCCGATCGTTGCCGATGCGGAGGCCGGTTTCGGCGGCCCGCTCAACGCCTTCGAGATCATGAAGGCCTTTATCGAAGCGGGTGCGGCGGGCGTTCATTATGAGGACCAGCTGGCATCGGAAAAGAAGTGCGGCCATCTCGGCGGCAAGGTTCTGATCCCGACGGCGGCGCATATCCGCAACCTGACGGCGGCGCGGCTTGCGGCTGATGTCATGGGTGTACCGACGCTGGTTATCGCCCGCACGGATGCGGAGGCCGCCAAGCTTCTGACCTCCGACATCGACGAGCGCGACCGTCCCTTTGTGGATTACGATACCGGCCGCACCGTTGAGGGCTTCTATCAGGTCAAGAACGGTCTTGAACCCTGCATCGCCCGTGCGGTGGCCTATGCGCCCTATTGCGACCTGATCTGGTGCGAGACATCCAAGCCGGATCTCGAGCAGGCGCGCAGGTTTGCGGAAGGCGTGCACAAGGTACATCCCGGCAAGAAGCTCGCTTACAATTGCTCGCCGTCGTTCAACTGGAAAAAGAACCTCGACGACGCGACGATTGCCAAGTTCCAGCGGGAACTGGGAGCGATGGGCTACAAGTTCCAGTTCATCACCCTTGCCGGTTTCCACCAGCTGAATTTCGGCATGTTCGAACTGGCGCGCGGTTACAAGGACCGGCAGATGGCGGCCTATTCCGAGCTTCAGGAAGCGGAATTCGCTGCCGAGGCCAATGGTTACACCGCCACCAAGCACCAGCGCGAAGTCGGCACCGGCTATTTCGACGCCGTGTCTCTGGCGATCTCTGGCGGCACGTCTTCGACCACCGCCATGAAGGAATCCACCGAGCACGACCAGTTCCGCCCGGCGGCTGAATAAACAGGCAAAACGGCCCTTTCCGATATCGGGAAGGGCTTGCAAACCGGATCAAGAACCCCGACCAATAAAGAGAGGAGAAATGCCATGAATGCCCATAACCCCATCAAGACCCACGTCAAGGAACGCGCCGAGGAGCAGTCCTCCGCCATGACGCAGGATCAACAGGCCGCCATCCGCATGCTGGCCAATGATCTGCACCGCCTTAACCAGGCCGTCATGAAAGCCGTCGAGGCCGGCGTTTCCGTCGAGCTGGTCCGCTCGGCCCGCCACCATGGCGGCGGCGGCAACTGGGGCGACCTCCTGATCCCCGTCATCGTCGCGCAGGGGCGTGACGCCGCCTGAAACAAAAGACCGGAACATCATAACGATGCTCCGGTCTTCAATGCAAAAATCCGGAGTGGCGGCCTCAGAAGCTCGCCGATACGGAAACGCCGATGCTTACATTAACGCCCATCGCCTCGACGTTACCCTGGAGTTGAGGCGCATAGGGAGCGAAGCAGGCAAGCTGCGTCAGGGGAATCGGGTTCAGAACGGCCGGCGATTCCCACGCCAGATGCATCGCCACCCCACCCACGAGCTTTTCCCAGCCTGCGATCTTGGCGCCTGCCGCTGCCGGCGCAATTGCCGTGACAGATTGCGAAAGAGCATCGGCAACGACTGCCGCGAGACCCTTGCTGACTGCTGCATAAAAGAGCTTTGCTGCTTCTTCCGGCGTTCCTGCTGCGGACATCGCATTTACATATGATGCTGAAATTATCATAGCGGCCTCAACCTAAAGGAGTTAAATCTACAAAAGCAACCTATGGCTATTTTGACGGATACGCAACTAAAAATTATTAAAAACAAAGTACACAATCTAAGGTAATATCACCTATGCGGGGCGGCTCTTGCGCCCGGCATATAAATCGGAATGTCCCTTGATCAGACGGGTCATCCGGTCCGCCACCGTCCTGATATCGCGGCGGTGGCGATCGTCATTGTTCATGACGATCCATTGGTTGTGGCGAAGGCTCTCCAGCTCTTCGCCTTCCCGAGCGAGCCGCGCATCCGCATCGCCCACAAAACAGGGAAGCACGGCGACCCCCGCCCCGGCCAGCACCAGATCGAGAAGCGCCACCGGCCGGTTCACCGTTACCACGATCTCGTTGTTACGATTTTCATGCGGCCAGCGCAGATAGGTTGAAATGGCGTTTTCCTCCGCCACCGCCAGCCAGCGGTCGGCGACGGTAGTGGCGGCGTTGCGCAGCCTGTAGGGTGCATAGGCCACCTCCCCCGTCCTGATGGCGGCAAGGTTCTTTTCCTGCGGCTCGAAAGCGCGGATACCGATGTCGTTTTCACGATGGGCCAGAGACGCCCGCTGTTCGGCGATGAAAAGGTCGATGCGGAAATCATCGCGGTCGGTGCAGATGGCGGAGAAATTCCCGGTCAGCAGCCAGGCATTCCAGGTGCCGACGGCAATGCGTACGACGGATGAGGCCGACGACGCCTTCTGCCATCCCTCGATGTCCCTCGCCGCATTCTCCATCGCCTGAAGCCGGTCGAACAGCGTGCGGCCATCCGCCGTCAGGGCATATCCCGTCTGGCTACGCTGGAACAGGGCCTTGCCGATGCGCTCCTCCAGCTCGACCATGCGCCGTCCCACCGTCGCGGGGCTCAAGCCCGTCAGCGCCGCCGCACCCGTCAGGCCGCCGCTGCGTGACACATCGAGGAAAAGCTGATAGGAATCCCAGGTAACGTTTTTCATAGGTGAAAAACGTAGCGCATTTTCTTGCGCAGATAAATCAAAAAACGGCGTGCATCATGGCCCTCCGCACTTAGAAGGAGAGCGACATGCACGCGATTTTTGCAGCACGGGTCATCATCGAAAACCAGCAGCCGCGCACACGGCGCGAAGCCATTCTGCAGGAAGAGAAGTTTTATACTGACATGGCCGAGGCATCGCGCCCGTTACGGTTTTTCAGCGCGCTCATCCGCTTGATGAAGGCGAAGCGCCGCAGATCAGTGAAAGAGGGCGATCAGGGCCGCGAGGGCACCGGCTGCGATGAGGCTCAGGCGAAAGGCCAGATGACGGCTCTCGTTGTCAGTGTGGGCGATGGCAATGGCCCGAGGGCGGCGATGTGCGGATCTGTTCATGCGCGGGCTCCAGACGAAAAACTCAACCGACCCATGCCCTGTTGAGGGCCTCCAGCAGGACATCATGTGCAGCGGGATCATCGAGCGATCCAGCCTTGCTGGCATTTGGTCAGGATGACTCCACGCCCGTTAACAAGGCATTAACGGGCGTGGCCTCACGCGAATTCGCCCGCCGCCTGCCCGGACGCCCAGGCCCACTGGAAATTATAACCGCCGAGCCAGCCGGTCACGTCGACACATTCGCCGATGAAGAAGAGGCCGGGCACGGATTTCACCGCCATGCTGCGGGAATCGAGACCGGTCGTGTCGATGCCGCCGAGCGTGACCTCCGCCGTGCGATAACCTTCAGAACCGGCGGGCTTGATCTGCCAGTCCTGCACCTCGCCCGCCAGCTTCGCCAGCACCTTGTCGGACATATCCGCCAGATGGCCGGTGAGGCCGGATTGTTCGACGACATGCTGGGCAAGGCGCTTCGGCAGGATTTCCGACAAGGCGGTCTGGGGCGACTGGCGGCCGTTCTTCTGTTTCGCCTGCTTCAGCAGCGCGGCGATATCGCGCGCCGGTTCCAGCTTCAGACGGATGACATCGCCCTCGCGCCAGTAGGATGAGATTTGCAGGATGGAAGGGCCGCTCAAACCGCGATGCGTGAAGAGCAGCGCTTCCTCAAACGAGGTCTTGCCGTGGAAAACCTCGGCCGGAACCGCGACACCGGCAAGCGGGCTCAGCCTTTCCAGCATGGCGGGATCGAGCGTCAGCGGCACGAGGCCCGGACGAGTCTCGACGAGTTTGAGGCCGAACTGTTCGGCGATCTGATAGGCGAAACCGGTCGCACCCATTTTCGGGATGGACTTGCCGCCCGTCGCGACAATGAGGCTTTCCGCCTCGATGATGCCGCCGGATGTCGTGACGCGAAAACGGGCGCCATCATGGGTGACGGCCGAGACTGACGTTTCGAGCCGCAGCTTCGCATTCACCGCCTGCATTTCGCCAAGCAGCATGCGGATGATGTCCTTGGCGCTGTCATCGCAAAAGAGCTGGCCGAGCGTTTTTTCATGCCAGGCGATGCGGTGTTTTTCGACAAGGGCGATGAAATCGCGCGGTGTGTAGCGGGCAAGCGCGGATTTGGCGAAATGCGGATTGGCGGAGAGATAATTCTTCGGCCCGGCATGGATATTGGTGAAGTTGCAGCGGCCGCCGCCGGAGATGCGGATTTTTTCGCACGGCGCTTTCGCATGGTCGAGAATGACGACGGAGCGGCCGCGCTGGCCGGCGCGGATGGCGCACATCATGCCGGCGGCGCCCGCCCCCAAAATCAGCACGTCACATTTCTCTGTCATCATTCCATCCGATCCGTTTCCTTTCCTCTTTTCGAAGTGCCGGCGCTTGTCAATGGCGCTTTCCCCCTCGCCAATTGCCAAACTACGGTTATGATGGCGCCAGTCGAAACACAGACCCGGTGATACATGCCCGCCAAAAAAACCATGCTCCGCCCGAAGAAACAGGCAACCATGGCAAAGAAGACCCCTCCCCTCGACCTTTCCTCCACCCGTGGCGTTTCCTCCTGGCGCGAAGCCGCCCAATGGCTGAGGGCACGCGGGATCGAAGACATAGAATGCATTACCCCCGACCTTGCCGGGGTTCCGCGCGGCAAGATGATGCCGACGGCGAAGTTCACGGGCGACACCTCGCTGGCCCTGCCATCCGCACTCTACCGCCATACGATATCAGGCGAATATCCTGACGAGACCGCCAATTTCCGCTATGAGCCGCGCGACAGCGACCTGAAGCTGGTGCCCGATCTTTCCACCCTTTCCGTCGTGCCGTGGGAAACGGACCCGACCGCGCAGGTGATCTGCGACGTGGTGGATGCCGAGGGCAATTTCGTGCCCTACACGCCGCGCAATGTGCTGAAGAACGTGCTTTCGCTCTATACCGAAAAGGGCTGGAAGCCGGTCGTGGCGCCGGAAATCGAATTCTACCTCGTCGCCATGAATGACGACCCGGATTATCCGCTGCATCCGCCGAAGGGCCGGTCCGGCCGCTCCATCGTCGGCGGGCAGAGCTATTCGATCGCCGGTATCAACGAATTCGACGAGCTGATCGACGACATCTACCATTTCTCGGAAAAGCAGGGTCTCGAGATCGATACGCTGATCCACGAGGAAGGCCCAGCGCAGCTGGAAATCAACCTGCGCCATGGCGATCCTATCGAGCTTGCCGACCAGGTGTTCCTGTTCAAGCGCACCATTCGCGAGGCGGCGCTGAAGCATGGCATCTACGCCACCTTCATGGCCAAGCCCATGCAGGGCCAGCCGGGTTCGGCCATGCATATCCACCAGTCGGTGGTGGAAATCGACAGCGGCCGCAATATCTTCTCCAATGCCGATGGCAGCCCTTCGAAGGAATTCTTCTCCTTCGTGGGCGGCATGCAGCGTTATGTTCCGAACGCGCTGGTCATGCTTGCTCCTTACGTGAATTCCTATCGCCGCCTGACGCCCGACATGGCCTGCCCGGTCAACAATGCCTGGGGTTACGACAACCGCACGACCGCCTTCCGTGTGCCGATTTCCGGCCCGCAGGCGCGGCGTGTCGAAAACCGCCTGCCGAGTTCGGACGCCAATCCGTATCTCGCACTTGCCGCCTCGCTCGGCTGCGGCTGGCTCGGCATCGTCAACAATATCGAGCCGACCGAGCCCACCGCCGATACGGCCAATGAAGGCTCCATCGACCTGCCGCGCGGTCTCCTTGAGGCCGTGGCGCTGCTGGAAGGCGAAGAGCAGTTCGACCGGGTGTTCGGCCATGAATTCGTGGGCCTCTATGCCGGCCTGAAACGCGGGGAGTTCGAGACCTTCATGCAGGTCATCAGCCCCTGGGAGCGGGAATTCCTGCTTCTCAACGTGTGAGGAGCCCCGAGCATGACATGGCAAAGCCCGATTGCGCCGGGAATTTCCTGGTATCAGGCAACCGTCGGCGAGCGGCCGGACTATCCTGCCCTCGACGGCTCGAAAGAGGTTGATGTCGCCGTCATCGGCGGCGGTTATACCGGCCTTCAGGCCGCCTGTAGCCTCGCCGAAAATGGCGTCTCCGTCGCCCTCATCGAAGCACATCGTTTCGGCGATGGCGCTTCCGGCCGCAATGGCGGGCAATTCGGCACCGGCCAGCGTTCCTTCCCCGACGAGATGGAAGAAGAGATCGGCTTCGAGCAGTCGAAGCTGCTGTTCGACATTGCCGAGGACGCCAAAAACTACCTGCGCGGCTTCGCCGTCAGTCGCGGCATCGACATGGAGTATCTTCCCGGGCAGCTCTATGTGGCGCACAAGGCCGCTTACGAGGACGATTACCGCCGAAGTGTCGATGCGATGAACAACCGTTATGGCTATCCGCATATTTCCTACATGGAACGTGCAGAAGCACGCAAACGTGTCGGCTCCACCCATTATTTCGGCGGCACGCGCGACACCGGCACCGGCCATATCCACCCGTTGAAGCTGCTGGTCGGGCTGGCGAAGGCGGCGAAGGCGGCGGGTGCCGGCATTTATGAAATGACGCCGGCGAAATCCATCCGGCAAGTGGGCGGCAAGACCATCATCGAAACGCCTTTCGGCACGATCACCGCGCCGCGGGTGCTGATCGCCACCAATGCCTATATCGGCAATCTGGAACCGGTCACCGCCGCCCATATCATGCCGATCCGCTCCTTCATCGGCGCCACCGTGCCACTGGACGCGTTTCCCGACATCATTCCCGACCGGGAGGCCGTGGCGGATTCGCGGTTCGTGGTGCGGTATTTCCGCAAGACGGCCGATAACCGGCTGCTGTTCGGCGGGCGCGAAACCTATACGGCCGATACGCCGCGCGATATTTCCAGCCACATCCGCCGGCAGATCGCGGAAATCTATCCCGCGCTGAAAGACATAGACATCACCCATTCCTGGGGCGGCTCGGTCGGCATTACCCTGCCGCGCAAGGTCTTCGTGCGCGAGGTCATGCCCGGCGTCACCTCCATCGGCGGTTATTCCGGCCATGGGGTGATGTTGTCGAATTATTGCGGCAAGCTCTATGCCGATCTCGTTCTCGGCAAAAAGGACATGCTGGCGCCCTTCGCGCAGCTGAAGGTGCCCTCTTTCCCCGGCGGGGCGTCGCTGCGCGCACCGCTGCTTTTCCTGGCGCTCTCGTGGTACGCATTGCGAGACAGGTTTTAGGCCAATGTTTACAGACTGTTATCGGCGGCGGACAAGCCGGCGGAAGCAAAATTCATAATTTCACATAACTGAGTCTGGCATTTTTAAATCGATTAGATTATTGATGCCCCAACCCTTTGAAGATCGAGAGAATCGATATGAGCAGTCAGATCATTCCCGTTGAAGCTTTTGATTGTGTCGTTTTCGGCGGCACAGGCGATCTGGCGGAGCGCAAGCTTCTGCCGGCCCTTTATCATCGCCAGGTCGAAGGCCAGTTCACCGAACCGACCCGCATCATCGGTGCATCGCGCTCGGTCATGACCCATGAGGAATATCGCAAATTCGCGCAGGATGCGCTGAAGGAGCACCTGAAGGCCGGCGAATATGATGACGCGCAGGTTGCCGTGTTCCTGAACAGGCTTTTCTACGTGCCCGTTGACGCCAAGGGCAGCAATGGCTGGGACGTGCTGAAAAAGCTGCTGGACGAGGGCAAGGAACGCGTGCGCGCCTTCTATCTGGCCGTCGCGCCCGGCATTTTCGGCGATATCGCCGACAAGATCCGCGAGCACAAGCTCATCACCCGCTCGACCCGCATCGTCGTCGAAAAGCCGATTGGCCGCGATCTGGCTTCCGCACAGGAACTGAACGACACCATCGGCCACGTCTTCAAGGAAGAGCAGATCTTCCGCATCGACCACTATCTCGGCAAGGAGACGGTGCAGAACCTGATGGCGCTGCGTTTCGCCAATGCTCTCTACGAGCCGCTGTGGAATTCCGCCCATATCGACCATGTGCAGATCACCGTTGCCGAAGCGGTCGGTCTTGAAGGCCGCGCCGGTTATTATGACAAGGCGGGCGCACTGCGCGACATGGTTCAGAACCATATCCTGCAGCTGCTTTGCCTTGTTGCCATGGAGCCGCCGGCATCGATGAATGCGGAAGCCGTGCGTGACGAAAAGCTCAAGGTTCTACGCTCGCTGAAGCCGATCGATACCAGCAATGTCGAGAAGCAGACGGTTCGCGGCCAGTACCGCGCCGGCGCTTCCGCCGGTGGCCCGGTCAAGGGCTATCTGGAAGAGCTGGAAGGCGGCGTTTCCAACACCGAAACCTTCGTCGCCATCAAGGCCGAAATCGCCAACTGGCGCTGGGCCGGCGTTCCCTTCTACATCCGCACCGGAAAGCGCCTCGCGACCCGCGTTTCGGAAATCGTCGTCACCTTCAAGCAGATCCCGCATTCGATCTTCGACGATGCGGCCGGCAAGATCGAGGCCAACAAGCTGGTCATTCGTCTGCAGCCGGATGAAGGCGTCAAGCAGTCTCTGCTCATCAAGGACCCCGGCCCGGGCGGTATGCGTCTGCGTCAGGTCTCGCTGGACATGAGCTTTGCCGAAGCCTTCAACGTGCGCAGCCCCGATGCCTATGAGCGGCTGTTGATGGACACCATCCGCTCCAACCAGACGCTGTTCATGCGCCGCGACGAAGTCGAGGCCGCGTGGGACTGGATCGACCCCATTCTCAAGAGCTGGGAAGATCTGGGACAGGGCGTGCAGGGTTATACCGCCGGCACCTGGGGTCCGAGCGGCTCGATCGCACTGATCGAGCGCGACGGCCGCACCTGGCACGATGCCGACTGAGGGCCGGGCGATGAGCGAAACGATCCACGTCTTCGACACCGCCGCCGAACTGGCCACCGCTCTTTCGGCGGAGGTTGCCAAACGCCTTGATGCGGCCACGAAGGATCGCGGTGCGGCGAGCATCGCCGTCTCCGGCGGTTCGACGCCCAAGCTGTTCTTTCAGGCGCTTTCCAGGCACGATCTCGACTGGCCGAACATCAGCGTGACGCTGGTGGACGAACGTTTCGTGCCGCCGGAAAGCGACCGTTCGAACCACCGCCTCGTTGCCGAGAACCTTTTGCAGGACAAGGCGAAGGCGGCTTATTTCGTGCCGCTGTTCCAGCCGGCGGCCTCGCCGGAGGATGCGGCAACGCTTGCGACCGTCAAGACGGAAGCGATCTGCGATCCCTTCGATGTCGTCATTCTCGGCATGGGAACGGATGGCCACACGGCATCGTTCTTCCCCGGTGGAGACAATCTCTACGAAGCGCTGGACCTTGATGAACCGCGCGGCGTCCTGACCATGGCGGCGGAGAATGCGGGCGAGGAGCGGTTGACCTTCAACTTCTCCAGCCTCAACGATGCCGGTTTCCTCGTGCTGCATATCGAAGGTGCGGCCAAGAAGGCAACGCTGGAGAAGGCACAATCGGGTGAGGATGAGGATGAAATGCCGATCCGCGCCGTGCTGAACCGGGCAGAAACGCCCGTGGATATATACTGGGCGCCATAAGCCAACGCCACCGCCGCGCTCGCGGCCCGGCGACAAAGCGCCCCGAAGACATGAAGACTGAAACACGACAACCGGCCGTTCACCTCCCGGAACGCCGGTTGCCGACCAACGAACAGGATGAACGCCCATGTCCGCCGATTCCCGCATTCAGGCCATCACCGCCCGCATCGTCGAACGTTCCAAACCTTACCGCGAGACCTATCTGGAGCGGCTGCGGCTGCAGGTTTCAAAAGGCGTTCACCGTTCCGTTCTGTCCTGCGGTAACCTCGCGCATGGATTTGCGGTCTGTTCCCCCGCCGACAAGGACATCCTTGCCGGCGACCGGGTTCCCAATCTCGGCATCATCACCGCCTATAACGACATGCTCTCGGCGCACCAGCCCTACGAGACCTTCCCGGCGATCATCCGCGATGCGGCCAAGGAGGCAGGCGGCATAGCGCAGGTGGCGGGCGCAGTTCCCGCCATGTGCGATGGCGTGACGCAAGGCCAGCCCGGCATGGAGCTGTCGCTGTTTTCCCGCGATGCCATCGCCATGGCGGCCGGCATCGGCCTGTCGCACAACATGTTCGACGCCGCCGTCTATCTCGGTGTCTGCGACAAGATCGTGCCCGGCCTCGTCATCGCAGCCCTCGCCTTCGGCCATCTGCCCGCCGTCTTCGTTCCCGCCGGTCCTATGACATCAGGCCTGCCGAACGATGAGAAGTCGCGTATCCGTCAGCTTTACGCCGAAGGCAAGGTGGGCCGCGCCGAGCTTCTGGATGCGGAATCGAAATCCTATCACGGCCCCGGCACCTGCACCTTCTACGGCACCGCCAATTCCAACCAGATGCTGATGGAAATCATGGGTTTCCATATGCCCGGTTCCTCCTTCATCAATCCCGGCACACCGCTGCGCGATGCGCTGACGCGCGAAGCTGCAAAGCGCGCGCTTGCGATTACCGCGCAGGGCAACGAGTTCACCCCGGCGGGCGAGATGATCGATGAAAGGTCTGTCGTCAACGGCGTCGTCGGTCTGCATGCAACGGGCGGTTCCACCAACCACACCATGCATCTGATCGCCATGGCGCGCGCCGCCGGCATCATCCTCACCTGGCAGGATATTTCCGATCTTTCCGACATCGTGCCGCTGCTCGCCCGCGTCTACCCCAACGGCCTTGCCGATGTGAACCATTTCCACGCCGCCGGCGGCATGGGCTTCCTCATCAAGCAGCTGCTGAAGCAGGGCTTCGTGCATGACGATGTGCGCACCGTCTTCGGACAGGGCCTCGCAGCCTATACCGTGGATGCCAAGCTCGATGAAAACGGCGCCGTCACCCGCGAGCCCTCATCCGAGCAGAGCCACGACCCGAAGGTTCTCGCCGGCATCGAGACCCCGTTCCAGCCGACCGGCGGCCTGAAGATGCTGACGGGCAATCTCGGCAAATCGGTTATCAAGATTTCCGCGGTCAAGCCGGAACGCCACATCATCGAGGCGCCGGCGATCGTCTTCCACGACCAGCAGGAGCTTCAGGACGCCTTCAAGGACGGCAAGCTCAACCGCGACTTCATTGCCGTCGTCCGCTTCCAGGGACCGAAGGCCAATGGCATGCCGGAGCTGCACCGCCTGACGCCGCCGCTCGGCGTTTTGCAGGATCGCGGCTTCAAGGTGGCGCTGGTGACGGATGGGCGCATGTCCGGCGCATCAGGCAAGGTGCCGGCCGCTATCCACGTCACGCCGGAGGCTTCCGACTGCGGCCCGATCTCGCTCATCCGCGATGGTGACATCATCCGCCTCGATGCCATTTCGGGAACGCTGGAAGTGCTGGTATCCGCCGCTGAACTGGCGAAACGCGAACCGGCGCGCGCCGATCTTTCCGGCAATGAATGGGGCATGGGCCGCGAACTGTTCGCCCCCTTCCGCCGGAATGCCGGTCCGGCCGATCAGGGCGCCAGCGTGCTTTTCCATTGATATGCGGAAGGCGAAGGCCGGGTGCGGCTTTCGCCTTTCAACCCCACTTTGCGGTATCGCCTGACTACACTTGCGCCCTCGAAAGATCGGGTACAGAAACCGCTTTATTTCCTGTTTCTTAAACGTCAGATTTGTCATGTGGCTGTGATGATCGCCCTTTAGGGCCTTCTCAGCCAGCCGTGGGACGACGGCGCAGTTTCGGATGATGGGGCCAGGACATGACGATTTTCTCAAGCAAACGCCGCGATGTGCTGAAGCTTATGGCGGGCACCGCCATGCTGCCGCTGATGGCGGTGGCGACGCCTGTTATGGCGCAGGATGTGGCGCTGCGTGCAATCGTCATCTCCGACCTGCATTCGGCCTATGAGCGTATCGGCCAGCTTCTCGCGGCCATCGAAACGCGGATAGCCGCCGACAAGGTGCCCCACATCATTCTGCTGAATGGCGACCTGTTCGAGATCGGCAATGCGGTGGCCGCGCGTTCGGCCGGCGAAATCGAATGGACATTCCTCGCGGCACTCGCCAAGCTCGCCCCCACCGTCATCAATATCGGCAATCATGAGCCCGATATCGACAATGATCTTACCAATTTCGTCAGCCGCGCACAGGCACTCGGCATCACCGTGCTTTCCAACATCATCGACAAGCGCAGCGGAAAGCCCTATGCGCCCGAGAGCGCCGAGGTGAGCGTCGGCGAGCGGAAGGTCGTCCTCGCAGGTCTCGCCACCAATGCGATCAACACCTATCCGAAACCCACGCGCGAGATGCTCGACATTCCGCAGCCGGTCGAATGGGCCAAGGCCAACCTTCCCGATATCGTCAAACCGGACGCGATCAACATCGTTCTCAGCCATGCTGGCGTCGTCGCCGACCGCGATATCCTGCCCCTGTTGCCGGACGGCACGCTGCTGGTTGGCGGTCACGATCACCTGAACTTCGTGCACGAGCAGGGCGCCACACGTTATGTCCATACCGGCTCATGGTGCACCTCCATGACGGTCGCTACGATCGCCGGTCCCGGCAAGGCCCCGACCATCGAGACCGTCGCCATCGACAGTGGCGCTCCCGCCTCCCCGGCCCTCAAGCCCCTGATCGAACAAACGCTCGAAAAGCACCTGACCGCGGAAGAACGGGCGGTTGTGGGCAAATCGGCGAAGGCGATGTCCGTCGATGAGGCCGGTCGCCATGCGGCCCGGCTCATCGCCGCAAAAACCGGTGCGGATGTCGGTTTCATCGGCCACACCTCCTTCGGCGCCGGCCTGCCGGCTGGCGATATTCGCCGTTACGATTTCAACGCGTCGCTGCGTTTCGACGGCAAGCTGATGGTGACGGAAGTGGATGGTGAGGCGCTTGTGCAAATCCTCAAGCGCTGCAATCAGGACGGTGATATTCCGCTTGCTGCGCGCACCGGCGATTATCTCTACGCCATGCCGGAAAATCCGCAAACCAAAGAGCGCTACAAGCTGGTCTGCAACGACTGGTCGGCCACCAACCAGAAATCCTATTTCGGCCGCAGCGATCTTGCCTTCACGGAAGTGCCCGAAGTGAAGCTGAAGCAGACGGTTCTGGGCGGGCTTGCCTAAGACCCTCGCCTATCATCTGATTTTTAGAACGAGCGGATATCGAGCTTCCGGTCCTTATGCGCCGGATGCGTGCTGAACACGAAAATGCGGTCCAGTTCCTTCTGTGTCAGCATGCGCAGGAAACGGACGTGGATGGTGTTGTTGGCGTTGACGCGCAACATCACGCAGCCGATCTTGGTGATGCGGGCGTCGGGAATATCGAGATAGAACTGGTTCGGCAGATTATATTTGGTCAGCAGCGCCAGCACCGCTTCGGTCTGGGAGATGCGGATGACATCGCAGCGGCGCGCCGCCATGTGCATCACGGCCTTTTCGGTATATTCGATGCGAGCCGCATTCATGGTATCTTCCATGCGGAACCGGCCTTCGCGGTCGTACATGAAGGATTCTTCCTTGCTCAGGTAATTGTTCCTGATGACACCCGCACTGCTCTGCACGCCCGGACTCCCATGCTCTGCCAATGGATCGAGACTAGGCCATAGTCTTTAACAATTCATATCAGAGCTGCCTTAAACAGATCGGAAGCGGGACATTTGCGATGTTTTTCCACAAGGGCAAAAAGCCATAAAAAAACCCGGAGCAAGGTTGCTCCGGGGTTTATTTTCAGGATCGCGGATATTTATGGACGGTAGGTCTTGCCTGCGGCATCGAAGAGGTGGAGCTTTTCCTGCGGCGCGGCGAACCGCAGGGTTTCGCCCTTACCGACGGAAACAATGCCCGGCACCTTGACGATGATCGGTTCCTGGCCCTTCGGCGCCTCGAGATAAAGCAGCGTCACTTCACCCAGAGCCTCGACAATCGACACCTTGCCTTCGAAAAGATAGTCGTCACCGGTGACAATGCTCAGATCTTCGGGCCGGACACCGAAGCTCGCAGCCTTGCCCTGCTCGGTGGCGGGGGTCGGCACGTAAACGGCAAGCGTCTTGCCGCCGGCGAGTTCTATCGATGTGCGTTCGCCGGTTCCGACGATCTTCGCCGAGATGATATTCATGGCGGGCGAGCCGATGAAGCGCGCCACGAAAAGATTGGCCGGCCTTTCGTAAAGTTCGAGCGGCGGGCCGACCTGTTCCACACGACCGGCATTCAAAACGACGATGCGGTCCGCCAGCGTCATCGCCTCCACCTGGTCGTGGGTGACGTAGATCATCGTCGTATCGGCCATCTGCTCGTTGAGCTTGGCGATCTCGATACGGGTGGCGACACGCAGGGCAGCATCGAGATTCGACAGCGGTTCATCGAACAGGAAGACCTTGGGATTGCGGCAGATGGCGCGGCCGATGGCGACACGCTGGCGCTGGCCGCCGGAGAGCGCCTTGGGCAGACGCTCCAGATATTGCGTCAGCTGCAGGATTTCGGCGGCGGCACGCACGCGACGGTCGATTTCCTGCTTGTTTTCCTTCGCGATTTTCATGCCGAAGGCCATGTTGTCGTAGACGGTCATATGCGGATAAAGCGCATAGGACTGGAACACCATGGCGATGCCCCGGCGCGAGGGCGGGATTTCATTGACGAGCTGGCCATCAATGAACATCTCGCCGCCGGTGATTTCCTCCAGACCGGCGATCATGCGCAGAAGCGTCGATTTTCCGCAGCCGGAGGGGCCGACAAAAACGATGAATTCGCCCTGCTCGATCGAAAGATCGATGCCGTGCAGGACCTTCACCTGCCCGTATGATTTGCGGATATCCTTGAGAACGAGACTTGTCATGGGTGTTCCTCCCTATTCTGTCAGGCGTAACGGGCGAAGAATGCGCCCCATGCCGGAAGTTCTACGCTTCTACCTTCAAGGCCGCTTGCAAAACCGTGACCTTCGAGAACCTCCCAGTTCCCTTCCGGCAGCGTGGCTTTTGCCGGCGTTGCGGACAAGTTGAAGAGGCAAAGAACGGTTTCGTTGCCCAGCTTGCGGGTATAGCTCAGCACCTCACCCTGCACCGGCTGGAATTCGATACCACCCTTTGCGAAAGCCGGGTGCTGCCTGCGGAAAGCGAGGAAGCGGCGGTAATGTTCCAGCACCGAAGCCTCATTGCCCTGCTGGGCGCTGACGGCGCGCTGCTTGTGTTCGTCCGGAATGGGCAGCCATGTCTTGTCGGCTGTCGAGAAACCGGCCTGTGCGTGGCCGGCATCCCACACCATCGGCGTGCGGCAACCGTCGCGGCCCTTGAATTCCGGCCAGAACTGGATGCCGTATGGATCCTGCAAGTCCTCGAAGGCGATATCGGCTTCGGTGAGGCCGAGTTCCTCGCCTTCATAGATGCAGACGGAGCCGCGCTGCGTCATCAGCAGCGCCGAGAGAACCTTGGCGAAAGCGTCCTTATCCTCGACATGCGCGCCCCAGCGGCTGACATGGCGCACGACATCATGGTTGGAGAAAGCCCAGCAGGCCCAGCCTTCCGGGGCGGCTTTCGCAAAATCCGCCTGCACATCGGCGACGCGCTGCGGGGTCAGCGCATCGGGTGCGAGGAATTCGAAGGCGTAACACATCTGCATCTTGTCGTCGCCGGAAGTATATTCACCGACGATTTCGAGGCCACGCTGACTGTCGCCCACTTCGCCAACGGCGGCGATGTCTGGAAACTCGTCCAGCACGGCGCGGAAACGCTTCAGGAAGGCGATGTTTTCCGGGCGGTTCTTGTCGTAGAGATGTTCCTGGAAGTTATAGGGATTGACCGCAGGTGCCGTGGAGGCATTGCGGCGCTCCGGCGCCAGCGCCGGGTTGTCGCGCAGCTCAAGGTCATGGAAATAGAAATTGATGGTGTCGAGGCGGAAACCGTCAACGCCGCGCTTCAGCCAGAAACGGGTGATGTTTAGCAGCTCTTCCTGCACTTCAGGGTTATGCAGGTTGAGGTCCGGCTGCGAGGTCAGGAAGTTGTGCATGTAATATTGCATGCGCGTCGGGTCCCACTGCCAGCCCGGACCACCGAAGATCGACAGCCAGTTATTGGGCGGTGTGCCATCCGGCTTGCCATCCGACCAGACATACCAGTCCGATTTCGCATTGTTGCGGCTGGCGCGGCTTTCCACGAACCATGGGTGCTGGTCAGACGTGTGCGACATGACGAGATCGATCATGACGCGGATGCCGAGCCGGTGGGCTTCGGCAATCAGCCCGTCGAAATCGGCAAGCGTGCCGAACATCGGATCGACATCGACATAATTCGAGACGTCGTAACCGAAATCCTTCATCGGCGAGGTGAAGAAGGGTGAAATCCAGATCGCATCGGCACCCAGATTGGCAATATGCGCCAGCCGGTCGGTGATGCCCTTGAGGTCGCCGATGCCGTCGCCATTGGAGTCCTGATAGGAGCGCGGATAGATCTGATAGATAACAGCGCCGCGCCACCAGTCCTTGTTGGGCGTCAAAGCGGAAGTCACCGAAGCGGTCATGGAAGTGTCCTGTCTGGTATGGGCGTTCATGGAGTAATCAGCCTCCCTTGACGGAGCCTGCAAGCAGGCCACGCACGAGATAACGTTGAAGAGCAAAGAAGACGCAAAGCGGCACGATGATGGTGACAAAGGCCGAGGCGGTGAGGATTTCCCAGTTGCCGCCGCGCGAGCCGAGCAGCGCGTTGAGCGCACCGGTCAATACCAGCTCGTCCTTCTGCGTGCCGAGGAACACCATGGCGACGAGCAGGTCGTTCCAGGTCCACAGGAACTGGAAGATGGCGAAGGAGGCGAGCGCCGGGAAGGAGAGCGGCAGGATGATCTTGACGAAGATTTCGAAATCGCTGGCACCATCCACGCGGGCGCTTTCGATGATCTCCTTCGGCAGGCCGGAAATATAGTTGCGCAGCAGATAGATGGCGAGCGGCAGGCCGAAGGCGGTGTGCGCCAGCCAGATGCCGGCATAGGTCTTGGACGGCACGCCGAAGATGGTGCCGATTTCATTATAGAGCCGCAGCAGCGGGATGAGCGACATCTGCAACGGCACGACGATCAGGCCCACCACCATGGCAATCAGCAGATTGCGGCCGGAAAAGCTCATCCATGACAGCGCATAGGCGGCAAAGGCGGCAATCAGGATGGGGATGACGGTTGCCGGGACGGCCACGGTGAGTGAGTTGACGAAGGACTGGCCGATGCCTTCCGAGGTCAGAACCGTGCGGTAATTGTCGAGCGTGAAGACGGGCGGCGTCGCGACGGAAATATAGACGCGCTTGCCGCGCGCGCCCTCGAAGCTGGAAACCTTGCTGTATTCGTAGGTGCCGTCCGTATTGACGAGCAGAGTTTCGCCATCGCCGATATCGGCCGGTTCGCCGGCGTTGAATGCTCTCGGCTCCTGAACGCGCACACCGAAGGCGGAAACCTTTCCGCCTGCGCCGCTTTCGAAGACATTGCCTGATATCACATAGCGGCTGCCGTCCTGCTTCTGCACGGAAGCATCGGCGAGGCGCACTGCCGAGGTCTGTTCGGAGCTGGAGAAGGCCGTCCACCAGCCCGACACGGTGATCTGGTCCTTGTCGCGCAGCGAGCTGACGAGAATGCCGAGCGTGGGCAAGAGCCAGAGAAGCACGACGACGAGAACACTGGCATGGACGATGAGGCGCGGCAGGCCGACGCGGCGCAGGCGTTTGACGATATTCATCTCAGCGGCCCTCCATCTCGCGGTTCGCCTGGCGGATGTTCCAGACCATGATCGGTGTGACGGCCGCCATGATGATGAGCGCGATAACAGCACTTCGGCCGCTGTCGCCGCCACCGCGGAACATCCAGTCGAACATGAGATTGGCGAGAACCATGGTGTTCCACTGGCCATTGGTCATGGTCAGCACGATATCGAAGACCTTGAGCACGAGAATGGTGATCGTCGTCCAGACGACGGCGATGGTGCCCCAGATCTGCGGCACCATGATCTTCCAGAAAATCTGCCAGCCATTGGCGCCGTCGATGACGGCAGCCTCGATGGTTTCTTCCGGAATGCCGCGCAGTGCTGCGGACAGGATGACCATGGCGAAACCGGTCTGGATCCAGATGAGGATGGCCATCAGGAAGAAATTGTTCCAGAAGGGCATGGAAATCCACACCTCCGGGCTGCCGCCGAAAAACTCGACGATGGCGTTCAAGAGGCCGATCTGCACCTGACCTTCGGCACGGTATTCATAGATGAACTTCCAGATGACCGATGCGCCAACGAAGGAAATCGCCATCGGCATGAAGACGATGGATTTGGCGATGTTGCCCCACCAGATGCGGTCGGTCATGACGGCAATGACGAGGCCGAAGAAGGTGCAGGCGGCCGGCACGACGGCGAGCCAGAGGATGTTGTTGAAGATCGACTGGCGGAAACCGGCGTCGAAAAACGCCCAGCGATAATTGGCGAGGCCGACGAATTCGCTGCCTGTGCGATCATAAAAGGACAGGATCAGCGTGGCGATGACGGGATAGACCAGATAGACCAGCAGCAGGATCAGCGCCGGGCCGATGAACAGCCAGGGCCGGACGGCGGCGCGGCGATTTAGATTGCGGGAAGCGTGAATGACATCTCCCGAGCGGACGGGGAAAATCACCTGCAGCGCCTTGTCGGATAGCCAGTAATAGGCCGCGCAGGCAAAAACGCCCGCTACCATGACGCCGATGGCAGACACGAGTTGTTGAGCCATGTTCCCTCCCTGATCCTCTCCGCGCCGCGCTGATTTATGCGGTCGTCGGGGCAGTTCCATTTGGTAAAGGCCCGGCAGCGTGCCGCCGGGCCTGATCCGATTGTTACTTCAGGCCGTCCCAGGCCTTCTGGATATCGGCGGCGACCTGATCGGCGGACTTGCCACCGACGAAATCGATCATGCCGGTCCAGAATGCGCCGGCGCCGATCTTGCCGGGCATCAGGTCGGAACCATCGAAACCGAAGCTTGTCGCGGTCGTGAGGATTTCACCCTGGCGCTTCATCTGCTCATTGGCATAGGTCTCGACATTCACACCCTTATACGGCGTCAGGAAGCTGGACTGTGCCATCCACACTTCGTGGGCGATCGGGGTCTGCAGGAATTCGACGAATGCCTTGGCCGCCGGTGCTTCCTTGGTGACCGTGACGAGCGTGCCGGCGCCGAGAACCGGCTTGCCGAGGTCAGGCTTGGACGCGTAAGTCGGCATGTAGAAGAAATCCGCATCCGTTCCGACCTTCGTGCCTTCAGGGAAGAAGGACGGAATGAATGACGCCTGATGGTGCAGGTAGCATTTCGGCGGAATGTCGAAGAGACCCTTGGGGCTGTCGCGGAAGTCGGTGGAAGCCACGGCCGCGACGCCGCCGCTGACATATTTTTCGTTCTTGGCGAATTTGCCGAATTCGTTGATCGCCTCGACCACCGCCGGATCGGTGAACTTTACCTCGTTGGTCGTCCACTTCTGGTAAACGTCGAGCGGCTGCGTGCGCAGCATCAGGTCTTCCACCCAGTCGGTGGCCGGCCAGCCGGTCGCACCGCCAGAGCCGAGGCCGATGCACCAGGGCGTGCCGCCATCGGCAACGATCTGGTCGGTCAGCTTGAACAGGTCTTCCATGCTCTCGGGCACTTTATAACCCGCTTCCTCGAAGTTCTCAGGCACATACCAGACGAGCGACTTCACGTCGGCCTTGAAGGGGAACGCAAAGTAAGCCTTGTTGCCATCCTTGCCCTTGTAGCTGCCAAGATCGACCCAGGACTGGCCTGCGCCGTAATTTTCCTTGACCCAGTTGGCGGTCTCGTCGCCGAGCGGCACGAGGAAACCCTTGGCGGCAAGATCGGCCAGAAGGCCGGGCTGCGGCAGGATGGCGATATTGGGCGGCGAACCCGCCTGCGTGTCGATGACGATCTGCTGCTCGTAATTTTCCGACGAGGAATAACGGACATTCACGCCGGTCGCATCGGCGAAATAGGCCAGCACCGACTGGAACAGGGCCTCGTCCTCACCACGCCAGGGGCCGAAAATCGTCAGCGTCTGACCTTTGAGGTCGGCATGGGCCGCCTTGAAGTCCTCGTAGCTTTTCCAGTTAAACTTGGCGTCCTCGCCGGGCGCGAATTTCAGATCGGCGGCAAAGGCCGCACCCGACAACAGCACGATCGAAGCCGCCGTCGCCAAAAGAGTCTTCCGCATGTGATTTACCTCCCATCACATAAAAGGCTCAAAGCGTCCTCTCCAATCAAAGCGCTTTGGCTGCCTATTCATCTCATTGTCATCCAGACGGAGTCAAGAGGCTCTTTCTTCGGAAACGTTGCAGCGCCTTGCGAATAATCATATTTATTTGAGAAGGCGGCTATCATTTTTGATTGAGAAAACATGATGGGGCTGGTAAAAATCTAAAGCGCTTTGGGAATGCGAGGAGAGGCTTTTGCCGCTTCCCGGGGTGCACGCATGGAGGAAATTAAAGACATGAACCTGAAACAGTTGTCGCAACTGCTGGGCATTTCGCAGACCACCATCAGCAGGGCGCTCAACGGCTATCCCGAGGTGAGCGCGGAAACGCGCCGGCGCGTCATCGAAGCTGCCGAAAAGACCGGTTATCGCCCCAATGCCGCAGCACAGCGGCTGGCGACCGGCAAGGTCGGTTCCATCGGGCTTGTCATGCCGATTGGCGAACACCACCGTTCCGATGTGCATTTCGGCGAATTCTTAAGCGGTCTCGGCGAGGAAGCGTCGCGCAGCGGCTTTCATCTCGTCATCATGCCGACGGAGCCGGAAAAGGAGCGTGAAGCCCTGCGTGGGCTGGCGGCAAGCGGCAGCGTTGATGGCATCTATCTCGCCTATATGAAAAAGAACGATGCGCGCGTTGCCATGATGCAGTCGCTCTCCCTGCCCTTCCTCGTGCATGGCAGGTCCGTCGGCGTGGAGGAGAATTATCCCTATCTCGATGTGGACAATGAGGGCGCGTTTCGCGATGCGACCCAGCTTCTCCTCCAGCTCGGTCATAAGCGCATCGGGCTTTTGAACGGCCCGGAAGGCTATGATTTCACCTACCGGCGCTGTCTCGGGGTGGAGAAGGCACTCGAGGCAAGCGGCCTCGCCCTGCACCCGGCCAATAAACGGCACAGCAGCATGACGGACGAGGAGGGTTATCTCGGCATGGAGGCGCTGCTGTCTCAGCCGGAAAAGCCGACCGCCATTCTCTGCGCCAGTACCGCGCTTGCGCTCGGCGCTATCCGCTCGATGAACCAGCGGGGGTTAAAACCCGGCAAGGATATTTCGCTGATTGCCCATGACGACGTGCTGCCGCTGCTGAAACCGGATAATTTTTCCGTGCCGTTGACGACCACACGCTCATCGCTAAGGGCTGCGGGCGTTCGCGTCGGGCAGCGACTAATCAACCGTATCAAGTTCGAGCAGATGGAGCCCCATCAGGAGCTCTGGAAAGCGGAGCTTGTGGTGCGCGCTTCGACGGGACCGGCTCCGAAGGGGTGAACCACGCAAACAGCGAACGACAAGACAGGGTCAACGTTCGCTGCGTCCTTGAGGTCCACCATTTCCGTCATACCGGCCCTGAGCCGGTATCCAGCCAGCCCAAGTCCTTGGGCTGAAACGACTCTCTCCACCGCGCAGACGCGTGTCGGCTGGATTCCGGCTCAAGGCCGGAATGACGGAAGTGAGGGTACGGCGGCTCGAATTCTGCGCTGCATAACACGAAGCCCAACAGCGCGCGACAGGCCTTCAGAACGTCGGCGCGGCCTTGCCCAGCGAACGATAGGCGGCGATGACGGTATTCGCCATCAGCATGGCGATCGTCATCGGGCCGACACCGCCCGGAACCGGCGTGATGGCGGCGGCAACGGCGCTTGCCTCGTCAAAGGCCACATCGCCCACCAGCTTCGACTTGCCTTCGCCCTTTTCGGGAGCAGGAATACGGTTGATGCCGACATCGATGACGGTCGCGCCCGGCTTCACCCAGTCGCCCTTCACCATTGCCGCGCGACCGACGGCCGCGACGAGAATATCGGCCGCCTTGCAGACGGTGGCGAGATCCCTGGTGCGCGAATGCGCCATGGTCACCGTGGCATTGGCATTGAGGAGAAGCTGGCCCATGGGCTTGCCGAACAGGTTCGAGCGACCGATGACCACGGCGTTCAGGCCGGAAAGATCGTCGCCATGAATGCCGCGCACCAGAAGCATGGCGCCGGCGGGCGTGCAGGAAATAAGGCCGGTGGCGAGATCGCCTGTCGCCAGCTTGCCGGCGTTGAGCACGCTCAGACCGTCGACATCCTTCTCGGGCAGGATCGACTGGATGATCTCATCGGAATTGAAATGCTTCGGCAGCGGAAGCTGCACCAGAACGCCGTGAATGGAGGCATCGGCGTTCAGTTCGCCGACCAGCTTCAGAAGCTCGCCTTGCGTCGTCTCTTCCGGCAGCGTGTGCTGGATGGAGTTGAAGCCGCATTGCTTGGCCATCTTGCTCTTGGAATTCACATAGGCATGGCTGGCCGGATCATTCCCGACGATGACGACTGCGAGACCGGGCTTGACGCCCCGTTCCGCCTCGAGCGCTTCTGCCGATATGCGGACCGCCTCCGTTACCGAAGCCGCCTTCGCCTTCCCGTCAATCACAACTGCCATGCGTCTTGCTCCTGCTGGATTACGTTGGCCCCGTATGGTGCCCCCTTTGCAGGAATGCAAGCAAAAATGCAGCCTCGTCAGGCAGTTTTGCGGTAGCCGTCACGGTGATCGGCGTAATCGGCAAGACGCTCCCTCAGATGCGCCAGCTCGCGTCTCAATTCCGCCAACTCCTCGGCTTCGGCCTGCTCATGATCGAAGTGTCCGGCAAGGGCTTCACCGAGCAATGGCGGAAGCTCTGGCGACATCTGGTCGACGGTTCTGGCGGTGCGGTTACCCATCAGAACCTGCCGCACACGCTCGTCCAACGGCATGTCGTCAGCATCATTCGCGGCCTCGGCATAATAGTCGGCGAAGGCGTCTTCAGGCTGGACATCATCCGCGGCAAGCTCTTCGAGATCATCAAAAACCGCCGGCTCGATTTGCTCGAATTCGGAAAACTGAAGGGATTGCTCCGGCTCATCCATGGAGGGCGGAAGTTGCACTCCATTTTCGACAACCAGCTGGCCCTCCTGTTCCTCATCGTGACGGCGGTAGCTCAGGAGATAAAGGCTGCCCAGCAGACCGATCAGGCCGCCGCCGCCCGCCATCATCGCCGCCTGCGTCAGATCACGGGACAATTCTCCGGGGGCCGCCTTCTTCGTCAGGCGAGTCTCCACGGCCGGAGTGGTGGATGCGGACAGATCGCGACGCTCGCTTGCTTCCAGATAGGTATTTCGCGCCGTCTCCAGCTCTGCCTGCAGCCGGGAAAGTTCACCGGGGGGAACGCCAAGGCCATTCAGCCGGTCAAGGTGCTGTTTGCGCTCACCACTGGCGGTCGCGATCTCCTGGGTGATGCGTTTTTCATCCGCCCGCAGGCCATCGACCAATTGGCGCAAGGCAGGGGCGGCAAGCGCCTGTACGGCATCAACAGCATTCTGCGCGGCAATGCGGCGGGGGTGCTTAGGCCCGTAATCGACCGATACGCTGGCAAGCGCCATGCTGGCCGTCGCATGTTTCTGCCGGATATCCTCAAGCACCGAGAAAGCCGCGCCTGCCGGCACGGGCTTTGACAGCACATCATTCGGCTTGAGTGCGGCAGCGACCGCCAGATCGGCCTGAAGAGACTGTTGCTGCTGCGCCATTCTGGCAAGGCTGTCGTTCACGTCACGCAATTGCTGCTCTAGCTGCTGCACTTCCGACAGGACGGCATCGCCATGGCGCATCTGGAAGCCGTTCAGTGCCGCTTCCGCCTCATCGAGCCTTGTCCGCGCCCGTTCCGTCTGGCGCATGGCCGGTGTCATGGTGCCGGCCCTGCCATCCGCCATGACCCGCATCGAAAGATAATCCGTCAGTCGCATGGCGGCTTCCGGTGTGGCTGCCCTGGAGGTTACGACCAGCGTATTTTCATCCGGCGTCAGTTCCAGCCGTATTGCCTCGCCCACCGCACCATTCAGCGCCTCGCGCGGGGAAAGCGGGCGTGCGTCCGTCCCTGTCAGCAGATCGACAAGCAGGCCAAGCTCACCCTGATTGCGAACCCCGACCATATCGGCGGCTTTCAGCTTGAGGTCGGCGGTTACCCGGTCGAGCCCCGAAGGGGATAATAGCGTGCGCCGGGCCATCGCCAGAAAGCGGGCCGCATCCGGAGCATCATAGGAAGATTGCGTGACTTCGATCCGGGCCTGCGAGACATAGCCGCGAAAACCGGAATCGATCAGCAAAAGCGGAAGCGCAGCACCTGTGGCGGTCGCGGCCGCGACACAGCCGGCGGTCAGAAGCCGCAGACACTGTCTGCGCCATTGCGACGTGGGCACGGCGACATCGTCCTCTTCCGGGCGAACCGCCATCATATCCGGACTGTGATCAACCATCTGAAGCCGTCTGCCACCCTCGATGCCGCCCGCAACGGGCGACTGTCAAAACCTTACGAGAGGTTAAAGGATCGTGGCAAACAAATGGTTAACGCGGGCTCCGCGAACCCGTCTCAGTCTTGCCAAGTGCAATGTGCCAGGGTTCGGCGCAGAGGCTGTAGAGCCAGCTCATATGCAGCTTGCGGAAGATTTCCGGCATGCCCGCCACTTCGGACGAAAGTACCTTGAACAGCGGGCCGACCGCGATTGCGACGCGCGCATCGTCACGGCTGACGGTGCGGTGCAGCCATTTCTCCTGATTTTCACCGAGCATACCGGCAAGCAGAACATCGACCTTCACCCCTGAGGTGTCGCGGCCGAGCATCACGAAGTCATGCCAGGGCGCGTGAGCGCGCAGCTTCGCCAGCACTTCACCGAGCTGTGCCGCGTCGTCGCCTGCAACGCCGATCCGTTTCGGGACCGCCATATAGGTCAGAAGCGCCATGACGAAAGCGACGCCATCGATGGCGGCGGACAGAGGCCTGCCATTTTCGCCCCGGGTGGCGGCGATCATGGCCTTGCCCTGCGGCAGAAGCAGGCAGCTTTTCAGAATCTCGCGATAGGCGACATCCCTGAGGGACTGCCTGGCTTTGTCGATGGTGAGAAACGAGAGCATCGTGTGCCCTTCGCAAGCCGAAGCCCGGCTGCTGACGAGCTCCAGCGCACCGTTCCAGTCGAGATCACAGACACGCAGTCCATGAATGTTCCGTTGCGATCCCGGCCGCGCAAAACCTGCCGCGAAATTCATTGCCAACCCCCGAATGCCAAACCTGCCGCCGGTCCGGCGCATGGTTGCGGGACGGCGGCTCATGGGTTTGTTTATACAGGTGCAGGTTGAAGTTACCCTGAAAGCAATCGCTCGAATGCCCGGGGTCATCCAAAGGAAGGATTAACCAGAACGGTGGGCCGCTTTGCGCCGGCCCGGCGCGTGAGCCGCGCCTTCCGGTATCAGTGGCTTGGCGCGGCGGCCGCTTCTTTTCCGGCCTCGGCCTTCTCGCCCTCGACGATCTTGACCGAACGGGGTGTGCCATTGCCATTCTGCTCGCGAATATCGGCCTTGGACAGATAATCGAGCTGTTCGATCAGCACGTCCTCGACCACTTCGTCATCGAGCCTCTTGTTCAGCCCCTCGCGGATGCGCTGCTTGAAGGCCTCGGGATCGAAGGTGGAAATATTGGCGATGTTGACCATGGACGAACCCGCCAGAAGCGTGAACAATTCGTCGGTCATCAGCTGCGTTGCCGGCAGCTCGATCTTCGCCATCTTGTCCTTGTCGACACGCAGCGAAATCCGGCTGAGGAAATAGCCGTTCACGCCGCCGTCATTGATGACGGGGATGGTGATGCTCTCGCCCTTGACCAGTTGCAGATTGGCCTTTTTCGCGCCCGCCTCATCCCCCGGCGCGGGTGCCGTCGCCATCTGGACGGAGAAATACACCGCGCCGAGCGTGACGGCGCAAACCCAGACGCCGGTGAGAAAAAGCTTCAACATCAGGAGGCTGCGCCGTACATGAACTGTTCCTGCGAGTAGGTGCCGTCCGTGTCGGCTTCCTGGATCGCGTTCTTCAGCAGGTCCGCGACAGCACGAACCGCGTTCAGATGCGCCTCGACGCGGCTGGCATTGGTCGCAAGCTTGGACTTGATGCCCTTCACCTGCTCCAGATAACCGCTTGCGATTTCCTCGCGCGGTGTGTCGCGAAACAGCATGGTCAACTCATAGAGGCAACGGCTTTTATGGGCATTGGAAACCTTGAAGTCGAATTGCGGGTCCTTACCGATATTGTCGTTCTCATTGTCGATGATCATCTCAAGGCGGCCGAGAACGGATTGGATACGGTGGTCGTTCGACATAAGGTCCATGCTTGTCTCCTCGTTAAGGTTTTTCATTTTCAAGCCTCGTCCGTTTTCTCATTGGAAACGCCGAGGACCTGCCGCTCGAACTCCGCCACCATCCGAATTGCAGCATTATGGTCTTTTTCATTCATGGAAACGTCGGTAATGCCCTTGCTTTCGGCTTTCCGCAGCGCATCCTTGTAAGCCTGTTCTGCAATGCCGACGCCGCCATTTCTGGAGATCGTGTCGGCAAACTGTTCGGCCATCATACTTTTCCAGATTTCGCCGGCATTACCCTTGCCATAGACTTCCTCGCTGTCTTTCGGCAGCATGTTGGCAACGAAGGTCTGGAGTACCGAGGCTTCATATTTGCGGTATGTTTCGGGAATCTCCGTGCGCGCTGAACGAATATTGGTATCGCCAAGGCCCGCCTTCGAGGAGGCGCCATCCAGCATATCGACGGCGGCGCCAAAACCCTTGCCGGCATCGGCAAGGCTGGTGGCAGCAAAGGCCGCCTTGTTCGCCTTCAGTTTTTCCTGGGCGACCTGTACTTCCTGAGGGTCCGCGGCGCGCACCACATCCATCACCAGATCACTTATAACCGATATCGCCACGTCCCGATCTCCCGAGGTGAAGAACGCATGACAGGGAAAGCCGACGCGTTCGTTCAATCAAGAAACATCGCCGGAGGCCTCTTCAAAAACGCCCGCGATGCAACAATGGGACAGATTATGGATCGCCAACCTTGCTGGAGGCTGGTGTCCGGGATGCGTTTGTCATTTCAAGCAGATCATAGATTGCATTATCATCGGCTTCACGATCCTCGAGATCGCGGGCGAGATGCATCCTGTCCTCCAGCCGGTCCGCCTTGGTCTTTTCCTTCAGCACTTTGTTTTCCTGCAATTGCTGCACGCCGGCGAGCTGGCGGTCCTTGACCACCAGACGGCCGTAACGATCCGAATAATGCCTGGAAAACGTCTGGTGCACCGGCTCCATGGAACTCATCGCTTCCAGCACATTGTCCATGGATTGCGCCACCTCGGTCCGGACACGCGTGGTGTCGGCAAGCTCCACCTCTGCCATCTTCTCCATGTGACGCTGTACCGTTACGAGACGTTTGAGCTTGGCGGAGCGCTTGTCCGACGCCATGGCGTTTTCTCCCGATCAGAAGCCGATGAAGACCGGGCCGAAACCATCCACGAACTGGCGGATGAGGGCGGCGACCGACAGATAGAGCATGAAGATACCGCCCGCGAGAACGAAGGGCGTCGAGATGAAATAGACCGGGATCTGCGGCGCAAGCTTGTTGATGAGACCGACCGCGACGTTGAACATCAGGCCATAGATCACAAAGGGGCTTGCAAGCCGCAGCATGATCGAGAAGGTTGCCCTCAGCGTATCGGTAAGCGTGATCAGCATCTTCTGGCCGCTGATGAGGGCGCCGACCGGCGTGGCGGTATAGGAATCCACCAGCGCCTTCAGGACAATATGGTGGAAATCCAGCATGAACAGTACCAGCAGGCCGCCGAAGGTGATGAAGTTGGATATCTGGTTTTCCTGCACGTCTTCGATGACATCCGCACCGCCAGGAGCGCTGAGGCCGATGGAAGCGCCAATGAGCGCGCCCGTGAACTGGAAACCGAGCGTATAAAACCGTGCGATCAGGCCATACATCGCCCCGATAACGATCTCGGTGAAGATGAGGCCGACGACCGTGCCCTGACTTGCACCAGAGACCTTCGGATAGATCGTATCCCAAAGCACGGGCAGGAGCGCCATGGATACCGCGACGCACAGCAGCATGCGGATCTGCGGTGAGATGCGCGAACTGGAAAAGCCCGGCATCGTCATGAAACAGGCGCCGATACGACAAATGGCAAGGAACAACGCGATAATGGTCCCTTGCGGGTCGGTTATCATGAAATGGCGCCCAGGATCTTGATCTCCAGCCCCTTGGCCAGTTCTACATGCGAAAGAACCGGCAGGGTGGCAAAGAGTCGCTCGATAATCATGCGCACATAGGACCGCGTTTCCGGCGAGGTTACAAGGACAAAGGGCAGGCCGCGATCCATGAATTCACGGATAACTTTGGACGCCTGCTCCGAAAACTCCTCAAGGTGACGCGGATCGATGTCGAATTCGACGATCTCGCCCTTTTGGTCGCGCTTGAGCGCCTGATGGAAAACCATGTCCCATTTGTTGCCGAGGCGCAGGACGCGCAGCACGCCATTGTCCGCCAGATCGCCGCAAAGCTGCTGCGACATGCGCACCCGTACGTGTTCGACGATCTGTTCCGTCTTGCGCACATGCGGCGCGAGTTCGGCAACCGCTTCAAGAATGAGATGCAGGTTGCGGATCGACACACGTTCGGCAAGCAGCAGTTTCAGAACCGCCTGCAGGCCGGAATAGGACATATGCGACGAGCAGATTTCATCTGCCAGCTTCTTGTATTCCGGATCAAGCCTGTCGATGAGGATCTTCACGTCCTTGTAGGACAGAAGCTGTGGCAGGTTGTTGCGGATGACTTCGCTCAGATGCGTCAGCACGACGGAGACGTTGTCGATCGGGTGGAAACCTTCGCGCTTCAGGTCTTCGGTAAAGGTCTCGAGGATCGAGACGGCGGGCATGCCGAAAGCGGGCTCGCGGATCTCGTCGCCGGGAATGCTCGGTTTGCGCCCTGCCCCGGTCACGACAAGAACATCGCCGACACGCAGGTTGCTTGACGCGATGGTCGTGCCGTGGACACGGATTTGATAGGCCTTTTCCGGGATCATGATATCGTCTGAGACCTTGATCTCCGGCACGACGAAACCGTACTGGGTGGCGAATTTCTTGCGCATCTTGCCGACACGGAAGGCCAGTTCCTGATGCGCCCCGAGAAGGCGGGTCGAAACCTGCTTGCCAAGTGCGAGTTCGATCTCGGCCGTCTTCAGCACCTGTTTGACCGAATCCTTTTCCGCCTCCGTGGTCTGAAGAACCTTGTTCTCCTCTTCCTGGCGGCGAAGCGCGCTTTCGGCTTCCGCCTGGCGCGGAATATACCAGCTGCCGAAGGCCATGATGCCGCCCAGGAAGATGAAGGGCAGGAACGGAAGGCCCGGAATGACGGCAAGCAGCCCCATCAGCATGGCCGAAACCATGAGCGCACGCGGGTAACCGCTCAGCTGATTGACGACGGCCTGATCCGTCGAACCGGCGGTGCCGCCGCGCGAGACCAGAAGGCCGGCGGCCAGCGATACGATCAGGGCCGGGATCTGCGAAACGATGCCGTCACCGACGGAAAGCTTGACGAAAACGTCGGCTGCTTCGCCGATCGGCATGCCGTGGCGGAAATAACCGATGATGATGCCACCGAAAATATTGATCGCGGTGATGATGAGGCCGGCAATGGCGTCGCCGCGGACGAATTTCGAGGCACCGTCCATCGAACCGAAGAAGGAACTTTCCTCTTCCAGCTCGCGGCGGCGGCGCTGCGCTTCCTTCTCGTCGATGATGCCGGCGGACAGATCCGCGTCAATCGACATCTGTTTGCCGGGAATGGCATCCAGGGTGAAGCGCGCACCGACTTCCGCGATACGTGTCGCACCCTTGGTAATGACGATGAAGTTGACGGTGATCAGGATCAGAAAGACGATCAGACCGATGACGAAATCGCCGGACATGACGAGGCTGGAGAAACCGGCGATCACGCCGCCCGCCGCGGTCGGCCCCTCATTGCCGTGCGACAGGATGACACGCGTCGTCGCAATGTTCAGCGACAGGCGGATCATGGTCGCGATCAGCAGCACGGTCGGGAAAGACGAGAAATCCAGCGGGCGCTGGATCCAAAGGGCCACCATGAGGATGAGGACCGAAAGCGCGATCGAGAACGCCAGCCCGATATCCACCAGCATGACCGGAATGGGCAGGAAGAGAACGCAGAGGATCGCCACGATGCCCAGTGCGAAACCGATGTCACGCGTGCTCGGACTTACCTTGGGCAAGGAGATGACTGGTGGTTGCGCCATAAAAATCGTCCTGTCTCTTCATGAGAAGGGCGACGGAAAAGCCGCCGCACGGTTCCGCGGCATCGGTTTTCGAAACGGTTCGCGCAATTCGGTCCGATGCTTCAGCCCATCACTAGTCGCCGAAGCTTGCGCGAGGGTGTCATCCAACGGGACGAACGTCAGAAACCGGATTGGACTCGCGAAAAGACGAGATTGGAAAAAAGGGCGATCTGCGCGCCCACGAAGGGGGCGGCAACGCCGAGAACGATCATGATCGTCACGATCTTGGGAACGAAGGTCAGCGTCATTTCCTGAACCTGGGTCAGGGCCTGGATAAAGGCAATGGCGACACCGACGATCATGGCGGCCAGAACGGCCGGACCGGCCGCGACGAGAACCGTCCAGACTGCCGCTTGCATGATATCAAGCGCATCGGCCTCGTTCATCGTCGCGTCCTCTGTTCCTGAAAGGCGACCTCATGCCGCCTTTTCAATATCACGAATCGGCAGGTTTATCCGAATCGGTACCGGTATCAGGTGTACTCGCGATCGGGCCATTCGAGAAGGTGACACCGGCCTGCAGCAGCACTTTGTCACCAGCTTCGGTAATCGCGACGACACCGTCCGAATAGACTTCGACTTCTTTTACCACGCCCGTGACCTTGTCGTCGGCGCTCTTGACCGTCTTGCCGACCAGATCGGAGGCGCGCGTCAGGGCTTCCGCCTGCAGCATGCTCTTCAGGTGGGTGTTGGTCTTGATGGTCTGCTCGACCTGCGAGAAGCTGGCGAGCTGCGACATCTGCTCGCCGGCGTCCATCGGGCTGGTCGGATCCTGGTTCTTCATCTGGGCGATGAGAAGCTTCAGGAAGCTGTCGTAGTTCAGCGAAGCCGCGCTGCTGTCGGAACTGCTCGCCCCGGCATTTGCCCAGGGGTTAGAGGCTGCCGAAGTGACTGCATCTACCGCCATGGTGCGATCTCCTTGCGAATCTGTTCGATCGTTGCGGGGGTCATTTCCTGATTATTGAGGATTTTCTCCTCGGTCGGATAAAGACCGCGGATTGCCTTCAGCGCTTCGAAGGCCTTGCCCGAGGCAACCAGACCGTCGATCCGCTTGAGTTCAGCCAGAACCTCATCGTGCTGGAAGCAGTTGAGCAGCATGCTTACGGACTTGCGGAACATGTTGGTGGACTGTTCGCGCCCTTCCGGGTTGATGAGGATCATCTGCGCGATGAAATAGAGCTGCCTGAGCGGCGTTGTCGCCTGCTCCGGCTGCAGCACGTGGTTTTCAAGCAGGAACGTGACATCGTTCAGGAACTCGAGCGCCACCTTGCGATCCACCCGCAAAACCGCGCCGTTGATGAAAATCTTTTCGCCCGATTTCAGCGAAATTCGAAGTGTACTTTTCATTTCAGTCCATCCCTGATGATGGTTGTCACGTCAATTATGCCCTGGAAATTCGTCGACTGACGTTTCCGGATCAGTTCGCACTCTTTCAAGATCCAGATCGCGATCGAGATCAGATTGGCCCTCAGTTCCATGGCCAGCTGATTATCCGGCTGCTTGAGGTCCTCAATGAAGCGGATCCAGACCCGCCGAGTGTAAAAGAGCGCCTCGATCGTATGGCGCTGGGAGGAAGAATCCCTCGCTTCCGCCAGCAGTTCGATCGATTTTGTCAACGCCTGCCGCTCGCGATCCTTCGCGTTGGCGACACCATCCTCCATGATTTCGGCGTAGGAAAACTGGTACATTCATGTATCCTTTATCTGCCGCCACCCCTGCTCATCAGAGGTAGTTCACCAGACTCATTTTTTGCAGACGTGACGTCAGGCTGTATGCGATTTCGATCTGCTGCTGCAGCAGATCGAGACGGGTCTTCGCCTCGTAGGTATCGATGCCCTCGATATCCAGCAGATGCGTCTCGATGATCTTCTTCTGCGCGGCCAGGGAGTCGTTCGACTTCTTGACGCGTTCCTGGGAAAGGCCGAGACCGCTTACCTGCTGGTTCAAACCGTCGATCGCGGTACCGATCGTCGTAACAGCACGGGTGGCAACCGCTTCGCGAACGTCGCTGGGGACCTTGTCGTCAAGGAAGGTCATCGTCGTCATGGCCGTCATCATAAAATAACGCATGCCCTGCGAATTGCTGTTGGTCGACGTCTCGATCACTTCGTTCTGGCTGATGCGGCTCGTCATATTGGTGTCGCTGGCCTTGGAGCCGAATGTCGTCCAGAAATCGACGTTCTGTCCGGCGGCGAGACTGCTGTGCGGCGGGTTGGTCACGGTCGTCGTGCCGTTGAACACGCCTTCCATATGGGTCATGAAATCGTTGACCTGTTCCTTGGACAGGTTGGCGATGTTGCCCACCGGCGGCGTCTGCGATGCCATGAAATGGTTCAATTCGGCATCATAGGCCGCCTTCAGGGGTGAACCATCGGCGAAATAGTCATCAACCGGTTTCACATCCGTATTCGTACCGGAAAACAGATATTCCCCGTCGACCGCCGTGTTTGCAAAACTGGTGAAATTGTTGAGCGCATTCGAGATTTTCTGGTTCACGGTGGCAAGCGTGGGCTGCTCGCTGGTCGTATTCGGCACCAGAACGCCGAGAATCTCCTCGGCGGCCTTTGCCATGCCGTCCAATGCCGTCTGCGACGATTCAAGGCGCTGCGTGGCGAAGGAATTGACCGTGACAAGCGAGGAAATCCGCTCCACATCCCGATTGAGATCGAGGCTGCGGGCCGTATTGGCGCCCAGCGTGACGCCCAAATCCGCGTGCTTGCCCGTCGTCAGTTCGGTATTCAGCTTGGTCATCTCAAGCTGAGCCTTGAGGATGGTGCTGCGCATGCTGTTCTGCATCGCCAGCGATGAAATGAATGACGTTTTCATCTTTTACCTCACCATGTCCATCAAGGACTTGAGCATTTCATCGACGGTGGTCACCAGCTTCGTGGCTGCCTTATAGGACTGCTCGATGTCCATGAGCAGCGAAAGCTCCTCATCCAGGCTAACCGCCGTGTTGTTCGAATAGGAGGTGGCGGAGCGCTCATAGAGCGCGCTTTTCGCTTCGTTCGCCGAAGTCGCACCGGATCGTTCCTGTTCGAGCCAACCCATCGAGTTGGTGCCGTATTTCAGGATGCTGGTATTCGTATCGATACGTGTCGACGCGGCAAAATTCATGGGCGCGTCGAATGCGGTCACATAGCTGTCGATCAGAGCGGAAAACCCGGTTCCACCCGTAGCCGTGGTATTGACGACATAAGCGGTACCGTTGATGCCGCCGTCGCGCAACAATTCCGGGTTTCCACCTTGCGAAATAATTAACGCGGAGTTGACGGTAATGCTCGCAGCAAGACCGGGAACGATCACGCCATCCGGAGGAATCTCGCTTGTCGAGGTGGCCGTCGACCAGGTGAACAGGCCGGGTTTGGCCGTCAAAGGGGTCGCGGGCGGCGCCGGCTGGGTAATCGGCTTTTCCGCAAACATGGAGATCAGGCCACGGGCGATTTCGTCGAGCTGGCTCTGCATGGTCGGCGCGAGGTCGTCGCGGATCTGCATCAGACCCTGCAGCGATCCTTCCGCCGTCGTGTTGCTGCCGCTACCCGCCTTCAGTGCCACACCATCGACATAGATCGCATTGCCCGTGGTCGTGGCGTCGTAGCCCGGCTGCGCCTTGAAGGTCACCTTGCGCGGCACGATCTCGAACAGGGTCGCGCCTTCCGTCGTATAAAGCGCCACATCGTTGTTTGGACGATTGACGACATTGATGCCGATGATGGACGAAATGTCCTTCAGCAAGGTTTCGCGCTGATCAAGGGCGTCGCTCGGATCACCACCGATCGCCGTCTGTGCCTTGACCTCGTTGTTGGCTTCCTCGAATTTCGCAAGCAGGCCGTTCAGCTTGTCGACCTGAAGGGACATTTCCTTGTCGGCGCGCAGGCGCATGGCCTGCAATTCGGCCGATGCCTTGTTCAGCGAACTGGCGACATCCGAAGCGGAGGTCACAGCAGTCGCCGCCAGAGCGGCATTGCTCGGCTTGGCAGCGTAGCTGCTAAGGCTCTTCAGCAGTTCCTCCATGTAGGTGGACGGCGCGCTTTCGTAATTGTTGCTGCCGAAAATGCTCCTCACCTCCTCCAGACCGGTCAGAACGGTATTCTGACCGGTGGCCAGCGAGGCGCTGGAGATCGTCTGCCTGAGAAGACTCTCATTCTGGGCACGGCCATTGGTGACGATAGTCGCACCGGCCATGGTCGTGCCGAGAATGGCGGTTCGCTTGACGTAATTCGCATTGCCGACATTGGCAATATTCTTGGCGGTAACGTCCGTCTGCTTACCTGTATTATTGAAAATCGACTGCGCAGTATTCATTGCTGACGTGAGCGACATTCATCTGTCCCCGTAGGAATTACTATCTCTTCAGATTGATCAGGACATCCATCAAATCCGATCCAGTCTGGAAGACCTTCGAATTCGCGGTATAGATACGCTGGGATTCAATCATGTCGGTGAGTTCGCTGGCGATATCGACGTTCGAACCTTCCAGCGCGCCCTTCTGGATGTAGCCGAAGCTGCCCGTCTGCGCGAAACCGATGGTGACGACACCCGACTCGTTGCTCGGCAGATAAACGTTGCCGTTCTGCGGGCTGAGGTTGTCGACGCTCGGCACGGTTGCCAGCGCCAGCTGGTAGATATTACGGCGGCCGCCATCCTGATAAACCGCCGTCACCACGCCGTCCTTGCCGATCTCGACATCCTTGATCTGGCTCGGACCGTTGCCGTTCAGAACCGCGGTGCCGGGTGTGAACTTGGTCGAGAACTGCGTCATCTCCGAAAGGTCGATGTTGATCGCCTGCGCCACGCCGCTGACCTGATCATTGATCGTAATCGAATTATCCGACGTGGTGGTGAGCTTGTTGGTCGCAGGATCGAACGTCAACGTGACACTTTCCTGAACGAGGTTCGATGCCGGCGTAGCCGTATACGGAAAACCGCCATTCGTCGACTGATCCTGACGATAAACCGCCACTTCCCAAGTATTGTCGCCAGTCTTGGTATAGTAGAAATCGTAGAGTACCTTAGCGCCACCGCTATCGAATGCCGTTAACGACGTCTTGTTACCGAACGTCGCAGTTGCGGAGTTGGTGCTTGGAAGCGATGCCGCCGCGACAGCCGTATCTTCACGATTGAGGTTGGCCGGGAAGCTGCCCTGCGTGGAGGGCGATGCGGTCAGGCCGAAATTGTTGACGTTGATGGCCTCGAGACCCGTAAAGCCATTGACGACAGCCGCCGGCGGGTTGGAGCCGTAGGGGTAACCCATCAGCTGGAAGCCCGCTGCGTTTTCGAGGTAGCCTTCGGCATTCTTCACGAAGGAACCAGCGCGCGTAAGGTAAGGTGTGCCTGCACCGTCCTGAACCACGAAGAAGCCATTGCCCTGAATGGCAAGATCGGTGCTCGAGGTGGTGTAGGAGAGGTTGCCCTGCTCCGAAATGCTGTAGCGAACGTTGGACTGCACGCCGCCGGAGGCATAGCTGCCCGACGAGGAGGGCAGAACGAGCGAGGAGAACGACGTCGATGCGCGCTTGTAGCCGGTGGTGCTTGCGTTGGCGATGTTGTCGCCCACGGTGCCCAGCTTGTTCGCCTGTGCATTCATGCCGGACACACCGGTTCGCATAGTGCCGAAAATACTCATTCAAAAACCCTCGTGGTCATCTTTCAGGGAGAAGGTAAAGCGTTTGGCTTGCGTGAAGCTGTCTGAAATACCGCGTTTGAAAAAGACCACGCGGGTCAATGAAGATCATTGCCAATCAATGCTGTAGCCGAGGAACCGCTTGGAATCGACCGGATCGTAGCCGAGCTTCTTGCGCAGCTTCTTGCGCAATTTGCTGATATGGCTTTCAACGACATTCTCTTCGACGTCATCATCGAAGATGCCGTAGATGGCATTGAAAATCTGCGCCTTGGAAACGCGGCGTCCGCGATTGGCGATCAAATATTCGAGGATGCGGCGCTCGCGGCGCGGCAGGGGAAATACTTCACCACCGACTTCCGGATCACGGCCATCGGAGAAAACCCGGATAGGTCCGGCATCGGTGAAGTTCGAGATGACCTGCAGCCGGCGACGGATCGCCGCCGCACGTGCAAGGATTTCACGGGGGTGAACCGGCTTGCGCACGACATCGTCGACGCCGCTATCGAACAGCGCCAGCGTCGATTCCAGCGAGGGCTGGTCGCTGACCGCGATCACCGGCGCCGTCGTGCGATCCCGGATCGCCTTCGGCAAGGAATAGCTCCGGTCGCCCTGGCCGATCAGGAAGGCCTCCACGGCCGCCAGATCGCTTTCCGCCGCCGTCGAGACCCATTCCCCGAATTCGGCCGGATCGAAACCGGTCGAGGGGATGCCCTCACGCCCAAATAGAGATGTATAGCCGTCTTTAACGAGCTCGCGCTCATCAACCACTACGATCATTCGTCCGCCTCCGAATCAGTGTGGTGTTTTCCAATGTGGCATTGGTACGAATCGGGGGATTCAGCGACAACTGTAGGAAATCATCGATAGTTATTAATAATTGATTAACTATTTTGTGCCGATTTGATCTATATATAGTGGTTGTTAACCATATATGGCACAAAATTTTTGTGTAGAAATTTCAAAATTCCGAAAAAACCGCTTGAAATGCCTTTTTTCGATCAATCTATCGCCACATTTCAAAATGCGAGTCCTGCGTCGCCTGAAAGCAATTTCAGGTTGTTATCCGTCGCAGAAGTTTTTCGCGTTGGCGGTCCATTTTCCGTAGCCCGTCGCCACCAGATTGGCGATTACCCGGCAGACATATTTCTTCTGCGCCGGGTCATTGTTGGGACCGGCATGATAACGCGCGACCGCCATGGTCCAGGTTTCATGCCTGTTGTGAAGATTGCGCAGGAACATGGCAGCATATTCGACATTGCGGCGCGGATCGAACATCTCACGCGTCGATGCGAAGTTTTCGCCATGAAAATAGTGGTTTATCTGCATGCAGCCGAGATCGATCAGCTTGGCGCCATTGCGCTTCGCCGCCTCGAAAGTGGACAATGCCTCCTCCGTGGACGAGGCAAATACCGGTTTTCCCTCGATATTCATGGCATTGGGGTCCAGCTTGCCCTTGCGGCCCGTCTCGGTCAGGCCGACGGAGTAGAGAATTCCCTCCGGCACGCCATATTTGCGCGCGGCGGACTGAATTTCCCTTTCACAGGCACCTGATGTTGCGGAAGCCGAGGCGTTTTCAGAGGTAGACGCCATTGTCAGCAGAAGAACGGCCAGAGCCGAGAGCGCCATCCATGCCTTCATTATGCACCCCCAAATTATCACCATTGCCTTGCCGGCCATCCCGTGCGCCGGACTCGTCACGGTTGCGTCCTGCAGCCGCCTGCTGGCCCTGCTGCTGCGCCTGCTGATTTTGCTGATTGTTGCCTTGTGTGCCCGTTTGGTCACTCTTGTCCGAAGAAGCGATGCTGATGGTGATGTTATCGACCGTCAGACCCTGCGCTTTCAGGCCATCAAGGATGCTCTTGCTGTCTTCCTGGAGCTTTTTATAGGCCGCGACGCTCTCCACCGTCATGTGAACGGCGAGCTCGTCACCGGCAAGACGCAGCGACATCGTCACCGATCCCAGCTCGATCGGCGTCATGTGCAGCTTCAGCGTATGCACGACCTTGCCTGTGCTGCTCTGGGCAGCGGCATTGGAAAGCGCCGAACCGGGCTGCATGGCGCTGACCCACTCGGGATCATTGGCGATAAGGCCGGTCAAAGCCGAGGCGTTGGACGACGGCGCGAGGCCGATGAACCGCCGTGAATCGAGAACCGTTATGGTATCGGCGGCCTTCCCGCCGCTCTCCCGGGTTTCGAATTCGACCCGGCCATCACGCTGCACCGTGCTCATATCGAGAGCGCGGGCCGCACCGGAACGCGGTGAGGAAAAACGGAATGTGGAAGCACTGCCCTCGTTGTCGGAGCCAGATCCGACTTCGTTTCCGGCCGGCTCCATGCCGGTATGCATGTCCTTGAGCGAAGGCTCCGTCTTTACCCGCGGCATGTCGGCCTTGTCCGATTTTACCGGATCGGCCTTGCCGGCAATCGCTTGGGCGATCTCCTCAAGCGGCGTCTTGGCCGTCGCGATATCGCCGGCATTGGCGGCGATCATTTTCAGCTCCGCGAGCCTGGGATCCAACGCATCCGCCACCGTCTCGGCGTCCTTGTCGGCATCGTCCTTCGTTTTCTTGCCGGTCTTGCCATTCTCCGGCGATGTGCGGGCGGTTTTCACCGCATTCTGAAACTCGGCCACCGTCTCGTGGGTGCGACCTTCCGCGCCATGCTCGTTGGCGACCACATTCAGAAAATTCGTGGGACGCTTGACCGGGACATCCATCTTTTCCCCCTCACCATCGGCCTGAGCATGCTGCCCTTCGGCCGAGCCTGTCCCCTGCTGATGCCGCGAATGTGGCGGCCGCTCGTCGCGCACCGTGGAAAGCGCATCGCCGAAACTACCGCCCCTGGCGTCATCCCGCGCACCGGTGTTGCCCGCACGCGGATCGGCCTGCGGCGCATTCACTATCGCGTTGATGGTTGCGTCGATCATGGTGCCCCCTCGCCTTTCTTCAACAGGCTGTCGATTTCATCGAGCTTGCTGCGGCCGCTCGTCACGAGCTGCCGGACGTTCTCGCCCTCATCGTCAGTCTTGTGGGTTTCAACCCGCCATATGCTTTTTTCCCCGGTGGCCGCCGCCTCATCCTGCGAAGGTTTCGGCACGGCGCTCTGCGCCGCGGCGGCGTCGATATCAGCGCCGGGCAAGGAAGGCGGGCGAACCACCTGTTCGGCTATCGCCCTTGCAGCCTCCCGCAGCGCCCTGTCCCGATCCGACAGCTGGGCGTCGGGAATCTGAACGATCGTCTCGATCGCGCTCACCACGTCTGGCGTGCCGATATTGGAAAGGCTCTCATAAAGATTTGCCTGCACTTCCGGCTGGTCCGGCGCGGCAGGCGACAGAGCTTTCACCTTCAGTGCGGCCATGCGCGCCAGCGAATCCTTGCCGCTGATTGCCGCGAGGCGGGAGAGACGCAGATAGGCCTCCTTCTGCCTCTCCGCATCCATCATCGCGAATGTTTCCTGTATCGCTTCCTCGCTGATGGAATCGACCCGCTTGACCACCAGCGAGACCAGAAGATCCGCAAACTGGCTGGCATAGGGCGAATGCAGGAAGCGCCGGGCATAGCGCTGCGCATATTCGACACCGCGCGCCGCATCGCCGTCTTCGACCGCGATGGCAAGCGAGCGGCGCAGCGCCGCCTCCTCCACGATGGTGCCTGGCGCTTCGAGCCGGGCTATGTCGTAGAAGCTGAGCGCCGCCAGCGGATCACGCGGAATCGTCACATTGCCGCCGATCAGCGCCAGGTAGGCACCAATCCGCGTGCCGCGATATTCGGGCACCATGGCGGCAATGCTCTGCGCCACCAGCGTTCCCTTGCCGGAAAGGTATTTGGGCAGGATGTCGGCGACACGGCTGTCGAAATTACCATCCACATCGCGCGCGACCAGCAATTCAAGCGTGGCGGGATTGCCGCCGCTCATCGCATAGACAAGTGCCGCATCGACATTACGCGGGTCCTTGAAGATCGCCGAAGGCGCGCTTTTAAGCCGCTCATCGATCGTCTGCAGCAGAAACCGCTGCATTTCGGTCGCCGAATGATCACCCATCGCCACGGAATCCTGCACGAATTGCAGGGAGCGCAACATCGCATAGGGCATGAGGCTGTCTTGCGACTGCGAAAAGGCCTTGATCGGCTCGGCACCGAGACCGCAAAGCGTCGCCGCAAGAAAAAGCCAGCGTTTCGAGGATTTCGTCACACTCACCCCCGATCGGCCTCAAGCAGGATTTCGATGCGGCGGTTGGCATCCGCCATCGGGTCTGCCGGCACCTGCAATCTGCGGTCCGCAAAGCCCGAAACCTGCTTCACCCGCTCTTCCGACAGGCCGCCGCGCACCAGCATGTAATAGGCGCTGTGGGCACGATCCATGGAGAGCCGCCAGTTGTCATTGGCTTCGCCCTTGAACTGCCGTCCGTCGGTGTGACCGCGGATCACCACGCTGCCGCCCCGCTCCTGAAGCAGTTTCCCGATCTTTTCCATGGCCAGAACCATTTCGCGCCGGGGCACGGCCGATCCGATGTTGAACATCGGCGTTTCCGTCTGGTCGGAAATGGTCAGCAGCAATCCGCCTTCGGCCGGTGTCACCACCAGACCTTCAGCGAGCCTGCCGGCAATGCCGGATATCTGCTTCTCGATCTCTTCGCGCAGCGTGTCGGCCTTTTCCCGATCGGCGTCGCTGGCCTTTTGCTGTAAATCGCTCGCCTGCCGCTGCGCATCCGGCTTCGGCTGGGCAAGTGCCGCCTGTTCGGAGGCATCTGGACGTTGCTGCGGCACCACGGCGGCGACTTCCATCGACTTGCCGTCTTCCGCCTTGTCGACCGGTGTCTCGGACGACTTGAGCGCAATCGCCTGCGCGTTTTCGGCCGCATCCTCTTGCTTGCTCTCAGCCGCCTGCTGCGGTTCGACCGGCTCCTGCTGCTGGTCGGCGCGGGTGATCTTCACCTGCTGGGTCCAGAAATCGGGGTCAAAGGGGTCGCGATAGGCCTCACCGCCGCTTGCGCCCGTCGCCGGACCGGAATCGGCAGCGCCGCCTTCACCCTTGGCGCTGACATTGGCCTGCTGCCCGACTTGCTGGGCGATCTCCGCCAGCACGGAATAGGGATTTTCGAAAAAGTCCGCCTCGGAGAAGTTCGACTGTTCACCGGTCTGGGAGGTCAGGTCCTCACCCGTCGCCGCGGCCGAACCCTGGGTCACCTTTTCCGCCTTGATATTGGACTGGTCCTTTTTCTGGACGCCCTCTTCCTTGTCCACCGGCTTTTCCAAGCCCTTGGACGAGGGTTTCTCATCGGACAGTTTTATCGGATTAAAATAGCTGGCGACCGAGGCCTTGGTCTCCTCGTTGGCGGCATTGACCAGCCACATGACGAGGAAGAACGCCATCATGGCCGTCATGAAGTCGGCATAGGCGATTTTCCATGCGCCGCCATGGGCGCCATCGTGCCCGCCCTTGTGGCGTTTGACGATGATGATCTCGTTTTTGCCGTGGTGGTGATTTTCGCCTTCACTCATTTCATCACCTTGCGAAGACTGGACGCCCAGGCGGACATGCGCGTCACGAACACGCTTTCACCCAACTCGACGGAAAGGTCGATATCCGTGGTCTCGGTAAATTTCATCGTTTCGGCCTCAAAGCCTGGCTGGGTCTTCAGATGCTCGAACAGATCTTTCGGACCTTTCACGACAAGTGTGACCGCTTCGCCATCCGGCATGGAAGCGCGCACGACATCCGCAAGAGCCGAGACGGCCCTGGCCGACAGCTCTTCGGTCAGAACCGGAGCAAGGATACCGGCGGTCTGCTCGCTCAGATTGGCGGCGATCGCATCGATGCCCTCGCGCAGACCACGGGACAGGAAAACGGCGATCTCCTCAAGATAGACGGAACGCAGGGCCTCCAGTTCGGCCGCATGGGAGGCCAGCAGCGTATCACGCTCGGCCTGCATCTTCTCGGTGAGTTCGCGGGTCGCCTCTTCGTGGCCACGGGCATAGGCAGCCTGTTTCTCACTTTCGACATCGACTGTCTCGAATTCATCGAAACCGGCCGCAACGTCACCGAAACCGGACATGCCCTCGGCATCCGCCAGCGGATCGCCAAATGCCAGCCCGGCGGGCTGGCTGTCGCCGAAATCCTTGAGATATCTTGCGATGGAGGCGCTCATGCACGCCCCCGGCAAAACTGGCCGGAGAGGCGAGACATGTTTTTTTGCCTGCGATCAAAGCCGTTTGGCGGCACCACCGTCATCCTTGCTACCTGTCCGTCTCTTCCATGATGTCCGGAAGGATCACGCCATGCGATCCACCCGATATTGCCCCGACGTTAGGTGTTCAAACTTGTGCGAGGATGAAGGCGGCCTGTTCCGGAAGCCCACGCCACGTCTTCGCACCTGCCCACGCCGGGCCAAAGCCGTTACTTGAAGAGCTGGAGGATATTTTCCGCATTGGCGTTGGCGATGGAGAGCGACTGGATGCCGAGTTGCTGCTGCGTCTGCAGCGCCTTCAGCCTGGTCGATTCCTCGTTCATATCCGCATCGACCAGACGGCCGATACCCTTGTCGATCACGTCCATCAGGCTCGATACGAAGTTTTCCTGCATGTCGATACGGCTCTGCAGCGAACCCAGACTGGAAGCCGCGCTGGTCATCGCTTCAAGCTGTCCATCGACGAAGGACATCATCGCGTCCAGCACATCGGCTTCGGTATATTGCTCTCCCGTCATCGTTCCCATTTTCTGGGCGAGATCGGTGAGCTTGTTGATGTCGAGCGTCGACACGGAGATTCCAAGCTTGCGGTCGTCAGGGTCGATTGCCGAGGAGACGTCGTAGTACCAGTTTGTGTTCGGCGACGTCGTCGTTACGACGGGTGTGGTGCTGTCCGTGGTCGGGGCCGCGGCATCTGCCGGATCGGTGGAGGTAAGCTTTACCCAGACATCATCGCTGATCTTCAAATAGCCTTCCGTATTGGCAGCATTGGTGTAGATGCCGGTTGCCTTGACGGTAAACCCGCTCAATGCCGCCACTTCGCTGTCCTTCAGCGTCGTGACCACATAATCCTTGTCGGTAACGGTGGGGACGGCAGGCAACGCGGGCGTATCCGTCGTGCGCATCGTCACGATCGTTTCGTTCTTGCGAAGGAAGCGGGCCTCGGTATCGAGAATACCGAACTTGCCGCCGCTCAGATCGAACAGAACCGTGCTCGAATCGAGCGAATAGTCGACCGTCGTCACACCCACCGCGCCAGCGGCGGTACGGGTAAACGATGCAACGATCTTCTTGATGGTCGGCTCTTCGGCGGCCGGCGTCTTGCCATCGCCGATTTTTGCCTGAAGCCAGTTTTCACCGGAGAAGGATGCCGATTCGGAAATGCTTTTCAGCTGATCCTGAAGCTGCTTGATTTCTTCCTGGATCTTCGACCGGTTGCTTCCCACACCATAGGCGGCAACCAGCTTCGCCTTCAGGGACTCGACGGTCTCAATAGCGCTTTCGATGGCTTCGAAAGCCGTGTCGACCTTGGCGGCGCCAAGGCCCAGGGCATCCTGCACGGCCGAAAGCGCCGTATTGTCGGAGCGCATGGTCGTGGAGATGGACCAATAAGCCGCGTTGTCCGCTGCCGTCTCGACACGGTAGCCGGAGGAGACACGCGCCTGCGTCGTCTCAAGGCTCTTGTCGATCATGCGCAAGGTCTGCAGCGCGGCCATTGCCGCCGCATTGGTCATAATGCTGGTCATGGGTTCCACCCAATTCAAAATGTAAGAAAAAATCCGGCGCTGCGCCGAAAACGAGCAGAGGCATCATGCGCATCGGCGGTGGTTGAAACGGGCCACCGCGACCTGCCGTTCGTTAACAAATCGTTAATTCGATAGGTACCAAACAACAACGCTGATTTGCAAGGCGTTCCTCGCTTTCGCAGAAGGGTTTTGCGCAAAGCGGCAGGCTTCAGGCAAGGTCGGGCGAAAAAGCACCGCAACGGAGCCGCTGCGCCGGCGGTTCCAGCAGGCGCAACGGGTAAAAGTGACATATCCGGCAGTGCGGTTCAGGCCGCCTCGCCCTGACGGGTCGGAACGAATCGGGCCGCCATCAGGCTTTTGCGGAGAAACTCGGTATTCTCGTCGGGGTTTTCCGAAGGGTTCTGAAACGAGACATGATTGATCTCGACCGCCGCATGTTCATTGGCGAGGACCAATTGTGCATAGACCGTGGCGCCCTTCGGTTTGATCTCGAGATCGAGGATGATCTCCGGCGCGCCTTCCCATTCCAGTTTGTATTCGCCACCAGCACCGAAATTGATCGTGCCGGGATGATAATAAAGTTCCGCGGCCGAGGAGACGAGGTCGGCAATACTGCCGTAGCACTCGAATCTGAGCAGCGAAATCAGGTCGGCCGGGTCTAGCAGTCGGAGTTCGGTGGCGATCGGGTTGATCGCCTCTGCGACGATCATTTCCCGCTGTTCAGAATAGGCGGATTTTTTCATTGGTTTTATTGAACCCGTATTTTCGATGACTTCATGGCGTAAACCCGATGAACGAGCTCAGCCACGGCCTTATAAAAGGCTGGTGGAATCACACTATCGATCGAGACTTGCGCAAACATGGAGCGCGCGAGTGGCGGGTCTTCAAAAACGGGGATATTGTTTTCTTCCGCAATCTCGCGGATTTTCAATGCGATAAGGTCCTGGCCCTTGGCGACGACGATCGGCGCGTCGCTTTCTTCACGCACATAACGCAGCGCCACCGCAAAGTGTGTCGGGTTGGCGATGACAAGCGTCGCGCGCGGCACATTGTTGATCATGCGGCGGCGGGCACGATCACGGGCGATCGACCGCTGGCGGGATTTGACCACCGGATCGCCCTGCGACTGCTTATATTCTTCCTTCACCTCATGCTTCGTCATTTTCAGCTGGGTGAACCAGTGATGGCGCGTCCACAAAAGGTCGACAGCGGCGAGCAGAGCGGTCGAGAGCAGGATCACGACCATCATCTTTTTGACGATCTCGACGACCCGGACGAAAATCACCTGCGGATCGGAGAACATCAGGTCGATGAGACTGTAGAAATCGCCGCGCAGCGAAAAGAACATGATGGTCGAGACGATCAGTATCTTGAACAGCGACTTGCCGAATTCCACGAAACCCTGCTTGCTGTAGATGCGCGTAAACCCCTTTGCGGGCGAAACACGCGACCATTGCGGACGCACCCTTTCAAGCACGGGCGATGGCAGGTTCTGGAAAAACGACGAGGCGAGGCCGAAAACGATGAACATGATCATGGCCGGCATGAGCAGATAGGCCATCGAGGTGCCGAGAAAATAAAGCAGTGACAGGGCATCCGGCCGGGTGCCGAGATTCCATTGTTCGGGCTGGCCGAACAGATCCTTCAGCGTCTCGCCGATTCGACCGGCTCCATCGGGAAGGAAGAAAACGAGGTAACAATAAAAGGCGAGTGACGAAGCAAAGATCGGCACTTCGCGGGAAAAGGGAAGATTGCCCTTCTCGGCCGCATCGCGGAGTTTTTTCTCCGTCGGGGCTTCTGTTTTACTGTCCTTGTCCTGATCGTCTGCCAAGGCACGTTCCCGGAATAAAAAAGGCCCGCCGATCCCGGCAGGCCGTCATCCCGAAACTAGCGCCCGGAGCCGGCCATCGCAATGGCGGGCCCTGCCTGCAAGGCGGTTATCAACCGGCTTCCGCTCAAGCGGCGGCCGATTGTTCGTCCGCTCCGGCTTCCTTCAGCTGTATCTGGCCGGAATTGGCCAGACGGATCGCTTCCTGGGCCACCGCGCGGCGGGCAATCGCCACTTCGCGGGTGTTGATGGATGCCTGCGGTACGGCGAGATCCGACTCGATCATGCGGCGCTGGCGCGGGCTGATGCTGGACAGCACACATTCCTTGATTTCCATCGTGGCGCCGCGCAGCGCCATGGTCAGAACATCGGCCGAAACATCGTTGAGCAGCATGACGCGGCTGCGCTGCGGCATGAACATGAGGTCGTCGAAGAGGAAGATCTTCGGCTTGACCTTGTTTGCGGCTTCCTTGCTGAGCGTCTCCAGCGAGCTGAGCAGCGTGTCGACCTGCGGCTTTTCCAGTTCGTTCATCAGATCGGCAACCTTCGTGGAACCGCCGGCGTTGCGCTCGGCCTCGATCTCGTTGATCAGATTGACCACACGCTTCTCGATGATCTGGGCGGCCGTCGGGCTCACTTCCTTCATGTTCACCGTGCGGTTCATGATATCGGCGCGTTGCTCTTCGGGAATGGTCAGAAGAACCTTGGCACCAAAGGACGAGGGCAGCATCGAGAGAATATACGCAATGGTCTGGGGATGTTCGCGCAGCAGGAACTTGCCGACAAACTCCGGCTCCGCCTCCTGCAGGCGATCCCAGATCGATGCTTCATAGGCCTGGAAGGCGGTGCGACGGCCAAGAAGGCTGTCCACCTCTTCAGGGGTCAGGCCTTCTTCGAGAATGCTCTCGATTGCCTTGGCATTATCCATGAGACCCGTGCCTTCGGTGAACAGGTCTTCAAACTCCGCCACGATCTGCGCGAGTTCATCGGGAGGAATGACGCGCAGGGTCTGGGCCGAGGAAATGATCATCTGCAATTCGTGCTGCGTGAAAAATTTCAGCAGCTTGCCGGCAACGCCCTTGCCCATGGCAAGAAGCACCGCGGCCGCCTTGTCGGCCTGAGACAACGGCTTGCCCGCAAGGGGGTTACCGAAATCCTCGAAGTCCATCATGGTCTTTCCTCTCCGTCCCCACAGGGATCAGGCTTTTCTCGTACTCATTACTTCAATCAATTTTACGCCGAAGCGCGTATCGTCGTCTTCAAGTACCGTTATCTCACCGCGCGCAATACGGCGGCCATTCACCATGATCTCGACCGGCTCGCCGATCTTGCGGTCGAGCGCGATCGTCGCACCCTCTTCGAGGCCCATCAGGCCCGAGACCAGCATTCTGCTCGTGCCGAGAACGATCTGGACATCGATCGGGATATCCATGATCAGTTCCATGTTCTCGGACAGTCCGCTGCCGAGCGGCGCCTTCAGGCCCGCGACCTGCGGGGCGGCCGCGAAATCATCCATCGCAAAATCCGCCGCTCCGCCACCGAAGGCGGAAAGGTCGCTGTCGGTGGACGCGTCGTCCGTGCTTGCGAAATCGCCGAAGTCGCCAAAATCGGAGAGCGAGCCTTCCGCATCCGTCTTGAGGACGCCACGCAGATCGCCGATAGCCTGGTCGAGGTCGCCGCCGTCTTCAAACGACGGCAACGCTGCGTCATCGGTCACAGGTGTTTTCTTCGTAGCCATGCGCTGATTATTCCCTTTGAAACTTGCGTCAGCCTGCCCAAAACCCCAAAAGGGCGGGCAGGATTTTAACCCATCAAATGTCGCAAAATCTCGTCGTCCGTGCTGACATTGTTCTTCACCCGAACCATGTAGCGCTCTCCGGACTTGCCGAATTCGCAATTATAAAGCTTGGAGCCGTTGGCGCTGACCTCGACGCCGATATCGTCCTGCTTCAGGTCCTGAAACGGGATGACGTCACCGGCCACCAGTCTGGAAATCGTCCGCAAGGTCAGCGTTTCGAGCTTGATGCGCGCCTCGAGCGTGACCTGCGATCTCTTCACCTGCTGCGAGATCATCTCCATCCACTCTTCCTGCTTCTTCAGCGCCTGGGCCGAAGCTTTCGGGGCGACGATGGAGGTCTTGAGCAGGGGCCGCTGCGGCACGATGAGAGCGAATTCGGACGAGACCCTGCCGATATCGATCTTCATGCGGATGGTCACGCCGTAGACGCCGGCGATCATCTCGTCGAAGGCGCTTCTGCCATTGGCATTGAACGGCGGGTCGATCGTCGCCTCGAAACCGCCCGGCGCGTTCACGCCCGAGCGCAACACGCCCGCGATGCGGCCGAGAACCATGGCCGCAAGGTCGAGCTCGATATGGGACAGGCTGCGTTCGTCCGGCTCACCGATGGTGTCAGGTGCAGCACCCAGCATACGCTCCATCAGCGCGATGACGAAGCCGTTGCCGACCGCCATCATGAAATTGGGGCACCAGTTGCGCAGCGAACAATCGGCAACCGCAACATTGTGCCCGACATTGGCGATGAGATCGGTCATCAGCCCCGATTCGGAGCCGACATATTCGACGTCAATCGCAATGCCGGTCTCGCTGTGGAAGATATCAGGCAGGAATTCGCTGTAGAGATGACCGATATCCGAGCCGATCTTCGCAATCGTCCTGCGGTCGGAGAGCCCTCCGGTCAGCTTCGCGAGCAAGGCGGTGTCGATGGCCGGGGCTTTGTGCGCTGCAGCTTTTGCCATGATCATGCCGCCTTGTTTTCGCCGCCGGGATTCATCATCTCCTGCTCGACGGCGTCGATGGACGGCCGTTCATAGTTGGAGATGGTCTTGCGGCCATATTCAAGCGCGACCTGCGGCACCGAGCCGTTCATGTAGGCGATCAGCGTCTGCTTGACGATGATGTAGAGGCGATGCTGCTTGGTGCGGACGATCTTGACCTGCGACGCGAGCGGGTTGCAGATCGAATAGGACAGGATGATGCCGAGCATGGTGCCGACGAGTGCGGCCCCGATCAGGCCGCCCAGCACCTCGGGCGATTCGTTGATCTTGCCCATGGCCTTGATGACACCGAGAACCGCCGCGACGATACCGATGGCGGGGAAGGAATCGCCCATGGTGGTGATCGCGTGATAGGGCTTCAGCTTGTCATTGAGGATGGTCTCGATTTCCTCATCCATCAGCGCCTCGATTTCGTGGCTGCGGGCATTGCCGATGATGATGAGGCGGACATAGTCACAGATGAACGAGGTCAGTTCCTTGTTCTTAAGTACCGAGGGCGCGCTCTGGAAGATCGAGGATTCTTCCGGATTGTCGATATGGGCCTCGATCTCGTTGCGCGATTTCGTGCGCAGATCGCGCATCAGCGAATAAAGCACGCCGAGCACGTCGAGATAGTTTCGCTCCTTCGGGACCGAATGCTTGAAGGCCTCGCCGAGCGCCTTGCCCGAATCCTTCACGACCTTCATGGGGTTCGCCATGATGAAGCCGCCAAGACCGGCGCCGCCGATGATCATCAATTCGAACGGCTGAATCAGCACGTCCAGATGACCGCCCATCGCCATATAGCCGCCGATGATGCAGCCGAAGGTGATTATAAGTCCAATTACAATATTCATTGATCGACCACGCCCGAACAGTGTTCCATGCCGCCATGTCTAGAAAATGTGGCTTGCGTGAACCTGTCCGCCAGCCCGCTTTTCAGCTCTTCCGGCAACCAGTTTCGCACAAGCAAGCCACGGCACTATGCCGGCAAAGGCGGACGTGCGCCTTGAGATCGGGATCAAACGAGAGCGGCGGTTCAGTGACTTCCACCTATACCAGCTACAGACTGATCAGTCAGGATATCGGCAAATCGCTTGAGCGGGTGTCGAAGCAGCCCGATGTGGCGCGCGAAACCGAATATTACCGCGCGAAGATCGGTGAGGTGAAATCCATCGACGACTTCATGGCCGATACGCGTCTTTACAATTACGCACTGAAGGCCCACGGGCTCGAGGACATGGCCTATGCGAAGGCCTTTATCCGCAAGGTGCTGACGGAAGGCACCACGGACAAGGACGCTTTCGCCAACAAGCTTTCCGACAGCCGCTATGCGGATTTCGCGAAGTCGCTGGATTTCGCCAGCCTCGGCGCGGCGGCGACCGCAACCGAGGCCGCCCAGGCCGGCATTGTCGGCAAATACACCCGTCAGACGCTGGAACAGGAAGCCGGCGACGACAATAATGGCGTCCGGCTCGCCCTTTATTTCGAGCGCAAGGCATCCACCATCACGTCCGGTCTCGATTTCCTGGCGGATGATGCGCTCGCGCAGGTGTTTCGCACGGCCTACAACCTGCCTGACGAATTTGCCGCGGCCAATGTCGAAAAACAGGCGGCACTCATCGAAAAAACCATCAACATCAAGGATCTGCAGGATCCTGAGAAGGTCGGAAAGCTGCTCGAGCGTTTCACCATCATGTGGGAAATGCAAAATCCATCGACGACCTATGATCCCCTGGCCGTTTTCGGCTCCTCCAGCGGCTACGGCATCTCCCCCGATCTGCTGATCTCCATCAACTCCCTGAAACTCGGAGGCAAATGATATGCAATCCGGACTATACGTCGCCCTTTCCTCGCAGATCGCGCTGGAGCGTCGTCTCACCACCATTTCCGACAATATGGCGAATGTGAACACGGTCGGCTTCCGCGGCTCCGAAGTGAAATTCGACGAAATGGTCGCCAAGAACCACAATGACATGAATGCCCGGGTGGCCTTCGTCTCACAGGGCAACGACTATCTCTCCACCCGCCAGGGCGCTTTCGAGCAGACCGGCAATTCCTTCGATTTCGCCATCAAGGGCGATGCCTGGTTCTCGCTGGATACGCCGGACGGTCAGATATTGACCCGCGACGGCCGTTTCACCATGCGCCCGGATGGCGCGCTCATCTCTTCGAGCGGTTATCCCGTTCTCGATGCCGGCGGCGGTCCGATCCAGCTCAATCCGAATGGCGGCCCGATAACCGTTGGTCTCGACGGTGCGATCAGGCAGAACGAAAACATCGTCGCTACCCTCGGCATCTTCCAGGCGGATTTCTCGCAAGGCTTCCTGCGTCATCCCAACAGTGGTGTGAAGCCCGTGGCGCAGCCGGTTCCGGTCGTCAACAATCATGAGGTCGGCGTCGTTCAGGGTTATCTCGAACAGTCGAATGTCAACGGCATTTCCCAGATGACGCAGCTCATCCAGGTCAACCGGGCCTTCGAGAGCATTTCCTCGCTGATGCGCGACACCGAATCGACCTTCGGCGAAGGCATCAAGACGCTTGGCGGCGCGCGTTGAGGAACTGAGTGATGACAATGCCGGAATCCATGCTCTCGGCCGACGCCATTTCACCGAAGCTCGCGCAGCTGGCGAGCCTTGCCGGGCATTATGCCGATCCGGAATTTTCGGTGGCGCCGGGCGGGCACGTGCGCACCATTGCCGCCGGACACTATACGGTCTCCGGCCTTTCGCGGCACGTCAGGCTTGGTGAATTCGTCGCCCATCGCAGCGCGACCGGCATCCATCTCGGTGAAGTTGTGCGTGTCGAACCCGATATCTGCTATGTTTGCCCGATCGAGCCGGGCGAACCGATCGGCATCCACGACACAGTCATTCGCAAGGGCGCTTTCCGCGTCGCGCCCGATGACAGCTGGTGCGGACGTACCATCAACGCCCTTGGCGAACCCATCGATGGTCAGGGCCCGCTTGCCTCCGGCACCGAGCGCCGTTCGATCTCCAACAATGCGCCGCCGTCAATGACGCGCAAGCGGGTGGAGACGCCTTTCAAGACCGGCGTGCGGGCAATCGATATCTTCTCGCCTTTGTGCCTCGGGCAGCGTCTTGGCATTTTTGCCGGCTCCGGTGTGGGCAAATCCACGCTGCTGTCGATGCTCGCCAAGGCCGACGCCTTCGACAAGGTGGTGATTGCGCTGGTCGGCGAACGCGGACGCGAAGTGCGCGAATTCATCGAAGACACGATGGGCGAAAACATGAGCAAGTCCATCGCCGTTGTCGCCACCAGCGATGAAAGCCCAATGCTGCGCAAGATGGCGCCGCTTTCCGCGGTCACCATTGCCGAACATTTTCGCGATCAGGGCGACAATGTTCTTCTCATCATCGACAGCGTGACGCGCTTTGCCCATGCGATCCGCGAAGTGGCCGTCGCCTCGGGCGAGCCGCCGGTGGCGCGCGGCTATCCGGCCTCGGTCTTCACCGAACTGCCGCGCCTTCTGGAGCGGGCGGGTCCCGGCGCGGAAGGCACCGGCACCATCACCGCCATCGTCTCCATTCTGGTGGACGGCGACAATCACAACGATCCGATTGCCGATTCGACGCGCGGCATTCTCGATGGCCATATCGTGCTCGACCGCAGCCTTGCCGAAGAGGGTCGTTATCCGCCGATCAATCCGCTTGCCTCCATCTCTCGTCTCGCCAAGAAGGCGTGGACGCCGGATCAGGAAAAGCTGGTCTCGCGCCTGAAGGCGCTGGTGCATCGTTTCGAGGAAACACGCGATCTGCGCCTCATCGGCGGTTATCGGCCCGGCACCGATCCCGATCTCGACATGGCGGTAAAGCAGGTCCCGATCATTTATGAGACTCTGAAACAGCTTCCGAGCGAACCGGCAGCGCAGGACGCCTATGCCGATCTGGCAACCGCGTTGCGCGGTGGTGTGCCGAACAATCAGCCGCAGGTGAACCCGAGAATGAGAGGCTGACCCGTGAAAAAGAAACAGATCGACAATGGCGCCGTCGAAGACACCCGGTCGCAGCCTCCCTTCTTCACGCCCGACCGTATTCTGGCATGGACAGGTATAGGGCTTGCCGCAGCTGCCGCCTTTTTTCCCTGGTATGTGTTCTTCAACGAGGACAAGTTCGGCATGAAGGTTGCCGGCGGCGACCGCACCCGCGATCTGCCCCATACCGGCCCGAGGGAAGTCTTCAGCGTCTCGCCCATGGCCATGACCAACCGCAACAAGGAAGACATGCCGCCGGCCGAAATGCCCGACATGCTGACCACGGCGACAGTCAATGCCAGCGGCAAGGAAAAGCAGAACAATCTGGCAGCCGGGCTTGAAGACCAGCCTTTCCCGGGCCAGACCTCTTTCCGTCTGCTGCATGTTTCCAACGGCCGCGCACTGATCGAGGACGGATCGGGCATGTATATGGTGCGGGTCGGCTCCACATTGCCTGACAATGCGCAGCTGACGAAGATCGAGCAGCGTAACGGCGAATGGCTGATCGAGACTTCTTCCGGCAAGACCTATTATCCGGAAAAGTAGTCAGATCGACCTCGGGCCTGAGGTCATCATCGAATTTCGCTGAAAACTCGGCATACGAAAAGTGGCACCCCCCAGGGCCGGATCCGGGGGGCCGCAAACGTCTCAAACGACGTCAGGCGATCTACTTCTTCTGATTGCCCGCAAAAGCGGCCGTCAGGCCAAGGCCGATATAAACGAAGCCGCTAACCCAGCGTTCGGCCTTCAAATAGGCGGGACTGCGCTTCAGCCAGTTGCCGGCCGTACCGGCAGCAAGTGCGTAGGTGCAATCCGTCAGAACACCAATCACCGTGTAGAGAATTCCGAGAAAGGCGATCTGCATTGCCATATGGCCACGATCGACCTCAACGAACTGCGGCAGGAAAGCCAGAAAGAACAATGCGGTCTTCGGATTGAGGAGATTGACGATGAAGCCCTCACGAAAGATGCGCATGCCGCTTCGCTTCGGTAAACCGCCCTCGACGTCGGGAATGTCCGACGACCCGAGGAGCTTCTTGAGGCCAAGCCAGATCAGATAGGCCGCGCCCGCATATTTCACCACGCTGAAGGCAAGCGCTGACGATGCCAAAAGCGCCGAGAGCCCGACAGCGGCGGCGACGACGTGAACAAGTGTGGCGGTATGAATGCCAAGGATTGAAACGAGGCCGGCAGAACGGCCCTGCTCGACCGAGCGCGCAAAGATGTAAAGGACTGCCGGGCCCGGCACAAGAAGCAGCACCAGCGTGGCGCTGACGAACAGGCCGAGATTGGCTGCGCTGGGAATTACCAAATCCATGATTGCTCTCCTCCATTTCCCTCTACCGTAGCGATAGCACCGGACTGTCTCCAAGGCGAGATATAAAGCTGCTTCAGCAAGCACCTCGCCCCATGCCTGTGAGTTTCCACCCTGGGCCGGCATGACCTCGGAATTTAAGCGTTCACCCCAGGGGCTTCGGGTGCGGTGTCGATTGAGGTTTCCCTTTTTTTGGTTTCCGGCAGGCCATTTTTCCTCCCGCTTCCTGCCCTTGCCATCGCCTTCGTCCCTCTTCGCAAGTCTGACGCAAGATTAGCCCCGTAGGTTCGGGCCATACGAGATGGAGAAGTCTATGCAACCGATTCAACTGTTCGATCTGGCATCCCGCCAAGCGGAATGGCTGAGCGTGCGGCAGGAAGTCGTGGCGACCAACATCGCCAACGCCAACACACCCAAGTTCCACGCCAAGGATGTCAGCCCCTTCGAAGCGGTCATGCAGGCCACCAGCCAGCAGGTTGGCATGGCGAAGACCCATCCCGCCCATTTCGGCGCGAGCGCCCTCAGCGAAAATATCGCGGTGCGTGACAACCCGGTCAACAACGAGATCGGCATGCAGGAGTCGGGCAATTCGGTCGCGCTTGCGGAAGAAATGACCAAGACCGGCGAGATCAAGCGGCAGTACGACCTGAACGCCAATCTCGTCAAATCCTTCCATCGCATGATGCTGATGACGGTTAAGAGGTAAGCCATGGATCCCTTGAGTGCGGCGAGCAAGATCGCCGGCAGCGGCCTGGAAGTGCAGTCCACCCGGCTGCGCATCGTCTCCGAAAACATCGCCAACGCCCGATCGACCGGCGATACGCCCGGCGCCGATCCCTATCGCCGCAAGACCGTCACTTTCGGTTCGGAACTCGACCGCGTCAGCGGTGTGGAGCGCGTGACGGTGAAGAAACTCGGCGTCGACCGTGGTGATTTCATCAATGAATACGACCCCGGCAACCCGGCCGCCGATAGCAACGGCATGGTGAAGATGCCGAACGTCAACATCCTGATCGAAATGGCCGACATGCGCGAAGCAAACCGCAGCTACGACGCCAATCTTCAGGTCATCCGCCAGACACGCGACCTCGTCGCCTCCACCATCGACCTTCTGAAGGCATCGCAATGATCGACGGTATCAAGCAAGTCAGTTCCCTCTCGCTCACCCGCGGCGCAAGCGGCATTTCCTCTCTGACGGAAAGCGTTTTTGGCAGTGAGCAGACAACGCCTGCCCAGCAGACGGGCGCAAGTTTCGCCAGCGTTCTCGGCAACATGTCCGTCGATGCGATGAACAGCCTGAAAAAAGCGGAAGTGGCATCTTTCGAAGGCATTCAGGGCAAGGCGAACACGCGTGAAGTGGTCGATGCCGTGCTTTCGGCCGAGCAGTCGCTGCAGACCGCCATCGCGCTGCGCGACAAGATCGTGTCGGCCTATCTCGACATTACCAAGATGCAGATCTAGCCCAGCAGGAATATTGACATGAGAGCTCTTGCCATCGCTGCCACCGGTATGGACGCCCAGCAGACCAATCTGGAAGTCATCGCCAACAACATCGCCAATATCAACACCACCGGCTACAAGCGCGCGCGTGCGGAGTTCACCGACCTTCTCTACCAGACCGAGCGCATGCAGGGCGTGCCGAACCGCGCCAACCAGGCGATCGTGCCGGAAGGCGCCAATATCGGCCTCGGCGTGCAGACGTCGGCCGTGCGTAACATCCATACCCAGGGCAACCTGATCGAGACCGGCAACAAGCTGGACGTCGCGATCATCGGACAGGGCTGGTTCCAGATCGAGGCGGCTGACGGTTCGACCCTCTACAGCCGCGCCGGCGCCTTCAACAAGAATGCCGACGGCAATCTGGTGACGGTGGATGGTTACAATGTCATCCCCAACATCAATATCCCGACCGATGCGCAGGACATCACCATTACCCGCACGGGTCAGGTGACGGCCCGCATCGGCAATGCCGCGGACTTTACCGAGCTTGGCCAGCTGACCATCGCCAACTTCGCCAACGAAGCGGGCCTCAAGCCGCTCGGCGACAATCTCTTCGCCCAGACGCCGGCTTCCGGCGACGCGGTGATCGGTGTGCCCGATGATCCGAGCTACGGCTACATCAAGCAGTCCTACCTCGAAGGCTCGAACGTCGACGCCGTCAAGGAAATCACCGACCTGATCACGGCGCAGCGCGCCTATGAGATGAATTCCAAGGTCATCACCACCGCTGACGAAATGGCTTCGATTGTCAGCAAGAACCTGAAGTAAGAACGGAAAGGCAGGCGAACATGAGGTTTGGCCGGAAACATAGCAGCAGCAGAACGGCGCTCGTCCGTATATGCCTTGCGTCTGCCTTTTCACTGGGCGTCCTGACGCCCGCTCTCGCCCAGGCGCCGATGGCGCTGGTTCCCACCCGCACCATCTATCCGGGCGAGACGATCACGCCCGAACAGGTCAAACCGGTGGAAGTGACCAATCCCAATATTTCCTCAGGTTATGCGAGCGATATCAGCGAAGTCGAAGGCATGATCTCCAAGCAGACGCTGCTTCCCGGACGCACGATACCCATTGCGGCACTGCGCGAACCCTCGCTGGTGGTCCGCGGCACCAATGTCAAACTCGTCTTCACCATCGGCAACATGACGCTGATGGCGTCGGGAACGCCGATGACCGACGGTTCACTCGGCGAGGTGGTCCGCGTGCGCAACATCGATTCCGGCGTCATCGTCAACGGCACGGTCATGAAGGACGGAACCATTCAGGTGATGGCGAAATGAGATTGCTTCGTATCATAGCAGCGGCCATCCTGTTTTCGGCGCAGCCTTTCCTTTCCGTCTCCGCAGCCCATGCCGATACGTCCCGCATCAAGGACATCGCATCGCTGCAGGCGGGGCGTGACAACCAGCTGATCGGCTACGGCCTCGTGGTCGGCCTGCAGGGTACGGGCGACAGCCTGCGTTCCTCGCCGTTCACCGAACAATCCATGCGCGCCATGCTGCAGAACCTCGGCATCACCACGCAGGGCGGCCAGTCGAACGCCAAGAACATCGCGGCTGTCATGGTGACGGCCAATCTGCCGCCGTTTGCCAGCCCCGGCAGCCGTGTCGACGTGACGGTCAGCTCGCTCGGCGATGCCACGTCGCTGCGCGGCGGTACCCTCATCATGACCTCGCTTTCCGGTGCGGACGGGCAGATCTATGCGGTCGCGCAGGGTGCGCTGATCGTCAACGGCTTTTCGGCGCAGGGCGACGCGGCAACGCTGACGCAGGGCGTGACCACCTCGGCACGCGTGCCGAACGGCGCGATCATCGAGCGTGAGCTGCCGTCCAAGTTCAAGGATTCGGTCAATCTGGTCCTTCAACTGCGCAATCCGGACTTTTCGACCGCGGTGCGCGTCGCCGACGTCGTCAATGCCTTTGCCCGCGCCCGTTATGGCGACCCGATCGCCGAACCGCGCGATTCGCAGGAAATCGCGGTGCAGAAGCCCCGCACCGCGGATCTGACCCGGCTGATGGCGGAAATCGAGAACCTGACGGTGGAAACGGATACGCCCGCCAAGGTCGTGATCAATGAGCGCACCGGCACCATCGTCATCGGCGCGGATGTGCGTATTTCCCGCGTCGCCGTCAGCTACGGCACGCTGACCGTGCAGGTGACGGAATCGCCGCAGGTCATCCAGCCGGCTCCCTTCTCGCGCGGCCAGACGGCCGTACAGCCACAGACCGACATCATGGCCATGCAGGAAGGCAGCAAGGTCGCCATCGTCGAAGGGCCTGACCTTCGTACGCTGGTTGCCGGTCTCAACAGCATCGGGCTCAAGGCGGACGGCATCATCGCCATTCTGCAAGGCATCAAATCCGCCGGTGCCCTTCAGGCGGAGCTCGTGCTGCAATGATGGAACATCAGATCAAAAATCCGCTTTCGAATGGCCTCGTCCGCTTCGCGGCCGTCGCCTCGCTGCTGTTCCTGCTGCCCGCGGCCGGCGCCGAAAGCCAGCAGAACGTGGTCTCCGAACTCAGCACGCAGGATGAAATCCAGAAATTCTGCACCAACATCGCCGATGCGGCCCGCGACCAGCGTTACCTGATGCAGAAGCAGGAGCTTGAAAAGCTTCAGGCCGACGTCAACGAGCGCATCTCCGTGCTGGAGGACCGCAAGGCGGAATATGAGGACTGGCTGGCGCGCCGCGAACATTTCCTCGCCCAGGCGAAAGCCAATCTCGTCGATGTCTACAAGACGATGAAGCCGGATGCCGCCGCACCCCAGCTCGAGAAGATGCATGTGGAGATTGCGGCCGCCATCATCATGCAGCTGCCGCCGCGCCAATCCGGCCTCATCCTCAGCGAGATGGATGCGCAGAAAGCCGCCACTGTCGCCGGCATCATGTCGCAGGCAACCGACAAAAACACTTCGAAGGATCCTTCATGAGCACGCGTCGTCTTCCGGCCCTCCTCCTGCCGCTCGCTCTCCTGGCAGGCTGCCAGAACAACCAGACCCTGAAGGAAATCGGCAACGCACCCGCGATGAGTCCGATCGGCAGCGGTCTGCAGTTCAGCCAGACGCCGCAGATGGGCATGTATCCCAAGCAGCCGAAACATATGGCGAGCGGCTACTCGCTGTGGAGCGACAGCCAGGGTGCCTTGTTCAAGGATCTGCGCGCGCTCAACATCGGCGACATCCTGACCGTCAACATCCAGATCAACGACAAGGCCGATTTCGACAACGAGACCGAGCGCAACCGCACCAATTCCAGCGGTCTCAACTGGAAGGCCAAGGCCCAGATTCTGGGCTGGACGCCGGATGCGGATTCCAACATCAAATACGGCTCCGATACCGACACCCAGGCCAAGGGCAAGACCAAGCGTTCCGAAAAGCTGACGCTGCTCGTCGCCGCCGTCGTGACCGGCATTCTCGAAAACGGCAACCTCATCATCAGCGGTTCGCAGGAAGTGCGCGTCAACCACGAAATCCGCATCCTGAACGTCGGCGGTATCGTCCGGCCGCAGGATGTCGATGCGCAGAACATGATCTCCTACGAACGCATCGCCGAGGCGCGCATCTCCTATGGCGGCCGCGGCCGTCTGACGGAAGTGCAGCAGCCCCCGGTCGGGCAGCAGGTCGTCGACCTGTTCTCGCCACTCTGACGCCGGCACACGGGAACGGGACCGAGCCATGGAAAACGAACAGGCAGAGGGCAAGAAGAAATCCTCCCCTCTGGTCATGACCATCGCAGGCATTGCCATCCTCACCCTGCTCGGTGCGGGCGGCGGCTGGCTGGTGGGCGGCATGATCGCCCCCAGGATCGCCGGCGCCGAAGCCGCAGCGCACGCGTCGGCCGCCTCGGCTGAAAAGGGCAAGGGCGCCGAGGGCATCGAGAAGATCTCCGCCGAAGCGAACGGTATCGTGCAGCTCGATCCCATCACCACCAATCTCGCCTACCCATCGACGAACTGGGTGCGGCTGGAAGTGGCGCTGATGTTCAAGGGGCCGGTGGAAGTCGGGCTGGCGGAGGATATCCACCAGGATATCCTGGCCTATGTGCGCACCGTTTCCCTCCAGCAGCTGGAAGGGCCGCGCGGCTTTCAATATCTTAAGGATGACATTCAGGAACGAGTTGACCTGCGCTCGCAAGGGCGCGTATCCAAGGTCATGTTCCGGACCTTTGTCATCGAATGATTCGATTTCTTGTAACCATTGCCGTCCTCCTCGCCTTGCCGGGCCTTGCCAACGCCCAGCAATTTCCGTCCGATCTGTTCAACACGCAGATAGACGGATCCGTCGCGGCATGGATCATCCGCACCTTCGGCCTTCTGACGGTCCTCTCCGTCGCGCCGGGCATCCTGATCATGGTCACGAGCTTTCCGCGCTTCGTGATCGCCTTTTCGATCCTGCGCTCCGGCATGGGGCTTGCCTCGACACCCTCCAACATGATCCTGCTGTCGATGGCGATGTTCATGACCTTCTACGTCATGTCGCCCACCTTCGACAAAGCCTGGACCGACGGCGTGCAGCCGCTGCTGCAGAACCAGATCAACGAACAGCAGGCCATTCAGCGCATCGCCGAACCGTTCCGCACCTTCATGAACGCCAACACGCGTGACAAGGATCTGAAGCTCTTCGTGGATATTGCCCGCGAGCGCGGACAGGGAGTGATGACCGACAATGTCGTTGACTACCGCGTGCTCGTTCCGGCCTTCATGCTGTCGGAAATCCGGCGCGGTTTCGAGATCGGTTTCCTTATCATCCTGCCATTCCTCGTCATCGATCTGATCGTTGCCACCATCACCATGGCCATGGGCATGATGATGCTGCCGCCCACCTCGATTTCCCTGCCGTTCAAGATCCTGTTTTTCGTACTGATCGACGGCTGGAACCTGCTCGTCGGCAGCCTCGTCAGATCGTTCAACTGACAGGCATCCGTGCCGCACTGACACGCATTAACCCTGTTTCTTAACCCCTCAGCCCCACGGCCGTGGGGTTTTATCGTTTTAATGCTTTGGTTACCATTTTTGCCAAGCAATAAATAACCATATCCCGCAGGAAATAAGTAACCATTTTAAATAACATAAAAATAACCATAAGTAATTCATCACAAAAGCGAGTTCCAAAATTAAGAATTGTGCAATTTTTCGCTGGGAAACTCCAAATCACACGCAGCGTGTTTGGTTTCCAGAACATAATAATTCTGAACCGAGTGGCATGAAGCCGAAACGTTGCGGCCGGTAATACCAAGTCCGGAATGTCCCCACTCCAGTATCTCGTAAAAACAAGGGACACATTTATTATGGCAAGCATTCTCACCAACATTAACGCCATGTCTGCTCTCCAGACGCTGCGTTCGATTTCTTCCAACATGGAAGACACCCAGAGCCGCATTTCTTCGGGTTTGAAGGTTGGCTCCGCTTCCGATAACGCTGCCTACTGGTCGATCGCGACCACTATGCGCTCCGACAACGAAGCGCTCGGCGCTGTACAGGACGCACTCGGCCTCGGCGCTGCCAAGGTTGACACGGCTTACGCCGGTATGGAATCGGTCATCGACGTCGTCAAGCAGATCAAGAACAAGCTGGTAACGGCTCAGGAATCGTCTGCTGACAAGACCAAGATTCAGGGCGAAATCACCCAGCTCCAGGACCAGCTGAAGGGCATCGTCGAATCGGCTTCGTTCTCTGGTGAAAACTGGCTGAAGGCTGACCTTTCTGCTGCTGCAACCACCAAGTCTGTCGTCGGTTCGTTCGTTCGCGAAGGCGGCACTGTTTCGGTCAAGACGATTGACTACCTCATGGACGCGTCCAAGGTTCTCGTCGATACCCGCGCTACGGGCACCAAGACCGGTATTCTTGACAAGGTTCAGGACGTTGGCGTCGACACCGTCACGCTGACCATCAATGATGGCGGCACCCTGAGCGAGCACACGGTTCAGGCTTACTCGCTGGATACGCTGACCACGGCAGGTGCAGAATTCCAGGGTAACTTCGCCAAGACCGCTACCGACAACTACGTAAAGGTCGAAGGTTCGTGGGTTAAAGCAGTTGCCTCCGCCGGAACGCAGGAAATCGCATCCACGACCACGGCTGCGGGCACTATCACGGCAGGTACCTGGATGGTGGACACGACCAACGCCGGCGCAGGCACGGTTGCGGCCTCCGGTTCGGTTCTTTCCATGAACATCTCCTCGCTGACGGGCACGCAGCTTTCTGCTCTGGTCAAGGCGGTAGATAAGTCTCTTACCGAACTGACCAGCGCTGGCGCACAGCTCGGTTCGATCTCTTCCCGTATCTCTCTGCAGGAAGACTTCGCGTCGAAGCTGAAGGGCTCCATCGACAAGGGCGTCGGACGTCTCGTTGATGCCGACATGAACGAAGAGTCTACCCGCCTGAAGGCACTGCAGACCCAGCAGCAGCTGGCGATCCAGTCGCTCTCGATCGCAAACAGCGACTCGCAGAACATCCTGTCGCTGTTCCGTTAATAAACGGCATTCTCGTAGCCCATTGGGGCTGGGGGATTTAATATCGAACTGACTGTTCGGGGGCTGACCGGACAATCAACGAGATAGAGAAGAAATGGCTGGAAGGCTGAACCAGCCAAATCAAAATAAGGCCGTCCCTTGAAAAAGGGGCGGCCTTATCTTTTTTTTAATGTCTTTTTGATACGCGCGCGCACGCAAGGGTGGAAAAATTAAATCAAAAGATGTGATGTTTTCTTGCCTGCTTAGGGGTTCATTAACCAAACAGGGATTAGCTAAGGCCATCGAAACGGCGAGCTAACCTTTAAAAATCAGCTGGTTAGCAAGCATGACGCTGCGCGCCGTTCCCGGTGAAACCGGAATGTCCCTTTTTTAATCAGCCATTCAAGGGGCACCTTTATCATGACGAGCATTCTCACCAACATCGCAGCAATGTCTGCGCTCCAGACCCTGCGCTCTATCGGTCAGGACATGGAAGCCACTCAGGGCCGCGTCTCTTCCGGCCAGCGCGTTGGCACCGCATCCGACAACGCTGCTTACTGGTCTATCGCGACCACCATGCGTTCCGACAACATGGCGCTTTCCGCCGTTCAGGACGCTCTCGGCCTCGGCGCAGCCAAGGTTGACACGGCTTATGCCGGTATGGAATCGGCTATCGAAGTCGTTAAGGAAATCAAGGCCAAGCTTGTAGCCGCCACTGAAGACGGCGTTGACAAGAACAAGGTTCAGGAAGAAATCACTCAGCTTCAGGAGCAGCTCCGCGGCATTTCCGAAGCAGCTTCGTTCTCTGGCGAAAACTGGCTGCAGGCAGACCTTTCCGTTGCTGGTGGCACCGTCACCAAAGATGTCGTCGGTTCCTTCGTTCGTGATGCCAACGGTATCGTTTCCGTCAAGAAGATCGACTACACTCTCGACACCGATAGCGTTCTCTTCGATACCCGTGCAACGGGCACGAAGACCGGTATCCTGGACAAGGTCTACACAGTCGCAGAAGATGGCGTTACGCTCAGCATCAACACCGGCGGCGTGACTTCCGAAGTTACTGTAAAGTCCTTCTCCATCGACAGCCTCATCAAATCCGGCGCTGCATTCCAGGGCAACTACGCAAGCGTAACGACCGCCGCTGCTGGTGGCGCAGGTGTCGGCGACTACGTTAAGGTCGAGGGCACATGGGTTCTGGCTGCTAACGCAACCACCGCTCCCACGCAGGAAATCGCTGCTACCACCACTACGCCGGCAGCAGCAAGCTGGATCGTCGCCACGGCCAATGCACCGACCACGACGCCTGCCGTAACCTCTCTCGACGGTATCAACATCATCGGCCTATCCGGCACGCAGATCAACCAGATGATGAAGGCCGTTGACGCCGCCCTGAAGGACATGACGAGCGCCGCTGCAGACCTCGGCTCGATCTCCATGCGTATCGGCCTGCAGGAAGACTTCGTCTCCAAGCTGACCGACTCGATCGACTCGGGTGTTGGACGTCTGGTCGACGCTGAAATGAACGAAGAGTCCACCAAGCTCAAGGCTCTGCAGACTCAGCAGCAGCTGGCCATCCAGTCGCTTTCGATCGCAAACAGCTCTTCGGAGAGCATCCTGTCGCTCTTCCGTTAATCGGCACAAAATCCAAAAAAACGGGCCGCGCTTTTTCGAAAGCGCGGCCTTTTTTGTTTACCCGGATCGTCGCCATTCACATTTATTAATTTTTCCAGTTTGCGCTTTAGGTTTTGTTAACCATTCGAGCCTTAGAAAAGGCCCATCGAAACGATTGGTTAACCAAGACGAAAAAGAGGTTAACAGGCATCAGGCCGCTCAATCGTTCCCGGCGATCCCGGAATGTCCCTTCTCCATTAGCCAATCAAGGGGCACAAAGATGACCAGCATTCTGACCAATATCTCCGCAATGGCAGCTCTCCAGACCTTGCGGTCTATCGATGCGAAAATGGAAACGACACAAAGCCGCGTTTCCTCGGGACTGCGCGTAGGCACGGCTTCCGACAATGCGGCCTACTGGTCAATCGCCACCACAATGCGCTCTGACAACATGGCGCTCTCCGCAGTTCAGGACGCTCTCGGTCTTGGCGCGGCAAAGGTCGACACGGCTTATTCCGCCATGGAATCGGCGGTCGAAGTCGTAAAGCAGGTCAAGGCGAAGATGGTTGCGGCGACGGAAGAAGGCGTAGACAGAAGCAAAATCCAGGAAGAAATCTCGCAACTGCAAGAACAGTTACGCAGTATCTCCTCTTCCGCCTCCTTTTCCGGCGAAAACTGGCTTCAGGCGGATTTGACCTCAGCTACCGGCAATGCAGTTACCAAAAACGTCGTTGGCTCCTTCATCCGCACGGCAGACGGCTCCGTATCTGTTAAAAAGATCGATTATCAACTGGACAGCACGACGGTTCTTTTTGACGAAGGGGGCCAGCTCGGTATTATCGATCGCGTCTTCAACGTCACTCCTGCGTCCACGACCTTGAAGATCAACACCAGCGGCACAATCAGCGAGCATGCCGTTCTCACCAATTCCGTCGACAGCCTCATCAAATCCGGCGCCACATTCGAAGGGAACTATGCAAACGTCACCACGGCCGTTGCAGGTGGTGCAGCAGCGGGTGATTATGTGAAGGTCAACGGCGTATGGGTTAAAGCCGTCGCAGCAGCTTCCAACCCCGGGCAGGAGATCGCCGCAACCAGCAATGCTGGCGCCAACCAGTGGGTAGTCGATGTAACTCCCATTCCCGCAGGAACGGTTGTAACAGCCGCGGCATCGCTCGACACCGTCGACATAAGAACTCTGAGCAACGAAGAGCTCGACGTCATGGTTCGTGCAACCGACGCAGCACTAGAGGCAATCACCAGCGCAACTGCCGATCTTGGCTCCATCTCCATGCGTATCGCCATACAGGAAGACTTCGTCTCCAAGCTGACCGACTCCATCGACAAGGGCATCGGCCGCCTCGTCGACGCGGATATGAACGAGGAATCCACCAAGCTCAAGGCGCTCCAGACGCAGCAGCAGCTGGCCATCCAGTCGCTCTCCATCGCCAATACCAGCTCCGAAAATATCCTGTCGCTATTCCGCCAGTAAGCGGCGCCCGTTGGCTACGGGCGGTTTCGTCCCGCTCTGGCAGCAACAGAATATTCGGATACGGAAACCGCGCTTCACAGGAAGCGCGGTTTTCCCGTTTGCAGGGACCTGCTCGGACTGTGTGGCAGAACATGCAGATTGCGTCGCGCAAAACAGATGCGGCAATGGCCGGTGCGGAAATATCTGATTTGACGGGGAAAATGGTGCTGCTAGAGAGATTTGAACTCTCGGCCTCTCCCTTACCAAGGGAGTGCTCTACCCCTGAGCTATAGCAGCATCCGGTGCCGAAGCGTTTGCTTCAGCATCAAGCGTGGCGGCCTATTGCCATAGGTTTTTGACGAGCGCAAGTCGCAAAACGATATTCTTGATCAAGTGGAGCAAAAAAGCGTGCCCCCTGTTGAAAAATACATTTTTCGGATATTGCTGAATTTATGAACGAACATCATGACAAACAGGCAAAGCTGGCGGTTGGCGCTGATGCCGCCGCGGAGCCGTCGGCCTTGACGGCGGCAGGCAACCAGCAGGCTGGCCCGGGCGAAAAGGCGCGCGAGCGTGAGGCGGAGCGCAAGGCGCGGGCGGCGAAAAAGCTTCGGGAGAATCTTTTGAAGCGCAAACAGCAGCTTCGCGCACGCCGCGCCGGCGATGCCGACGAGACGATCGGCCTGCCTGCCGCAAAAACGGACGAATCATCCTCATAGAGAATTCATCAGCATAAAATTGAAACGCCGCGGAAATTCGTCTAAGGACGCGCCTTCCGCAAGGCACGATAAAGAAAGGCGGGCACAGGCCCGTAGGGACGCATGGATCGCATCAGAATCACGGGTGGCAACAAGCTCAACGGCATCATACCCATCTCCGGCGCAAAAAACGCCGCCCTGCCGTTGATGATCGCATCGCTTCTGACCAGCGACACGCTGACGCTCGAAAACGTGCCGCACCTGGCTGACGTGGAGCAGCTCATCCGTATTCTCGGCAATCACGGCGTCGATATTTCCGTCAACGGCCGCCGCGAAAGCCAGGGCGAAGCCTATTCCCGTACCGTGCACTTCACCTGCCGCACCATTGTCGATACCACCGCTCCTTACGAGCTGGTATCCAAGATGCGCGCAAGCTTCTGGGTCATCGGCCCGCTTCTGGCGCGTGAAGGCCGTGCACGCGTTTCGCTGCCCGGCGGATGCGCCATCGGCACACGTCCGGTCGACCTGTTCATCGAGGGCCTCGAGGCACTCGGCGCGACGATGGAGATCGATGGCGGTTACATCAACGCCAGCGCCCCGAAGGGCGGCCTCATCGGCGCGGTTTACACCTTCCCCAAAGTGTCCGTCGGCGCGACGCATGTGATGCTGATGGCCGCCAGCCTTGCCCGCGGCACAACCGTCATCCACAACGCCGCCCGCGAGCCGGAAGTGGTCGATCTGGCCCAGTGCCTGACAGCCATGGGCGCGAAGATCGAAGGTGCGGGCACCTCCACCATCACCATCGAGGGCGTCACCTCGCTTTCCGGCGCACGCCACCGGGTTCTGCCGGACCGTATCGAAACCGGCACCTATGCCATGGCGGTTGCCATGGCCGGCGGTGACGTGGTGCTGGAAGGCACGCGCGCATCGCTGCTGGACAATGCACTCGATACGCTGCGGCTTGCCGGTGCCACGATCAGCGAAACCGAGACCGGCCTTCGGGTGGTGCGCAACGGCAATGGCATCCAGCCGGTCGATATCGTCACAGAACCCTTCCCCGGCTTCCCGACCGACCTGCAGGCGCAGTTCATGGCGCTGATGACCCGGTCGCAGGGCGTTTCGCACATTACCGAAACCATCTTCGAAAACCGCTTCATGCACGTGCAGGAACTGGCGCGCCTCGGCGCGAAGATTTCGCTCTCCGGCCAGATGGCCCGCATCGAAGGCGTTTCCCGCCTGAAGGGCGCACCTGTGATGGCGACCGACCTGCGCGCTTCCGTGTCACTGGTCATCGCCGGCCTCGTGGCCGAAGGCGAGACCATGGTTTCGCGGGTCTATCACCTCGATCGCGGTTTCGAACGTCTTGAAGAAAAGCTCACCCGCTGCGGCGCTCTGGTCGAACGCGTCAGCGACTGATACCGACTGAAAAATCCACCCGGCTGTCAGCGCAACCGGGTGGATTTCATGACAATCGACGCGAGGCGGCGAAGGGAGAATTCCTCGTGAAACCATTTGCCACGCCGCACATCGAAACCGCCACGCCATGCAAGGACGACGTCTCCGTCCTGTCGATCACGCAGGCGACGGCCGCGACATTTTCCGATCTCTTTATCAGGCTGACCTTCCTCTGCTTTATCCGCGCAGGCTCCAAGAGAGTGATTTGCCCGATCAATGGTGAACTGACGGCCCGAGAGGGGGATTTGCTGGTTTTCCCTCCGGGGTCTCTGGTAACGCTGGAAAACCGGCCATTGCTGGACGCACATTACCGGGCCGAAGGTGTGTATTTCAGCCATGACCTGATCAATTCCGTTTTCACGGATCAGCGGCATTCCGATAGTCCGCCCGGCATACAGGTCATTCGCGCACTTGCGAATGCACCGGATATTCTTGAGCGTATTCAGGATACGCTCAATGACAGCAGCCTTCCCCCGCCCATACGCCGACACCGGCTGCGGGAGCCCTTGATCTGGTTGCAGCATCAGGGAATCCGCCTTTCCGCGAGGACGGATGAACAGCCTTCGAGCAAGTTGCGGAGTTTGATCGAAAGCGATCCAAGCCGTGACTGGCGGGTGTCGGATGTCGCCAGAAGCTTTGCCATGAGCGAAGCAACATTTCGTCGCTCCCTTGCCAGATCAGGTCTGGGCTTCTCGCGGGTTCTACAGAATACCCGCCTCGAAAAGGGCCTTGCCCTGCTGCAGGCGACCGACACTCCCATTTCGCAGATCGCGCTGGAATGTGGGTTCAAAACACCATCGCATTTTTCCGATTCTTTCAAAAAACGATTCGGGATCAAACCGAAGGCGATAAGATCGGCTGGCGATTGATCGTTTTTCGATAGTCGTTGCATCTCTGCCGGAAGCGTACGCCGCCCGGGGACTATATCGTTCGGCCGTTATCAACGTCCCTGAAGGAAACGATATGTCCAGGTTTCAAAAGCTACTCTTTACCGGTTTGACCATTGCGACCGCGATGTCTGCACCCGCCCTTGCCGACGATTTCCGCTTGTCCAGCTCCTCCATTTCGGAAGGAAACCAGCTTGCGGCCGTTCAGGTCTTCCAGGGCTTTGGTTGTGAAGGCGGTAATCTGTCTCCACAATTGTCGTGGTCCGGCGCACCGAAGGAAGCCAAGAGCTTTGCCATCACCGCCTATGATCCCGACGCGCCGACCGGTTCGGGCTGGTGGCATTGGAATGTCGTGAATATTCCGGTCGAGATCATGCAGCTTGACGCTGGCGCGAGCGGAAAAGACGACATGCCGAAAGGCGCGCTGGAATTGCGGAACGACTATGGAACAACGGGTTTCGGCGGCGCCTGCCCGCCTCCCGGCGAGATGCATCGATACGTCTTTACCGTATATGCGCTCGGCGTTGAAAAGCTTGAACTGCCCGAAGGTGCGAGCAACGCTCTCGCCGGCTTCATGGTGCGCGCCAACACGATTTCCCAAGCGAGCATTACGGCTGTGTATAACAGGTAATATCAAGGTGGGGGCAGCTCTGCCGGCAAACCCATGGTTCACGCCGCTGCCTGAATGCCTCAACCGCCGCTCATCCGCTTCTACCCGTTGCAGAGCGGGCCTCGACTGCCTATTTCCAGTACAAGAAATAGACATTGCGGCCCGTGGCCCGCGGAAAAGGAAGAAAACGATGAGCGGCCTGAAATTGCTCGCGCTGGATACTGAAGATCTCTCCGTCATCTCGACGCATATGCAGGACAGCGTCTTCAAGCTGAAAGACGTTGCCTTCGAGCCGAAACATGGCCAGTTCACACTTTCCGCCAATCGTTTCGTCTGGGAAAGCACCGAGAAGAAGAACCTGCCGCCGGAGCGCTGCCGCAGCGTCATTTTCCTGAAACGTGTCTCGGCCGTGCGCTCGCACGGCATCAACCGCGCCGACAAGGAACAGGTGCTGTCGCTGCTCGCCATGCGGTTCGTGCCGAATGGCGAGGGGCCTGACGGGTCCGTCGAACTGACGCTTTCGGGCGGTGGCGCCATCGCGCTTGATGTCGAATGCATCGAAGCGCAGCTGACGGATGTGAGCGGCGCCTGGGAAACCGCCTCCAAACCGCATCACCCCGACAGCGAATAAACGCGCCGCGCCATTGCAACGGTTGCCTTTCGTCACCGTTTCGATTTATGCCACATACCAGAGCCGCAATTGTTCTGCGGTGAGTTCGTGCACCCTGCGGGATCGCCCGCGGGGACAATGAAAGGGTAATGGCGTGGCAATCTGGCTGGAGCAGGCATCGGCTGATTTCGAACGGAAGTTCGCTGCCTTCCTGACAACCAAGAGAGAAGTTTCCGAAGACGTCAACGCGACCGTTCGCGACATCATCAATGATGTCCGCCATCGCGGCGATGCGGCGCTTGCCCATTATTCCCTCAAATTCGACGGTATCGATTTTGCCAAGGTCCCGATGCGGGTAACGGCGGATGAAATCGATGCCGCCTATTCGGCGGTCGACAAAAGCGTCATCGAGGCCCTCGAACTCGCGGCCCGGCGCATTGAAAAACACCACGCGCGGCAAATGCCGAAGGACGACATTTACGAGGACGATATCGGCGTGGGCCTCGGCTCTCGCTGGACGGCCATCGAGGCCGTGGGCCTTTATGTGCCCGGCGGCACGGCCAGCTATCCAAGCTCGGTCCTGATGAACGCCGTGCCGGCCAAGGTTGCCGGTGTCGAGCGCATCGTCATGGTCGTGCCGGCAAATGGCGGTGCGGTCAATCCCGCCGTGCTTGCCGCCGCGCGCATCGCGGGCGTCGAGGAAATCTATCGCATCGGCGGGGCGCAGGCCGTGGCGGCGCTTGCCTATGGCACGGAAACCATCGCGCCGGTCGCCAAGATCGTCGGCCCCGGCAACGCCTATGTGGCGGCGGCCAAGCGCCAGGTTTTCGGCACTGTCGGCATCGACATGATCGCCGGACCCTCCGAAGTGCTTGTCATTGCCGACAAGGATAACGATCCCGACTGGCTGGCCGCCGATCTTCTGGCGCAGGCGGAGCACGATCGCGGCGCGCAATCCATTCTCGTCACCGACAATGCCGAACTCGGCAAGGCGGTGGAGGCAGCCGTCGAACGGCAACTGAAGCGCCTGTCGCGCTCCGAGACGGCGGCGGCAAGCTGGGCGGATTTCGGCGCGATCATTCTGGTCGAAAAGCTTACCGACGCCATTCCGCTCGCCAACCGCATCGCCGCCGAGCATCTGGAGCTTGCGGTCGACGATCCTGACGCGCTGATGGCGCATATCCGCAATGCCGGCGCGATCTTCGTCGGGCGCCACACGCCGGAAGTGATCGGCGATTACGTCGGCGGCTCCAACCACGTTCTGCCGACGGCGCGCTCGGCGCGCTTCTCCTCCGGGCTTTCGGTGCTGGATTTCGTCAAGCGCACCTCGATCCTGCGGCTTGGGCCGGAGCAATTGCGCCAGCTTGCACCGGCGGCAATCACCCTTGCCCGTTCGGAAGGACTGGACGCGCATGCGCGCTCGGTCGCAATCCGCCTCAATCCGGAAAGTTAAGCGATGGCTTCAGGCGATTTCCGGCTCTGTGACGTGGTACTGGACGACAGCATCGGCCGGTCCACGCCCGACGTGGAGCATGAACGCGCCGTCGCCATTTTCGACCTGATCGAAGAAAACAGCTTCGAGCCGCTCGGCCATGCCGGCGGGCCGTATCGGCTGCATATCTCGCTGGTGGACGCCAAGCTGGTCTTTTCGATCCGCACCGAAGACGAGAAGGATGTCGCGACCCATATCCTGTCGCTGACGCCGTTTCGCCGCATCATCAAGGATTATTTCCTGATCTGCGAGAGCTATTACGAGGCGATCCGCTCCTCCACACCCAGTCAGATCGAGGCGATCGACATGGGCCGGCGCGGCATTCACAATGACGGCTCGCAGACGCTGATGGATCGGCTTTCCGGCAAGATCAAGGTGGATTTCGATACCGCGCGCCGCCTCTTCACCCTTGTCTGCGTGCTTTATTGGCGGGGTTAGAGATGAGCGATCCTGCCGCAGCGCCAAACGAGGGACGAGCGCCCAAATCGGTCCTCTTCATGTGCGGCATGAACTCCATCCGTTCCCCCATGGCAGAGGTGATCGCCAAACGGCTGGTGGCGCCCGGCATCTACATCCAGTCGGCCGGCGTGCGGGCCGGCGAGCGCGACCCCTTCGTGGATGCCGTACTGGAAGAACAGGGTTTTTCGCTCGGCAAGCACAAGCCGCGCACGCTGGATGAGATCGAGGATGATTTTTTCGATCTGATCATTACATTGACGCCGGAAGCCCATCACGCCGCACTGGAACTGACGCGCTCGAATTCGCTCGATGTGGTCTATTGGCCGACCATGGACCCAACGGTGATCACAGGTACGCGCGAGCAGATCCTCGACGCCTATCGCGAGGTGCGGGACCATCTGTCGAAACTGATTTCGGAACGCCTGCCGGGGCGGCAGCAGCCGGTGGCGGATACGCTTTCAAAAGACTGAAAACTGCCCTCGCCTCATGAAAATCGGTACTGATTTTCAAGCCGATGCTTTAGAGGTTCACAAATGTGCCGGGATTGTGTAGTTTCCGCGCAATTTTCCCGGACACGCCATGTCCGGCACTATCAACAGGAAGAAAACCCTTACATGACAAAAGAAGAAGTCCTTGAATTCCCGGGCATCGTAACCGAATTGCTGCCGAACGCAACATTCCGCGTGAAGCTTGAGAACGACCACGAAATCATCGCCCACACGGCGGGCCGCATGCGCAAGAACCGTATCCGCGTTCTGGCGGGCGATAAGGTGCTGGTCGAAATGACGCCTTACGACCTGACCAAGGGCCGCATTACCTACCGCTTCAAGTAATCCACTTCCGCATCGGACGCCCGGGCAGCGCAATGACCAATTCAAAACAAAAGCTCGTTCTGGCATCCGGCTCGCCGCGGCGTCTGGAACTGCTGCATCAGATCGGTGTCGAACCGGCGCGCCTGATGCCGATGGATATTGACGAGACGCCTGCGAAGCTCGAGCATCCGCGCACGCTCTGCCGCCGTCTTTCGCTGCAGAAGGCCGAAGCGGCACAGGCGGTGCTGAAGAATGAACAGACGTGGAAAGACGCCTATGTTCTGGGGTCCGATACCGTGGTGGCTGTCGGTCGCCGCATCGTCGGCAAGGCGGAATATACCGAGGATGCTTCGGCGGCGCTGCATCTTCTTTCGGGGCGCAGCCACTGGGTCTATACCGGTATCTGCCTCGTGACGCCCGGCGGCAAGGTTCGCCAGAAGGTGGTGGAGACCAAGGTTCGTTTCAAGCGCCTCTCGACGCGCGAAATCGATGCCTACATCGCGTCGGGACAATGGCGTGGTAAAGCCGGTGCCTATGGCATTCAGGGCATTGCCGGCGCATTCGTGCAGAAACTGACGGGTTCCTACACCAACGTCGTCGGACTGCCGCTCTACGAGACGATGTCGCTTCTTTCGGGCGAAGGCTTCGAGGTGACTTCGGGCTGGCTTGAGGGATAGACCATGGCAAAATCCTCCACTGAAGGCGCCGGAAATGTCGCGCCGCTTCGCAAGCCCCAGCCATGCCCGGAATGCGGGCGCCCTTCGACGCGCGACGACTACCCTTTCTGTTCGGATCGCTGCCGTTCGCTTGATCTCTCCCGCTGGCTGAACGGCTCCTACGCCATTCCCGTCGCTGACGATGAAAGCAGCGCCGGTGGACAGGACGCAGGTAAAAATACCTCCGAATAACTCTCCATGTGTGGCAAACGCCCGCATGCATGGCACGATATTTTTGAGCCCCTCCGCTCACGCCCATATTCACGGGGCTTTCAACAGCCCGAAATTCATACCAAAACCGGCTGTTTCCCTGACCCGTCAGCCATTAGGGTTCTGCGATGGACGCAAACCTGCAAAAAAGAGTAAGCCATGGCGCGCTGCTGCTTGCGGTGCTGGCCGTCTGTTTCGCCATTCTGGCGACAGTGCTGCTTGCCAATGACGGAAAGCACCTCAAAAGCCTGCTGACCTACCTCAAACTGGCCCCCGCCACATATTCCGTCGAGCCTCCTCCCCGGGTGCAGCCCGTCAAGCGCCAGAAACTCGCCGCCAGAAAAATCGATCTGCCGCCCCATTTGCTGAAACCCGAACAGGGTGGCGAAAGAGCCTCTTTCGCGCGCGATTTCCTTCTTTCCGGCAAGGATTTATGCGGCCGCTTCACCGCTGAGGGTTTTTCCAACCCGAAAGGCTGGCATGCCAGCCCGGTCAACATCCACAATTTCGAATGCATGGCCGATCTTACCATGGGGACCGCGGAAGCCCCGGCGGAACCGGCATCGCTTTTCGTTGAAATCAGAGGCGAGGCTGACGGCAAGGTTCGATCCATCCGCATGAAGGCAGTGGCACCTCAGACACCCGATGGCACCGCCATCAGGGCAAAACTTGACGATGCGCTGATCCTGATCATCGAACAGACGCGCTTTGCCGACCTTGCGGCCATGCGTGAACCGGCACGCGCGCTGCAGCCTTATCAGGCGCAGCACTTCGGCATTTCGGTTTCCATGAAGCCGGAACAGACCGCGCCGCATCGTCTGAACGTGATTTTGCTCGCAACCGAACAATCGCCGGGGCTGAAGCTGACGCGCAGCTTTTTCGACAGCGAACGATGGCTTCCTTCCGCCATCGTCCCGGACCGTCCTGTCCTTTATCCTTCCGTCAAGACAAACCGCATCCGATGATGCGGAGACGGCTCAGCCTATCACCGCCAGCTTGCGCCGGATCGGTGGCAGCCTGTCATTCTGCTGGGCCTGACGTTTGGCCTCCCACTGCAATGCGGTGCGAACGATGGTCGACAGATCGTTGAAGCGCGGGCGCCAACCCAGCTCCGACTGAATACGAGCGGAATCCGCCACCATGGTCGCAATATCGCCTGCGCGGCGGGGACAATGGATGATCGGGAATTCATGCTCCGATTCCCGCTGTACCGCATGCAGGACGTCCAGCACCGAATAACCGACGCCATAACCGCAATTCAATGTCCTGGTGCCGCCGCCGGCGCGCAAATGCGCCATGGCCAGCACATGCGCATCGATGAGATCGCTGACATGGATATAGTCGCGAACGCCAGTGCCATCGGCGGTAGGATAATCCGTGCCGTAGACCTCCACCCGATCCCGCCGGCCGGTTGCGGCTTCGCACGCCACCTTGATGAGGTTTGCCACGCCCGTCGGCGAAGGCCCGGCGCGGCCCTGCGGGTCGGCCCCGGCCACGTTGAAATAACGCAGTGCCACATAGTTGAAATCATGCGCCTGCACGACATCGCGCAGCATGATTTCAGAGGCGAGTTTCGACAGGCCGTAGGGATTTTCCGGGCTGAGGATCGCCGTTTCCGGCACCGGCCCCTCAAACGGCTGGTTGCCGTAGACCGCTGCTGTCGAGGAGAAAATGAAATTGCGGATGCCATGGGCGACCGCCGCAGCGACGAGCGCGCGGGTCGTGCCGGTATTGTTTTCGTAATATTCGAGCGGCTGGCTGATCGATTCAGGGACGCTGACGGAGCCGGCGAAATGGAAAATGGTCTCGATCTGGTTTTCTTCGAAAATCTGGTCGAGCATGGCGCGATCCGCCGCATCGCCCAGATAAAAACGCGCCGCCGGAGCGACGGCCCAACGCGACCCCGTGGAAAGCCGGTCGACCACGACGACCTCTTCCCCGGCATCGAGCAAAGCCCACACCATGTGGCTTCCTATATAACCGGCCCCACCCGTGACCAGAACAGCCATGACACTACTTCCCTGTTTGCTTTTCTTGAGCCCATCAAAGCCAATAATTCTTCATCATTGATTACTTGCACAGAGAATACGCAGCCAATCCCCCGCCCCTTTCAAAAGGTGGCTTACGATTGGTTAGCGCAATGACCTGCTTTTTATTGATTAGATGAAAATGTTCTCATAAATGGAACAAAAACCGCATAACACAGAAAATCCCGCACGTCGATGGTTACGCCGTGGGGTTGTAGTTTTGGAGCGTCACTGTGTTTTCCGGAGCAGATGCGCCTGTCGCGGCAAGATACCCGACGCGACAGGGCAAACAGCGTGAGAGAAGATCGAGGCCTTACCTGCTGAGGATGTAGGATGCCAGCCGATCGGCGGCATCTTCTATCTGCCTTGGGTTGCGCAGGAAGCAGGCCCGCAGAAACAGTTCCCCTCCCGGGCCGAAGGCGGTGCCGGGCGCGAGGCCAACGCCGGTCTTGTCGACGATGTCCAGCGCTGTGGCGCGGCTGTCCGTTACACCGTCTATCTTGAGGAATGCATAAAGGGCACCGTCCGGCTTCAGCGTTTCCACACGGTTCGTCGCGATCAGCGCATCGCAAAGGATATCGCGCGACATCAAGGCGCGTTCATAGTTCTCGCGGATGAAACCGTCGCCCTGATCGAGGGCTGCAACGGCGCCGCGCTGCATGAATTGCGCCACACCTGACGTGGAATATTGAATGAGGTTCTCAATGACCTGACCGATGGCTGGCGGCGCGGCAAGCCAGCCGACCCGCCAGCCGGTCATGGACCAGTTCTTCGAAAAGGAATTGGCGAAAACGATCTTGTCATCCGGCCCCATCACATCGAGAAACGATGGCGCGCGAGTGCCGGCATAATGATAAAGCGCGTAAATCTCATCCGCCACGATCCACAGATCGTGCTTGCGGGCGAGCGCCAGAACATCGCGCAGATTGTCGCTCGTCGCTGTCCAGCCGGTCGGATTGGAAGGTGTGTTTATGAAAAGCGCCTTCGTTTTGCCGGTGATAGCGCTTTCCAGCTTGCCGATATCGAGATCCCAGCGACCATCGCGGAAATCGATGTCGACCGGGACGGCCTTCGCGCCCGCCACACCGATGGCAGCGACAATATTGGGCCATGTCGGAGAGAGATAGACCATCTCGTCGCCGGGCGAGGTCAGCGCCTGCACGGCAAGCGCAATGGCCTGCATGCCGGAGCCGGTGACATAAAAATGATCCGGCGACAGCGAGGCCGCGAAATGCCGCTCGTAATAACGGCTCAGCGCCTGACGCAGTTCGGGAATGCCGCGCTGCCAGGTGTAGAAGGTTTCGCCATTGTTCAGCCCATCGATGGCAGCCTGATTGATGAAGTCCGGGCTCGGCAGATCGCCTTCACCAACCCAGAGGGGCAGCAGATTGTCGCGTCCCCGGGCATAATTCACGACTTCAACGATGCCGCTCTGCGGGGCCGCCAGAGAGCGCGCACTCAGACTGTTCAAAATGGACATTAAAGACACTCCGTTTGGTGCCTTCTTATCGCATCGAACCGGCGATATGCATGATATTCCGTGAGGCGAACATGGATTTTCTTTATGGATTGATCCCCGGCGGGAGAGACCGCCGGCCCGAAGGACCGGCGAGACCAGGCCGGGAATAATTCCGGCATCAACGCGTCTTGAGCAGATCGCGGATTTCGGTGAGGAGCTTGACGTCTTCCGGCGGCGGAGCTGCTTCCGGCTTTTCCTCAACCTTCTTGCGATCAACCGAATCACGAAGCTTGTTGACGCCCTTGACCATCAGGAAAATGATCCAGGCCAGGATAAGGAAGTTGATGAGAACCGTCAGAAAGCTACCGTAAGCGAAAACGGCACCCTGATCGCGGGCGGCGGCCAGCGAGGTGGCGGTGACGCTGGAACTCAACGGCAGGAAGTAGTTCGAAAAGTCGAACCCGCCGAAGATCGCGCCGACGATCGGCATGATGAGATCGTTGACGACGGAATCGACGATCTTGCTGAAAGCCGCTCCAATGATAACACCCACGGCCAGGTCCATGACATTGCCGCGGGCAATGAAGGTTTTAAATTCGTTAAGCATCCAGATTGTCCCTCTCTTCTGCTTCGAAAGCTGAAGCTATGTGACTGTCCCTACGCCTTCAACCATATAGATTCGTTTCCGCATTTGGAATTCGTCAAGATTGCATTTATTAGCTTTTTTGCACGCTCATCTTGAACTTTATGATCAGACCGCGCTCATTCTCAACGGTGCGGATTTCGCCTATGCTCATCTCAGGGAATTCTTGCATGGGGAGGATGCGTGCTTCCTGGGTGGATCATATTCGGTTCGGCCTTCGCTTATGTCCTGCTATTGTTTGCGGTTGCCAGCTTCGGGGACAGGAACAGCCGGAAAAGAAACGCACCCAAAAGGGGACGTCCGTTCGTCTATGCGCTCAGCCTGGCGATCTACTGCACCTCCTGGACCTATTTCGGCGGTGTCGGGCTTGCCGCCGACAGGGGGCTGGAGTTCCTCGGTATCTACACCGGGCCAATCCTCGCCTTCACCATCGGCATGCCGATCATTCGCCGAATCGTTGAACTGGCCAAAACGGAAAAGCTGACATCGGTTGCGGATTTCATCGCCGCCCGTTACGGCAAGAATTCCACCGTGGCGATGATCGTCGCCGTCATAGCGCTCGTCGGCGCCATTCCCTATATCGCGTTGCAGCTGAAGGCCGTTTCCAGCTCGGTGGCGACGATGGTGGATCCCGGCGACTACGGCATCGGCAGCGGCAATCTCTATTTCCTCGACCTGCCACTTGTGGTCACCATTGTCATGGCGGGCTTCGCCGTCATGTTCGGCACCCGCCATACGGATGCCACCGAACATCAGGACGGGCTTATTCTGGCGATCTCGATGGAATCGCTGGTCAAGCTCGTCGCCATGTGTACCGTCGGCTTTTATGTGCTGTTCGTCCTGTTCGACGGCCCCACCCATCTGTGGCAGCTTGCCACGGAGAATGAGCAGGCCATGCGGGCCATATCCTATCACACGCCCGTCAGCCGCTGGATCGTGATGACGCTGCTGTCCGGCTTCGCCATCATCCTCCTGCCGCGCCAGTTTCATGTCGCAGTGGTGGAGAACCGCACGCCGGAAGAACTGCGCATGGCGGGGTTCCTGCTGCCGCTCTATCTCATCGCCATCAATATCTTCGTGCTGCCGATCGCACTCGCCGGCATTCTGACGCTCGGCGCCAATGGCGATGCCGACCTCTACGTGCTGCAATTGCCGCTCACCCATCAGATGCCGGTCGTATCGCTGATCACCTTCATCGGCGGTTTTTCGGCGGCAACCGCGATGGTGATCGTCGCTTCGGTGGCGCTGTCGATCATGATTTCCAATGACATTGTCATGCCGATCTTCCTGCGGCAGAAGCTGCTGAACCGCTCGCCGCACCGGGATAATTTCGCCAAGACGCTGCTCAACATCCGCAGGACGGCGATCTTCGCGGTTCTGTTGCTGGGTTATGGCTATTATCGCGCCGCCGACAGCGCCACGGGGCTTGCCTCCATCGGCCTTCTGGCCTTCGCCGCCATCGCCCAGATGGCCCCTGCCCTTTTTGGCGGCCTGTTCTGGCGGCGGGCCAATGCGCGCGGCGCAATCGCGGGTCTCAGTTCGGGCTTTTTCGTCTGGGCCTATCTGCTGTTTCTGCCAAGCTTCGGCGGACCCGACAATTCGGAAGTCGCGGCGAATATTCTCGGCTTCCTGTTTTCCGGCAGCACCGTATTCAACGGTCCCGAGGCCGATCCATTCGTGAACGCGGTCATTCTCAGCCTGCTTGTCAACAGCATGGCCTTCGTGCTCGGCTCGCTTTCGCGCAATCCGCGGCCGGTGGAGCGCATCCAGTCCGGCATTTTCGTCAAGCGCCATTCGAAATCGCAATTTGCCACGCGCGGCTGGAAAACCCGCGTGAGCGTCGGCGACCTCAAAAGCGCCATCGCCCGTTATCTCGGGGAAGAGCGCATGCTGCGCTCACTCGCCACCTATGAAAAGACGGCCGGCCGGAAGCTCAATGACGACCAGCCCGCGGACATGGCGCTGATCCATTTCTCCGAACAATTGCTGGGCAGCGCCATCGGCTCCTCCTCGGCCCGCCTCGTGCTTTCGATCATTCTCCAGAAGGCGGAAGACACCAGCGCGGACACGGCATGGCTGCTCGATCAGGCCAGTGAAGCCCTGCAATATAACCAGGACATGCTGCAGACGGCGCTGGCGCAGATGGATCAGGGCATTGCCGTTTTCGACAGTTCGCAGCAGCTGACCATCTGGAACCGGCGCTTCCGCACCCTGCTGGACCTGCCGGAACAATTCGGCCAGGTGGGCGTGCCGCTGACCGAAATCGTCTCCATGCTGCAGGAGCGCGGCGATATGCCTGATGGTGATACGGATGAGTTGATCACCAGCTTCCTGACCATGGACCTGCCCTTCTCGCTGGTGCTGGCGGGCGGAGAGCGCATCATCGAAGTGCGGTCCAACACCATGCCGGACAAGGGCATCGTCGCCACCTTCACCGACATCACGCAGCGTGTGGCAAGCGATCAAGCGCTGAAACAGGCCAATGAGACGCTGGAGCAGCGCGTTGCGGAGCGCACTGTCGAACTCACCCGCGTCAACCGCGAGCTCGCCGAAGCGCGGGCCTCGGCCGACGAGGCGAATATCGGCAAGACACGCTTCTTCGCCGCCGCCGGCCACGACATTCTCCAGCCGCTCAATGCCGCGCGCCTCTATTCGTCCTCGCTCGTCGAACGGCTGGGTGCATCGGGAGAAAGCGAACTGGTGCAGAATATCGATTCGGCGCTGGAATCGGTCGAGACCATTCTGGGCGCCGTTCTCGATATTTCCCGCCTCGACACGGGTTCGATGAAGGCACGCATGACCTCGGTGCCGCTAAACGAGCTGCTGAAACGCATCGAGACCGATTTTGCGCCCATGGCGCAGGAAAAGAATCTCGATCTCGTGGTCATGCCCACGTCGCTCACGGTCCGTTCCGACCCCAACCTGTTGCGACGGCTGGTGCAGAATCTGGTCTCGAACGCCATCAAATATACGCTGAAGGGCAAGGTGGTGGTCGGTGCGCGCCGCCGGGGCAACGAAGTCGTCATTCAGGTGACGGATTCCGGCATCGGCATTCCCGCATCCAAATTCCGCACCGTCTTCAAGGAATTCGCCCGGCTGGACGAGGGAGCAAAAACGGCATCCGGCCTCGGGCTTGGTCTTTCCATCGTCGACCGGCTGTCACGCATGCTGCATCATCCCGTGCAGCTGACTTCGACGCCCGGCAAGGGCACGACCTTCCGCATTCATCTGCCGCGTGAATCGGATCGCCTTACGCCCGCCAAAGCCGGCGGCGGGATCGCCAGTCCGGCGGCGAGCGACCGCCTTCAGGACGTCAGGGTCCTGTGCATCGACAATGAACCGAAAATCCTCGAGGGCATGACGCTGTTGCTGACGGGGTGGGGCTGCGAGGTTCTGCCGACGGGCTCCGTGGCGACACTGGAGGAGCCCTTCCTCAGCCTGGCGGCGGCGCCCGATGTCATCATCGCCGATTACCATCTCGACGATGGTGACGGCATCAGCGCCATCCGCCTGATCCGGACATTCCACGGCAAGGCAATTCCTGCCCTGCTTGTGACGGCGGATCGCAGCCCGGAAGTGCGCAGCGATGCCGAAAAATACGGGATTTCCGTTCAGCACAAGCCGGTCAAACCGGCGGCGCTGCGCGCCTATATAAACCAGATATCCAGCGCGGCGCGGGCCGCGGCAGAATAAAAAACTCCCGGACCCTGCGATCCGGGAGTAGCTGGCGTTCAGGATGCGAAGGTTCAGGCCGCCCGGCTCAACCGGTCCCTGCCAGTTGCCGAACCCTGCTCCATCTGAAAGCGCTGGACAAGCTCGAGCAGCGCCTCCACCTCGCCGGACAGCACCCTGCTGGCGGCGCTCGACTGTTCGGCAAGTGCTGCATTCTGCTGGGTCATCTGGTCCATCTGGTTGACGGAGCTGTTGACGTTGTGAAGCGCGGAAGACTGGTCCTGCGTCGCCGTCGCGATGGTTTCGACATGCTGGCTGACGGTGACGATCTGCTGGCTGATGGCGGACAGAACCGTGCCCGCCTCCTGCACCAGCTTGGACCCGGAACTGACCTCATGTGTCGACTGGTTGATGAGCTGCTTGATCTCGCGGGCGGCATCGGCGGAGCGCTGGGCAAGCTCGCGCACTTCCTGCGCCACGACGGCAAAGCCCTTGCCCGCCTCACCCGCGCGCGCCGCCTCAATGCCGGCATTGAGCGCAAGAAGGTTGGTCTGGAAGGCGATATCGTCGATGACCTCGATGATCTGCTCGATCTTGCGGGAAGCGTCCTCGATGCGGCCCATGGCATCCACGGCATTGCTGACGACCGAACCGGAGCTGTCGGCGCTCTGCTTGGTGACGCGAACAGCCTCATTGGCCTCTCTCGCCCGCTCGGCCGACGATCTGACGGTTGCGGTGATTTCTTCGACGGCGGCTGCCGTCTCTTCCAGCGACGCCGCCTGGTTTTCGGTTCGCTTCGACAGATCGACCGACGATTGCTCGATTTCAAAGCCGCTGTGCTGGATGATCAGCGTGCGTTCGCGAATCTGGCCCAGCGCATCACGCAGGTTGAGAAGGGATTCGTTGAAGTCCGTGCGCAACCGGTCCAGACGGCCGGCGAAGGGCGTCTCGATCGTAAGGCTCAGATCGCCACGCGAAAGCCGGCCGAGGCCGGATGCGATCTGCGCGACCGCAAATTCGATCTGTCCGTCCAGTTCCTGCTTTTCGATGTCATTGCGGTAGCGTTCGGATTCCGCAGCAGTGCGTTCCTCGGCGCTTTTTCCCTCGATGGCCAGCTTTTCAAGCGCATTCTCGCGGAATATCACCAGCGCGCGCGCGATGTTGCCGAACTCGTTCGTATTGGTGGCATAGGGGATCGGCGTATCGAGATTGCCATCCGAAAGGGACTTCACCGCATCGGTCAGCTTGCCCAGAGGCTGCAGGGTGCGCCTGATGACGAAATAGGCGAGCAGCCCCACCCCGACCATGGCGAGCGCGCCACAGATCAGCATCATGTCGCGCAGGCTGTATATCTGCGCATTGTAGACATCCATGGGAACGCCCACGAACAGGATGCCGACGGTCACGCCGGTTTTGTTCAGGACCGGCATATAACCGGTCATATAATCAACGCCGAAAAGGGTGGCGGGACCGAAATAGGCTTCGCCTTTGGAGATTTTCTCGAAAGCGGGGTGATCCGTTGCAAGCTTCGTGCCGACCGCCCGTTCGCCCTTTTCATTTTTCAGATTGGTGGTCAGACGGACATATTCGCCGGCCTTGGTTTCAAAAACCGTGGCGATACCGCCATTGCCGGCGGCCGTGCGGTCGACGAGGTCGTTGTCGCGCAACGTCCCGATGCTGGCGCGTCCGACGCTCTTCAGCTCACCGTCTCCCATATCGAGGGACACGCCGCCAACCTTGAGCTCATACAGGATCGCCATGCCGCGCATTGCACTGTGCGTATCGCGCAACGCGGTCGTGATGATATTATCCTTCAGGCGCATGTAGGTGGAAAAACCAACTGCCGCCACGCTGAGCATGATCAAGCCGATCGTCAGCACGACAACCTTACTCGCGACGGTCTTAAAGAGGCGGTTGTGCATGAAACAGTTCCCCAAAGCCAAACCTGTGACAGTTCTAGTTGGCAACTGTTAAAAAACGCGAAATGAGGCGCTTTGCCACGCCTCACGCCGGGAAAAGCAGGTTTGACGGCCCCTGAACGGCTGGTCTGCAGGACGGGAAAATCCCGTCCCCGATCAGTGGATATAACCGAGCCGGATGGCTTTCGCGATTGCCTGGATGCGGTTGACGGAATCGAGCTTGATCGTCGCGGAACCGAGATAGGCATTGACGGTGTGCACGGAGAGCCCGAGCTTGACCGCGATCTCTTCACTGATGCGGCCGTCACCAGCCAGCTGCAGGCAGGCGATTTCCCTTTCGCTCAAGGCTTCCGAGGGCGCGGCCTTGCGCTCGTCCAGCGCCAGCATGTCGACCATGATCTCGCAGCATTTGATATGCTGCTCGATGACCACCTCGTTGTCGAGAACGAGGTTGGTGCCGCAAAAGACGATATAGCCGTTGCCGATCGTGCCGAGCCGCACCGGCAGGGCCAGTCCGGCATAGGACAATGTGTCATTCTCGATCCGGCGCAGCAAAGCAGGAACGTCGGGAAGATCGGCAAAGCCGCCAGCGTTCTTGTTGCGCCAGATGACCGGCAGCAGCGACGTTTCAATGTGATCGAGAAGAATATCGCCGACGGCGCGGATGAACTGCCCGCTCTGCTCGGCGGCATTCATGCCCCAGTTTTCCAGCTCGCAGGTCAGCTTCTTCTTGTTCGGGAAACCGGAAGCGGCAGCCTTCGTCACCACGAAATTTCGCGCGCCGACCAGCTTTTGCATCGCGACCAGCTTCGGAAACAGATCCGACCGGCTCGTTACGACAGGGCTGCGGTAAAACATGCCCGTTTGACCTGTGCCCTCATTGTCTTTCGTCTGTACCATCCGTCCGACCATTATACGAGGTTGTTGCGCACGGCATAGGCAATTGCCTCCGAGCGGGTTTTTGTCGCGGTTTTACGCATCACGCTGGTGATGTAATTATTGATCGTATTGCGGGAAATGCCAAGGATCATGGCAATTTCGTCGCTTGTCTTGCCTTCCGCGATCCAGAAGAGGCACTCGAGTTCACGCTCGGTGAGATCGATATCGCGCACGGCCTTTGCTTCGCTGGCAATGCCGAAACTGACGCAATAGCCCGTCAGCAGGGCGATTTCACGCAGGCGCTCCGGCGAAGGAACCGCCTCTTCGGGAAAGAGCAGCAGGAGGGAAAGGCGGATACGGCCAACACAGAAGGAGAGTGCGGAATATTGCCGGTCGATACCGTAGGGAACAGCGACGTCATCGGGAAGAAACAGCAATCGCGGCTGCAGAAGCGAAAGGCATTTTTCCATTTCGCTCGATCTGTTCTGGCTGTTCGTCAACTCGATGCCGAGCCTGCGGACAAGATCGAATGGCCAGTCGGATGTGACGATGAATTTCAGCCCGGTTTCTTCGAGAAGATCGTCCCGCGCCAGCAGATAATGCGAGGCGCCGGCATAGGTTACAAGCAAATCCAGCGCGCCTGCAACGTTACCGGCAGCAGCCGTGGCTGCGACGTTCTTGGCAAGCTGATCGCGCGGCAAGGGCTTACCCATGCCCTCCATAGGCTTGGCAGACAGCCTGCGGATATCAACATCGACTTTCAATCGCCTACGCCCTCTTGCTCCCAGCGGGAGATTATACATCGGGATGGAATCATTCCATTCAAGAAGCTTACCAAACGGAATGGCACGCCCCCGGAGACCGAATCACTTCATTTTATGGAACCGACCGGAATTTGCCATTACCTGACAACAGCCTTTCCACGTATTTCCCTGTTCGTCTATTGCTAAAAAAACATACTGAAAAGCTGTTCAATTCATAAACGGCATTCTCAGCCTATTCCCAGCAAACTGTATCGTTGCTGAATTTTTTGTAAACACTGTCCTGAAACGAGATTGCCACGACCTCTTCGCCAAGGATAGCAAAAAGCCCGCGAAATGCGAAAAAGGCCGGGTAAAACCGGCCTTTTCAGAATTATGCTGCTTTTTCCACCGCCCATTTGCGCAGGATCTTGGCTGCTCTTTCCTCGCTGATTTCCACCATGCGGGAGAGCCTGCGTTCTGGTCCTTCGCGAACCCGGCGGTTGAAGGTGCCCTCGCTGTCGCCGCCTGCCAGAAGATCGTCGGTGCTGTCGAAGCCGAAATCCGCTCCGAAACCTTCCATGAGACCGCCCGCACCCGCATCCATGCCCGGAGAGAAATCCGGCAGTTCGAGACCGGCCGTCTCCTGGCTGAGCTGGCCCGCAGCCGCACCGTTGCCGGTAACCGTGCGCACCAGGGGACGCACACCGAGCCAGATGACGAGGAAGGCGACGGCGACGAAGGCAAGCGAGTTGATGATGCCGGCGGAGTTGCGGCTCAGCACTTCCATGATGCCGGGGCCAGTGGCGGCCTCGTCCAGCAACTGCGTTTCAAGGAAGTCCATCGCCGTCAGCGTCACGACATCACCGCGATCGGAAGAGATACCTGCCGCCGAGGTCACGATCTTCTGCATTTCGGCGAGATAGGCGTCGATCTTGGCCTGATCGACAGGCTCGCCGACCATCTTGGCGATACGTCCCTTGTTGACCACCACGGCGACCGAAATCTTCTCGACGGTATAGCCGTTCTTGACCGTGGCGACCGTCTTGGAATTGATCTCGTAGTTGGTCTGCTCTTCCTTCTTGGCCGATTCATCCGAAGATTGCGGGCCACTGCCGCCGCCCTGAGGGGCTGCCTGCGGTACGTTCTGCTCCACAGTCGCGGCCGTATCAGGCTGCGTCTCATGGGACTTCTGGTCTTCCTTCACCGTCCGCACGGAACGTTCGACACGCGATTCCGGATCGTAGACGGTTTCCTGAATCTGCCGGCTGTCGGTATTCAGCTGCGCCGTCACGCTGGAGCGGAAGTTGTCCATGCCGAGGAAAGGCGCCAGCGCCTTGTCGATATTGGTGGTGATTTCCTGCTGCACATTCTGCGCCAGCGTCAGCGAGCGGTTCATCGCGGCATTGGTGACATCGTCACCCGAAGCCAGAAGCTGGCCGGTGGAATCGAGCAGCGTCACGTCATCGACTTCAAGACCGGGAACGGCCGAGGCAACGAGGTGACGGATGGAGGCGGAGGCCTTGCGCCCCGCGGTGGCGCTGGCCCGGATCATGACCGATGCGGTGGGTTTCTGTTCGCCGCGGCGGAAATTGCCGACATCAGGCATGACGATATGCACGCGCGCGGCCGCAACGCCGTCGATCTGCTGAATGGAGCGGCTGATCTCGCCCTCGAGGGCGCGAACGCGCGTCACTTCCTGCATGAAGGAGGTCAGGCCGAGAGAGCCGACATTGTCGAAAAGCTCGTAACCGGCATTGGCGCTGTCAGGCAGGCCACGCTCGGCCAGAAGCAGCCTTGCCTTGCTGGTGAGCCCCACGGGAACCTGGAGGCTGGCGCCGTCGGTTCCGACCTGGAAGTCCAGCCCTGATTCTGCAAGCGCAATGCTGATCTTGTTGAGGTCGCTTTTTTCAAGCCCCACATAAAGGGTCTCGTAAGCGGGACGGTTCACGTAAAGGGCTGCTGCAAGGATAAGGGCCATGGACAAGACGCCCACGCCGCCAAGCATCAGCAGCCGTGTCTGCCCCAGCGCCGCGACATTCTTCAAGACCTGAGGGATTTGATTTAACAGATTCATTCTGTTCCGCACCGTCATTCATAGAGTCCGAGACCTTTTGGCCCCGTCGTGACAATAGGGTGCGAAGCTTGCGCGAGCGTTGCCTTTCTCCGCATTCCGCGACGGAAAGGAACATCGGCTGAAATGCGGTCTAGAACAGGTCGAAGTCGCCGGACGCCTTGTCGAGCGGCTGCGAGTGGCCGTGGCGGAAGGCCGCGCCGAGCGCCTTCTGCATTTCGGCAAGCTTGACGAGGCTGAGCGCCGTGGACACATCCACGAACCAGTCGCCGGGGATGGAGCCGGTGATCGTATCGATGAACTCGGCAAGACCGCGGGTCTTCTGGACGGCGAGATCGATGCCCTGCAGCAGCTTGATGCCATCGCCCGACAATTGACCGCTGGTCGCCTCCAGCAATTGCGGTTCGATGCGCTCTATGAGATAGGCGACATCGTGCAGTTCCGACACCACGCGCATGAGAACATCCGGCAGGGCCTCTTCGAACGGAGTAGCGCCGGCGTGGTCTGCAATCTGCATTGGAAACTCCGTGACTAGAAAAATTCGATGTCGTTGGCGACGGGCTTGGGGGCCGGCACCGGACGCGTTTCCATGGCGACCGTCTTCTGGGTTTCCGCGCCGCTGAGCGGATGCTGACGCGCGCGACCCGAAACCGGCCAGAACTCGATCTTGCGGCCATGTTCCCCGCCCGTGGAGGAGCTTATGACCGGAATGCCTTCATCCTTCAGAAACTGCATGGCGAAGATGGCATTCTGCTCACCGACATTCGAGAAGCTGGCGATCGTCTTGGCGCCGCCGAAAACCTTGGCCTCCAGCCGGTCGCGGCGGGCGCCCTTCTTCAGAAGGCCGTTGATCAGAAGTTCCATGAGATGCACGCCGTAACGCGTCGCGTCTCCCCCGGTCACACTGCCCGTTCCCGGCAGAAGGAAGTGGTTCATTCCTCCAATGCCGGCAACGGGGTCTCTCAGACAGGCGGCCACGCACGAACCGAGTATCGTCGTCATGACCACGTCGGGATCGCTGACAACCTTATACTCGCCCTGAATGATATGTACGCGCTTGGCCGCAGCTTCAATCATTTCAGCGATCCGAAAACCGCCTCGATGGCTGCGCGCATCTTGTCGATGGTGAAGGGCTTGGCCAGCACGTTGTTCGCGCCGAGCTGCGCCGCCTTCTGCACGAGCGCGCGGTCACCCTGCGCCGTCAGGATGATGAAGGCTGCCTTCTTGGTGGTCGGGTTGGCCCGCACGGCGTGCAGGAAACCGAGACCGTCCATCTTCGGCATGTTGAAGTCGGAGATGACGAGATGATGGGGCTGCTGCTCCATGATCTTCAATCCCTGCTCGCCATCGCCGGCGGCAGTGATCTGCTTGAAGCCCAGCTGTGTCAGCGCATCGCTGAGGAGCAGCCGGCTGGTCACCTGATCGTCAACGATCAGAACTTTGATCTTTTCTGCGAGAGACATTAGTCAGCACCTTCTTTGCGGGCAGTGGTTAGTTTCAGGATTTCTTCGCCGATGGAGGCCAGCGGCAATTGCTGTTCGACGGCACCGAGCTCGTAGGCCACGCGGGGCATGCCGTAGACGACACATGTTTTTTCGTTCTGGCCGACGGTGCGGGCACCGGCATGGCGCATTTTCAAGAGTCCGGCCGCGCCATCACGGCCCATGCCGGTGAGAATGACACCTACGGCGTTGCGGCCGGCAAGCTCGGCCACCGAATCAAACAGCACATCGACGGAGGGACGATGGCCGTTAACCGGATCGCGCTCGATGAGCCGGCAGCAGGGTGCGGCCCGGTTGGCAATCTGCAGATGGCGTTCACCGCCCGGCGCAAGATAGATCTTGCCGGTCTGCAGGCGCGCGCCATCCGTTGCCTCTTCCACCACGGGAGCGCAGATGCGGTTCAGCCTTTCGGCGAAGCTCCTGGTGAAGGTCGGCGGCATATGCTGGGTGATGACGGTCGGCGGGCAATTGGCCGGAAACTTCTGCAGCACGGCGATCAGCGCTTCGACACCACCCGTGGACGAACCGATAGCCACGACCTTGCGGCCCGCGCGATAATCGCTGACCGGGGTAGGCTGCACTGCCGCGGCGCTTTCCGGACGAGCCGCGCGATAGGCGGCGTGCTGGGAGCGGGCGGCAGCTTTTACCTTATCGGCGAGATCGCCAAAGGGGCGCGCATCGCCCGGCGCCGGCTTGCCGACGCAATCGAAAGCACCGATTTCAAGCGCCGCCAGCGAAGCGTCCGCACCGCGATGGGTCAGCGACGAGACCATGATCACCGGCATCGGCCGCAGGCGCATGATCTTTTCGAGAAATTCGAGGCCGTTCATTTCCGGCATCTCGATGTCGAGCGTCACGACATCGGGGTTGAGCTGCTTGATGGCGGCGCGCGCTTCCATGGCGTTGCCGGCCTGCCCGACCACTTCGACTTCCGGATCGGCCTTGAGGACAGCCGAAATCAGGCCGCGCATCGTTGGACTATCATCGACGACGAGTACCCGTGCGAGTGCGCTCATGCCTTCCTCCCGGATGCGTGACCAATGAAGCGGTAGGTGGTGATGCCGGTATTGTCGAACAGGTTCTTGGCATCGCCGGAGACGCGTTCGGAATGGCCGATATAAAGATGACCACCCTCCGGCAGCAGCCCGGCGAAACGCGACCAGATGCGCGTCTGTGTCGGCTCGTCGAAATAAATGACGACGTTACGGCAGAAAATGACGTCGAAATTGCCCTTGAAGGGCCATTGCGTCATCAGGTTCAATTCGTTGAAGGTAATGAGGCGCTTGACCTTGTCATCGATACGGAATTTGCGGCGCCCGCCGGCATCGACCTCCGTGAACCATTGCTTGCGCATGGCGGGGGAAACGGTTTCGAGCGCGTTGTCGTCATAGACGCCGGCGCGGGCCTGCGCCAAAATCTTTGGATCGATGTCCGTCGCCAGAATCTTGAAATCGTAATCCGCCGCATTCGGGAACATGGCGAGCACGGTAAGCGCGATGGAATAGGGCTCCTGCCCGTCGGAACAGGCCGCCGACCAGATGCGGACACGTCCGCCGCTTTTCGCGCGGGCGATGAGACCCGGCAGGACCTCGTCACGCAGATGTTCGAAATGATGGTTCTCGCGGAAGAAACGCGTGAAATTCGTCGTCAGGTGCGACAGCATTTCGCGCCGCGCCTGCGCGCCCTCGGTTGAGGAGACGAGCGCGCAATATTCGCGGAAACCGGAAAGACCGAGATTGCGGATATGTTTCGACAGGCGGGAATAGACCAGCGACGCCTTGGTGTCGTTGAGATAGATGCCCGCATCCGCGTAGATCATCGCAGCGATTTCCGACAGGTCGCGTCGCGTCAGCGGGTATTCACCGCTGGCAAGAACGTCGTCGGAAGACTGGCGCTGGTCGCTGAGATTAAGTGCTGCCATGGATTATCCGTTTCAACCAGTCGCCGCGAGGGACATTTCCTGCTTCAGTGGCTGTCCGCGCGAGGCGCTGACGATGGCGTCTACATCCAGAATGAGCGCGACGCGCCCGTCACCGAGAATGGTGGCGGCGGCAATGCCCGGAACATGGGTATAGTTCGCTTCCAACGACTTGATGACGACCTGGCGCTGGCCCTGGATCGCATCGACCATCAGGGCGCGCTGGCCACCGCCTTCCGATTCCACCAGAAGCGCGACACCCTCGACCGGATCGGCCTGCGTGGGGCGGAAGTTCAGAACACGTCCAACATCGACCAGCGGGCAGAAGGAGTTGCGGATGGAGATCAGCCGCTGGTTGGAACCGAAGGAGTGGATGTTCTTCGCTTCCGGCTGCAGGGTTTCGACAATTGCGGTCAAGGGCACGACGAGCGTCTGACCGGCCACCGTCACCACCATGCCGTCAAGGACGGCGAGCGTCAGCGGCAGACTCATGGTGAAGGTGGAACCATGACCGGGGCGCGAGGAGATGCTGATGCGGCCACCGAGCGCCTGAATGGAACGCTTGACCACATCCATGCCGACGCCGCGGCCGGAAATGTCGGAAATCTTGTCGGCGGTGGAGAAGCCCGGCGCGAAGATCAGATTGTCGATCTCCTCGTCGGTCAGGTTCGCATCGGCGGCAATAAGATCATTGTCGATCGCCTTCTGGCGGACACGCTCGCGATTGATGCCGGCGCCATCGTCCTGAAGCTCGATCAGGATGCGGCCCGAACGGTGCTTTGCCGAAAGCTTGATGGTGCCTTCCGGGTTCTTCCCGGCCGCTTCGCGTTTTTCCGGTGTTTCGATGCCGTGGTCGACGGCATTGCGGATCATGTGCGTCAGGGGTTCGGCCAGCTTGTCGATAACCGTCTTGTCGACTTCGGTGTTTTCACCTTCGGTGACGAGGCGGATCTGCTTGCCGATCATGTCTGCGACTTCGCGGACGATACGCGACATGCGCTGGAAAACCGGCTTCACCGGCTGCGCGCGGATCGCCATGACGCTGTCCTGGATTTCGCGCGTCAGCTGCTGCAGCTCGTCCAGACCCATATTGACGGCGGAGGTGCCGCTGGCATCGTTTTCGATGACGCTCTGGGACAGCATCGCCTGATTGATGACGAGCTCGCCGACGAGGTTGATCAGGCGGTCAACACGGTCGAGATCGACGCGGATGGTCTGGCCGGCGCTCGCATTGGCGGCGGCATTGGCATTCGTCTGCGCTGCGGCCGGCGCGGCGGTCGCCTCACGCTTTTCGATGGCGGCGTTGACGCTCTGTGCGATCTGGGTCGTCGCAACGGCGGTCTCGACCGCAACGGCAACATCGGTGTCTTCAACCGAGACAGCCTCGACCGCCGGAGCGTGGTCGGCGTCTTCGTCGAGAGCGGAGAGATCGAACGGAACCGGGATCATCGGAAGTTCTTCGTCATCGCCCGCGGCATCCGAAAGAACCGGCGTGATTTCGAGATCGCAATCCCATTCGGCGAATTCGAAGACGCTGCGGATACCCTCTTCACCCTTGTCGGTGGTGATCGAAACCGTCCAGGAGAGATAAGATGCCTCAGGATCGAGCTTGTCGAGCGCGGGCAGTTCCGACAGGTCGCAATTGATGCTCATCTCGCCGATACGCGAGAGATCGCGCAGGAGAAGTGCAGCCTCGTTACCCTTTGAATAAAGCGATGCGTGCGGCTTGAACGTGATCTGGAAGGTCGGGGCTTCCATCAGCGGCGTCGTCTCGTCGGCAAAATCCGTGAAGGAGAACGGGATCGGCTGGAAGCCGCTGTCATCCGTCGGCTTGGGCGCGATCGCTTCCGGCGCCTTGGCGGCAACGGGCGCAGGTGCGGACGCCTGCACCGTTTCGCCATTGGCCAAGGCTTCCAGTTCCTTGACGAGACCGCGGGTGCGGCTTTCGTCGACGCTGCCGCCGTCTCTCGCCGCATTGGTGAGATCCGCCAGTACGTCGGCGGAGCGCAGCATGACCTTCAGAACATCCTGCGTCGGTTCCAGCTTGTTGGAGCGGACGCAGTCCAGGGTCGTTTCGAAAACATGGGCGAAAGCCACGAGATCATCGAGACCGAAGGCACCCGCCCCGCCCTTGATGGAATGAACGGCACGGAAAACGGCGTTGACGGTTTCCGGATCACGGTCGCCGTCATTCAATTTAAGAAGCCCCGATTCCAGTTCGGCGAGCTGTTCCTCGCATTCCTGGAAAAAGATTTCCTTGATTTCGTTCATATCCATCGTGAAATGTCCCGTATCAGGCGGTTACGCGCTCAATGGCATCGATGAGTTTTGCAGGATCGAACGGCTTGACGATCCAGCCGGTCGCACCCGCCTGACGGGCGCGGTTCTTCTTTTCCGCATCGCTTTCGGTCGTCAGAACGAGGATCGGGATCGCGCGGTACTTTTCGTTGCGGCGCACGCCCTCGATAAAGCCGAAACCATCGAGACGGGGCATGTTGATGTCAGTCACGATGACATCGGGATTGCTCTGTTCCAGCACCTCAAGGCCTTCGATGCCATCTTCGGCCTGAATGGTCTCAAAACCGGCATTGTTGAGCGTGACCAGGAGCATGTTCCTGATCGTCCGGGAATCATCCACGGTGAGAACTTTTTTCTTCACTTTTGCATCTCCTTGGGGAGCAAATGGTCAATATCGACGCCTATCAGTTTCATGGTCTTGTCGAATGCATCGGACACCCTGGCAAAACCGAAGGGCTTGCCATCCTCTTCCCAGGATTTCGCGCCGGCCATGAGGACCTGGGCGCAAAGCGCGCCAATGCGCTCCACCTCGGACGCATCGACCGACAACGGTGCTCCTCTCAGCGTCATCAGCTTGCCGTGCAGCGCCGATGCCTCGTTGAGATCCAGCACCGGTGACAGTTTCAGCGTCGCCTCAGCTGCTTTTCTGGCTGCCATTACATGACTCCCTGGCGTCTGAATTGTTGGTAATCCTGGCCGTAATCCGCGCGATTATCGCCACGGGCCATAAATGATGTGTCCTGACGTTCCGTAACGGCCATTGCCGCCGCCTGCCCCTGACGGGCGATGCGGAACTCGCGAATGGTGCGGCCGAGCTGCAGAATGACGGTGTGAAGCGCGTCGGCCTCGGAGGAGCCTTCGCCGATCTCGTTTGCGATCCGGCCGACATGCCGCTGCTGTTCGCTGATATCGGCAGCGACCGTTTTGAGGTCATCGGCCTGTGCAGACGTATGCCGGGAGACTTCGGCGATCATGTCGTTGATACCGGACACCTGCCGGACGACGCCGCCGATTGCTTCCTGCGTGCGGTTGACCATGCGGACCCCGCCCTCGACCTGCGTCTTGGTGGTGCCGACAAGGCTCTTGATTTCCCTTGCGGCGTCGGCGGAACGCTGGGCGAGCGCCCGGACTTCCTGCGCGACGACGGCAAAACCACGACCGCTTTCACCTGCGCGCGCCGCCTCGATGCCGGCATTGAGGGCGAGAAGGTTGGTCTGGAAAGCAATCTCATCGATGGTACCGATGATCCTGCCGATGTGCTCGGCGGATTGCTCGATGTCAGACATGGCGTCGATCGCCTCGCCGATTGCCTTGCCGCTTTCGACAGCCGCGTCGCGGGCGCGGGAAACCGCCGTTTCCGTCGCCGATATGCGGGCGCCGTTTTCGGCCAGGGTCCCGATCATGGCCTGAAGCGTACGGGAGGTCTCGGCAAGGGCTTCTGCCTGCTGGCCGGAACGTTCTGCGATGGAGCGGCCGATATCGGCGAAACGGGCGCTGAGCGTCTCGGCGTCGCCGATGCCCTGCTGCGCGGATGTCAGCGATGCGCCGATCGTTTCAAGCGCCGCGTTGAAGGAGGCGGCAACATCGCGATAGGCTTCCGGCAGATCGCCGCCGATACGCGCCTTAAGATCGCCGGCGGCAAAGGCCGTCAGCGCCGCACCCAGCAGTGTCGCTGCTTGCGAACGGTCATTGTCGCGCTGTTCCGCCAGTTCACGGCCGTGGCGCAGGCGCAATTCGTTGAAACGCAGCGAGACGGCAATCTCGGTATCGACCATCACCAGACGGACGATGTTCTTCACGGCCTCGGCCAGTTCACGGTTCTTCTTGCGGCTGCCGGGCAGGATGGAACGCGGCGCGTGTTCGGCCACCAGCCCACCGAGCAGATGTTCCAGAACGACGGCATGGCTGGCGATCTGCCAGCGCGGATCAAGACCCATGCGGCTGGCATTGTCGGAAAGAACCTTCACCCGCTCGGCATAAAGCGCGTCGAAACGTGCATCCGTCAGCACACTCCAGTGCGAGGATTGCAGATCGTGCAGGCGGTCGAGCTGGTTTTCACTTTCGAAAGACGGAGAACAGTCCGGCATGGACTGGAAACGGTTCATCACGTCCCGCAGGCCCGCCTTGACGTAGGGCTCGAGCATGCCGCGATAATTGCGCAGGAAATCGGATTGCGTCTCGTCGAGGCCGGCAAAGCGCAGCCGTCCCGCCAGGCTTGCACCTGCCGATCTGCGCGCTTGATCTGATGGCAAGTCCTGCCCCAACCGACGTCCCCAACAACATGACGGCCGGTAGAACCCGGCCAATTGGCCAAGGTTCAGAACGCCAGCACCCTAAAGGGGAATTTTGAACGAACATACCCATCGCGGACGATGCGGCATCGACGCTTGCCTGACCTTCTTGAACCAAGAAACGAAAATACCGGATCGGCACCGGTACGGCAGTGCGGCGTCATGCCTGGAAGGGGAGAGAACCCCATTCCGCCGTGGAAATACCATCAATCTTTATGGTTAATTCCTTGCTTGAAAGTTAAGAAACATCAGCTCCGGCGTCAAACGGTAAAATTTGTAAAAGCTTTTAGCCACTGCCGCCCTCACTTTGCCGCAAACGGGCAAAAACGAAAAGGAATCGGACGCTGCGGGCGGTTTTTCCGGCCAGCGCGCTGGACAAGCGCGTGCGGCTTCCCCTAAAACAAATCAACGGGATATTCGCTCAGCGGTGATGCTTTAAAGAGACCTTTTCGATCAAGGAGATGCCAACTTGTTATGGATGGAGAAATGCCGCCGTTCAAGGCGCCATCCGCAAGTGTTGATCGGCATCATGGTCGCAAGCCTGCTTGTCATGATCGGCTTTCAGGCGCCTTCCGGGGTCAAGACCCTTTCCAAGACCAGCCGTCTGGAAAGATTGCAGACCGTCGATCTCAGCCGCTCCCTTTCTCTTCGGGATAAGGACTGCGACAGCGGCAACGATTACGGCTGCAAGGCAGGCGATGCGGGCTCTGCGATTCCTCCCGGTTATTTCCCCTCCTCCGCTTTGCGGATCGCCGCCGACAAGGGTCTGGCTATCGCATCTGTTGCCATCGCGCCACAAGCTTTCCGAGACTTTGCGAGCGTGGTTCCAAGAGCGCCCCCGCATATTATCTATTAGTCATTCCGGCGGTCCTCATCATCGGGTTCATCATGAGCCTTCAGGGATCGGAGTCGTCGGAAACCCGCCGTAGGCTCCCATTCCAGAAAGAAAACCGCCGCTGCATATGACACTTGCAACCATTCTTCCCTTTATTGTCGCATTGCCCTTTATCGGCGCTGTCCTGACGGCTTTCATGCCGCGCGAGGGTGCAGCCGCCGGCCCGGCCTCCGTTGCGGGCGCAGTCGCCCTTTTCGGCCTTGTCAGCAGCATCTTTCTTTATACGACCATCAGCGGCGGCGACGCGCTGAAATACGATGTGGAATGGCTGCCCCAGCTGGGCCTCAACTTTACCCTGCGGCTGGACGGATTTGCCTGGATATTCACGATCCTCATCACCGGCATCGGCCTGCTGGTGGTTCTTTATGCCCGCTATTACATGTCGGCCGAAGACCCGATCCCGCGTTTCTTCGCCTTCCTGCTTGCCTTCATGGGCTCGATGCTCGGCGTTGTCCTGTCCGGCAACGTCATCCTGCTGTCGATTTTCTGGGAAATGACCAGCATCTTCTCGTTCCTGCTGATCGGCTACTGGCACCAGAATGCCGGCGCACGCGACGGCGCGCGCATGGCGCTGACCGTGACCGGCATCGGCGGCTTCAGCCTGCTCGCCGGGCTTCTGATCCTCGGGCACATGGCGGGAAGCTACGATCTCGACAAGATCATCGAGGCCGGTGCCGCTATCCGCGCCCATTCCCTCTATCTGCCGGCGCTTATCCTCATTCTTGGCGGCGCGCTGACCAAGAGCGCGCAGTTTCCCTTCCATTTCTGGCTGCCCAACGCCATGGCGGCGCCCACACCTGTTTCCGCCTATCTGCATTCGGCGACCATGGTGAAGGCGGGGGTTTTCCTGCTCGCGCGCTTCTGGCCAGTGCTGGCGGGCACGCCGGAATGGTTCTGGCTGGTGGGCGTGGCCGGCATCATCACCCTGCTGCTCGGCGCTTATTTCGCCATGTTCCAGCAGGATCTGAAAGGCCTGCTCGCCTATTCCACCATCAGCCATCTCGGGCTCATCACCACGCTGCTCAGTCTCGGCAGTCCGCTTGCGGCGGTTGCGGCCATCTTCCACATGGTCAACCACGCCACCTTCAAGGCCTCGCTGTTCATGGCGGCCGGCATCATCGACCATGAAACCGGCACCCGCGACATGCGGCGCTTGAGCGGGCTCTACACCTATCTGCCGGCGACCGCGACGCTTGCCATGGCGGCCAGTGCGGCGATGGCCGGCGTGCCGCTGTTCAACGGCTTCCTCTCCAAGGAAATGTTCTTCGCAGAGGCCGTCGAGACCCATGCCGATTCACTGCTCGACCGGGCGCTGCCCTATGTCGCGACGCTTTCAGGCGCATTCGCCGTCGCCTATTCGCTGCGCTTCATCCACACCGTCTTCTTCGGCCCCAAGCCTGTCGATCTGCCGAACCCAAATCCGCACGAGCCGCCGCGCTGGATGCGTTTCCCGATCGAGTTCCTGGTTTTCGCCTGCCTGATCGTCGGCATCGTTCCCAGCCTGTCGATCGGCCCGTTCCTGCATTCGGCCGTGCTGTCCGTGCTCGGCGACCAGACGCCCGTCTACAGCCTGTCGATCTGGCACGGTTTCAACCTGCCGCTCATCATGAGTATTGCGGCACTGATCGGCGGTGTGGCGATCTATGCGCTGCTTGGCGGTTATTTCTCACGCTGCGATGACGGTCCGCCCGTTTTCCGGCATCTGCGGGGCCAGCGCATCTTCGAGCGCATTCTCGTCACCGTGTCCTGGAAGTGGGCGCGGTGGCTGGAAAGCACACTCGGCACGCGGCGCCTGCAGCCGCAGCTGAGACTTCTCATCCTCGTGGCGCTTCTCGCCGGTTTCTCACCCCTGTTCCTTTCGGAATTCTCCCTGTCACTGCCGCGCGTGACGACCTTCGATCCGATCTTCGCCATACTGTGGCTGATCGGCATGATTGCCGCGCTGGGTGCCGCCTGGCAGGCGAAATATCATCGGCTTGCCGCCCTCGTCATGCTTGGTGTTTCCGGGCTCGTCACCTGCCTTACCTTCATCTGGCTGTCCGCACCGGATCTGGCCATCACCCAGCTGCTGGTCGAGATCGTGACCACGGTTCTCATCCTGCTTGGTCTGCGGTGGCTGCCGAAACGCTTCGAAAAGGTTGATAGCAGCGACGAGCTGCCGGCGCAGCTTCGCCGCGCCCGCGACTTTCTGCTGGCGGCGGCCAGCGGCATCGGCATGTCCGTCATCGCCTATGCCGTCATGACCCTGCCGGTGCCGAACGCGATCGCCACCTATTTCCTCGAGCGCGCCTATACGGAAGGCGGCGGCACCAATGTGGTCAACGTCATCCTCGTCGATTTCCGCGGTTTCGATACTTTTGGTGAAATCGCGGTGCTGGCCATCGTGGCGCTCACCGTCTTCGCGCTGCTTCGCCGTTTCCGTCCGGCGCATGAAAGCATCGGGCTGCCGGAACAGCAGCAGATGCAGAATGCCTTCGATGCCGAGCGTCCCGACCGGAGCAAGGGCGATACCGTCCGCGACTACCTCTACGTGCCATCGATCGTGATGCAGTGGATGTTCCCGGTCATCATCACCTTCTCGATCTTCCTGTTCATGCGCGGCCACGATCTGCCCGGCGGCGGCTTTGCGGCCGGCATCACCATGGCTATCGCCTTCCTGCTGCAATATCTCGCCGGCGGCGCGCGCTGGGCGGAGGACCGCATCCGCATCCTGCCGCTGCGCTGGATGGGTTTTGGCCTGTTGATGGCAACGGCGACGGGCATCGGCTCCTGGTATTTCGGCTACCCGTTCCTGACCTCGTATTTCCAGTATACGGAGATACCCTATATCGGCAAAATGCCCACGGCATCCGCCCTGCTGTTCGATCTCGGCGTCTTTTCGACGGTCGTCGGCTCCACCGTTCTTATTCTCATAGCACTGGCACACCAATCGTTGCGTAACTACCGCGTTCGCACGCCTGAAGCCGCAAAAGCGGAGGACGTGTAATGGAACTCATTCTTGCAATCGGCATCGGCATCATGACCGGCTCCGGCGTCTGGCTCGTCCTGCGCCCACGCACCTATCAGGTCATCGTCGGACTTTCGCTTTTGTCTTACGCCGTCAACCTGTTCATCTTCGGCGTCGGCGGCATCAAGACCAATGCGCCGCCGGTGCTGGTGAACGGTGTGGACAGCTCCTCGCTTGCCGATCCCGTGCCGCAGGCGCTGGTACTGACAGCGATCGTCATCGGCTTTGCCACCACGGCGCTGTTCCTCGTGGTGCTGCTTGCCGCCCGCGGCCTTACCGGCACCGACCATGTGGACGGGAGGGAGACGAAATGATGTCATTCCCCTTCCACATCGTCATTGCGCCGATCCTGCTGCCGCTCATCACCGCCGCCCTGCTGTTGTTCTTCGACGAGCGCCAGCGTGTTGCAAAGGCCGCCATCAGCTTCACCTCCACCGTGCTGTTGCTGGTGGTTGCGATCCTGCTGTTCCGCGAGGTGAACTCGACCGTCAATACCGAGATCGCCGCCGTGGTCTCAAGCGGTGTCTATCTGCTGGGCAACTGGCCCGCACCTTTTGGCATCGTGCTCGTTGCCGACCGGCTTTCCGGCCTGATGGTGCTGCTGACGGCGCTGCTGGCCATACCCTCGCTGATCTATTCGATGGCGAAATGGCACAAGGCCGGGGCGCATTTCCATTCGCTGTTCCAGATGATGCTGATGGGCGTCAACGGCGCGTTCCTGACCGGCGACCTGTTCAATCTCTTCGTGTTCTTCGAGGTGATGCTGGCTGCCTCCTATGGCCTGTTGCTGCACGGTTCCGGCCAGCAGCGCGTCAAGGCGGGCCTGCACTACATCGCCATCAACCTCGTCGCGGCGCTGTTCTTCCTGATCGGTGTCAGCCTCATCTATGGCGTCACGGGCACGCTGAACATGGGCGATCTCGCCCATCGCATCGAGGGGCTCAACCCGGACCAGCGCATGCTCTTGGAAACCGGCTCGGCCATCCTCGGCATCGCCTTTCTGGTCAAGGCCGGCATGTGGCCGCTGAATTTCTGGCTGCCTTCCGCCTATGGCGCGGCGTCTGCCCCGGTGGGCGGGCTGTTTGCCATCATGAGCAAGGTCGGGATTTATGTCATCGCCCGCCTGTCCTTCCTGCTTTTCGGGCAGACGGCCGGGGAATCGGCCGGTTTCGGCCATGATGCGCTGCTGGTCGGCGGTATCGCCACCATCATCTTCGGAGCCATCGGCGTTCTCGCATCGCAGGCGCTGGGGCGGCTGGCCGGCTTTTCGGTCCTCGTCTCATCGGGAACGCTGCTTGCCGCCATGGGCACCGGCAACCCGACGGTGGCGGCCGGCGCGCTTTATTACATGGTCAGCTCCACCCTCACCATCAGCGCCTTCTTCATGCTGATCGAACTCGTCGAGCGCGGGCAGGATGCCGGCGCGAACGTTCTTGCCGTGACCATGGAGGCCTATGGCGAGGGCGACGAGGAAGAGGAGGAAGAGGAAGTCGGCGTCACCATGCCCGCCACCATGGCGGTGCTCGGCGCCTGTTTTGCCGCCTGCGGCATTCTTCTGGCCGGCCTGCCGCCGCTTTCGGGCTTCATCGCCAAGTTCTCGATGCTGACCGCCATTCTCAATCCTTCCGGGCTTGGTGCCAATGACAGCATTTCCACGCTTTCCTGGTGGCTGGTTTTCCTGATCGTCTTTGCCGGTTTCGCATCGCTGATCTCGATGACCCGTGCCGGTATCCGCACCTTCTGGGCCTCCATCGAAGGGACGGTGCCGCGTGTTCTCGTCATCGAAATCGCGCCCGTGATGCTGCTGCTCGGGCTGACACTTGCCATGACCGTGCAGGCGGGTCCGGTGATGCGCTACATGCAGGAAACGGCGCGTATCCTCGATCTGCCCGCAAGCTATATTCAGGGCGTCATTTCCGCACCCAGAGCGGGCAGCAACCGGGAGGCGGAACCATGATGAGCCGTCTCCTCCCCTATCCGCTGCTGACCGTTTCGCTGATCTTCTTCTGGATGACGATCAACAGCTTTTCGCCCGGGCATCTGCTGCTCGGCACCGCCGTGGCACTCATCGCCTCCTGGGCGATGGCGTCGCTCAGGCCAGCCAAGCCGCGCATCCGCAACTGGCACCGGCTCGCGCAGCTGATCCTTATCGTGCTTTACGATATCATCAGGTCCAATATCTCGGTTGTGAAGATCATTCTCTTCAAGCGCGAAAGAGACCGTAAATCCGGCTTCCTGGCCGTGCCGCTCGATATTCGCGATCCCATGGCGCTCGCCATTCTGGCGACGATCCTGACCTCGACGCCGGGCAGCGCCTGGCTCGAATATAATTCCAGCCAGGGCACGCTCCTCCTCCACGTTCTCGACGATGTGGATGAGGCAGCGTGGATAAGCCTCATCAAGAACCGATATGAAAAACTGCTGATGGAGATATTCGAATGAGTTCGATTATCCTTTTCTGGTCCTTTTCGCTGGCGCAGCTGATGCTGGCCATTGCCATGACGATATCAGTCTATCGCATCGCCATCGGCCCGCGCGCCCAGGACCGGGTGCTTGGCATCGATACGCTTTATGTCAACGCCATGCTGCTTCTCCTCACCTTTGGCCTGCGCACCGGCAACGACATCTATTTCGAGGCCTCGCTGCTGATCGCCATCCTCGGCTTCGTCTCCACCGTCGCCCTTTCCAAATTCATGATGCGCGGCGAGGTGATCGAATGAACAACGCTACAGAATTTCCGCTCTGGGCCGCCATTCTCGTGGCTTTCTTCGTCCTTCTGGGCGCTTCGCTGACGCTGATCGGCACCATCGGCTTTGCCAAGCTGAACAGCTTTTATGAACGCCTGCACGCGCCCACACTCGGCACCAGCTGGGGCACCGGCGGCATCGTCATGGCCTCGATCATCTATTTCTCCGTCTCCGGCGACCGCTTCGCCTTCCACGAAATCTTCATCGGCATCTTCATGACGGTAACGACGCCGGTGTCGCTGATGCTGCTGGGACGGGCAGCACTTTATCGGGACCGGGCGGAGCAGAATACGGATAATCGGGAGCATCTGTAAGGATCAGGAGTACAGGCACGTCATCCCAAACGACTAAATTGATTATTCTTACGTAACAATGGATTTTCTCTGCTGGAGAATGGGGCGTGCTTCCTGGATCGGCTAGTAGAGCCACTCATTGAGTTACCTTTCAACATACACAGAAGGGGAGAAAACGTGCGAGTCAGTCCGCTCAATGTTCTTTTCGAACTTCACCGTGCCACCGCTGATTTCTACGCGATAATTGCTCGCTGCCGCGATGCAGGCGATCACTACAACCCCCAACACCACCATAAGACGATTGATGTCGATCGCGCCCATATTACCCTCCAAGCTTTGCCCCGTTCAACGTCGGCACCATGCAAAACTCAATTCGCAAGCAGCACCTCAGGATTGACATTTAGGGAAACTCGAGTGAAAAGTCAATCAGTAGAAAAAATACTGCAATAAGGACCATTATGACCAAGCCGAATCCTGTAGGCAAGAGCAGGCGAATAACGGAGCTTGTTGCCTCTATGTTCATGGGGCTGAATTTAACTCGTGTTGCCTCAAGCGCGGCCAATTCGCGAGCCTTACGGTTTATTCAAGTTAAAGATATCAATGATGGGGGAATAACATATCCAGACACTCTCGAAATCGTGGACGTCGACCCTAAAAGGTTAGGTCGGCAAGAACTACAAATCGGAGATATTCTCGTCAGCGCTCGGGGTACTCTCCTCAAGTGCGCGGTCGTGAGTGAAAAACACGTTGGATGCATAGCAAGCGCCAACTTTATTATCATTCGCCCTGGGCCTGAATCGCAGATTGAATCAGAACTGCTGTGCGCTTTTCTTCGGCAAGCTGAAACGCACGCGCTTCTGCTAAGTCGAATTTCGAGTACGGCTCAACCGGTATTGACACTGAAGGATCTAGAAAGCTTAACACTTGTTGTGCCTCCACGTGAAGAACAAGTAAATTTAGTTCGTCTCATTTGCGTTGCAGACGAACTTTATCGAATCGCCATCGGCAGCGCGCAAATGCGACGAGACGAGGCCTTAGCTATTTTGGCACGTCATATGAGGAATGCAGATGCACGAGGATAAAGTTTGGCGCGAACTCGATCAACGCCTAAAGAGGATGCAAGAACTCGGACGTATCTCGGGGCATCCCAATCTGGGCCTACCGATCGCACTTTTTGCGCTAGAGTTTTTGCGCCAGAAATATAAATTTGGACCTTCGATCGGCTCGCTCTCGACATCTAGCGATGTTCTGCAAATCGCTAGAGAAATGGAAAGCCGTCTATTTTGGGAAGATGCTCCGTTCAGCCAGTACCTCTTGAATGATCTCACACAACTTGATCCACTGACTACGCTAGAGTGGCTCAATTTGGTTGATCACGTATATACACAATGCTGCTTTGAGTCCTGGTTGCAGGAACGACTATACGACCTCGAATTCCCTTGGGCCCATGAAACACCTCGGGAAGTTGCCCGTTTGATGGCGTCACTTCCAGGTCGCAGCGCGTCTAATAATGAAGTATTCGATCCCGCGTGCGGTAGCGGAGGTCTATTTCTCGCAGCTCAAAAAATATTTGATCCTGACCAAACTCTGTTCGTCGGACGCGAGGCGAATGGATACGCCTGTTCTTGGGCCAAGGTTCGGCTCGCAGTTAATGGTGCAAAGCATGCGGAGATCGAGTTAGGGCCGCGCCTAAAAGCGGTTGATATACGCGATGAGTGGGAGCGACAACGACGTCGATTTGACGTCGTACTGACAAATCCGCCATTTGGTATACAAATACCAATCGCGGAGCTGGAGTGGTTGATCGATAGTCATCTGCTCGCCCATCGTTCAAATGGTAGAATATCAAGCGAACTTGCATACCTGCTTTCAGCCTATGAGCACCTTGACAACCTCGGAACGGCAGCGGTTCTGGTTCCTAATGGTGTCCTCTTTAGGGCGGGCACAGATATCCGAGTTCGGAGAAGCTTAGTAAAACAAGGAGCAATAGCGGCAGTAATTGCCCTGCCAGCACGGCTCTTTGCTCCTGTCACTGCGATAGAGACTTGCATTGTCGTCTTGCGCCGACCAGTAGACGATCAAGACATCGGGACGCTTTTCGTTGATGCAAGCACATTGGGAAGCCGTCGGGGAAAGAAAAATGTGTTAGACGACACATCCGTGGATCAAATTGCCAGAGTGTACGACCAACGTCTGACCGAGCCAGGGTTCAGCAGCCTAGTAAGCAAGACAGAAATCGAAGCTAAGGATTGCCTCCTAACCCCTTCAACATACGTTAAGCAACCCGCAGATATAATGGTCGATAATCGAGACCGACGCACAGAGATTGCAGAGTTGGACGCGCACTACATAGAGCTTCTGGATGAGTACGAAACCTTGAGAAGTAAGCTCTGACCATCACCTCGTACACCTATGACTTCGGCAAGGCTATTCAAGCCGGGAGAGAGATACATCTTTAACGTTTAATCTAGGCAACCGCGCCAGAATCGCCTTCTAGAATTCGACTATGTGAAAAACTGAATATGCGACGAAATCCGCAAGCCCGAGCGCTATCTTCCGTAACTTTGAGATTTTTTTATAATTAATGGTGCCCGGAGGCGGATTTGAACCACCGACACGCGGATTTTCAATCCGCTGCTCTACCAACTGAGCTATCCGGGCACTTCAGGTCCTTGAAGAACCTCCGCTTTTGGCGGGCGGGGCTGTTTGGTGCCCCGAAAGTGAGCGGGGTTATAACATCTTGTTCGGACATGGCAAGCGCCATCGCGAAGTTTTTTGACAGTTTTTTCACGGCGCCTGTGGATGGCTGGAATCCATGCCCGGTGAAGACCGGATTGTGGCTGGAAAGCGCTATCCACCATTCGCTCGCTCTGATCGACATCCAGCAGGCGACAGGTTCACGCAGGGCCAATGTGGATGACGGAGGTGGCGCAGCAGGCGAGCATCTATGCCTCTTCGCTGCTCCGTGCCGCAAGGCCAAGCGCAAACGGCGCCACGGCCACCAGCGCCGCCATGACGGGCGAAGAGGAGAAGATGCGGCTGGCGAGCGAGGTGACGGCGACAGAGCGCACCACCGTCATCAGGCGTGAATTCTCGCGCTCCCGATCCTGCCTGGCATCCACGGCATGGCGCACCGGGCGGGAGGTGGCCTCCAGCCGTTTTACGTCACGGCGGATTTGTTCGAGCTGTTTGCGCAGGTCATCCAGTTCAGCGCGCAGCGAAGGTTCTTGCGGGACGGATGCACGTGACCTTCGGGCAGCGGGCTTTGCGACCTTCTGCTCCACGGCCTCCTCTTCCAGTTCGGCCAGATGGTCGTCAAGGTCCGAGGGTTTGTCGAAACCATGGGGTCGCAGTGGTGCTTTCATCGCTGTCTCCTGAGGCGTGCTGAATTATGGACGGCGGGCGCTTTTGCCCGGCCAGCCTTTTCAACGCCCCAGTCCGGCAAAGGATGCACGGAAAGCGGGGAAACGGACATAATAAAAACAGGCCCCGAAGGGCCTGTTCAATGCCTCACTTGAAACCTCAGGCCGCCTTGGCGGCGCTGGCATAGGGATCGAAACGACCGTAGAAGGTCTCGCCCTTGGCGGCCATGTCCTTCAGGAGCGGCGTCGGCTTGAAGCGCGGGCCGTAGGTCTCGCTGAGCTTTTCGGCGAGCGCCACGAAGTTCTTCACGCCCATGCCGTCGATGTAGGACAGCGCACCGCCGGTATAGGGTGCGAAACCGAAACCGAGGATGGAGCCGACATCCGCCTCACGCGGATCGGTAACGATGCCTTCTTCCACCGTGCGGGCGGCTTCCAGTGCCACGGTGACGAGGAAGCGCTGTTTCAGCACCTCCATATCCACGTCCTCAGGCTTCTGCTGCGGATAGAGGTCCTTCAGGCCGGGCCAGAGGGACTTTTTGGCGGGCTTTTCCGGGTAATCGTAAAAGCCTTTGGCGTTCTTGCGGCCAAAACGGCCCTCGCCTTCCACCAGCTTTTTCACCAGCTCCATATGGCGCGGATCGACGGCCTTTTCACCGAGATCGGCGACGGTGGCCTTCAGGATCTTGTAGGAAAGATCGATCGCCACCTCATCGTTCAGCGCCAGCGGGCCGACCGGCATGCCGGCGAATTTCGCGGCATTTTCGATCATGGCGGCGGGCACGCCTTCGATCAGCATGTCGTAGCTTTCCGCCATGTAACGCAGCACGCAGCGATTGACGAAGAAGCCGCGCGTATCGTTGACCACAATCGGGGTCTTCTTGATCTTCGCGACATAATCCAGCGCGACGGCGAGCGCCTTGTCGCCGGTTTCCTTGCCGAGGATGACTTCCGTCAGCATCATCTTCTCGACCGGTGAGAAGAAATGGATGCCGATGAAATCGGTCGGGCGCTTCGAGTTCTTCGCAAGGCCCGTGATCGGCAAAGTGGAGGTGTTGGAGGCGAAGATCGCACCTTCGGGCAACACGGCTTCCACAGCCTCGATGACGGCCTTCTTCACATCGCGGTCTTCGAAGACGGCCTCGATGACGAGATCGGCATCGGAGAGGGCCTTGTAATCCGCCGTCGGGGTGACGAGGTCGAGCAGGGCCTTGCCCTCATCCTGCGTCAGCCTGCCCTTGCCGATGGCGGCCTTGACGCTTTCCTCGCAATGGCCCTTGCCCTTGTCGGCAGCTTCCTGATCGCGGTCCACCAACGTAACGGGGATACCGGCCGCGGCTGTGACGTAAGCCACGGCAGCGCCCATGAAGCCCGCGCCGACAACGCCGACCTTCTTGAACTCCGTCTTCGGCTGGCCAGCCGGGCGGCGCGCGCCCTTGCCCAGTTCCTGCATGGAGATGAACAGCGAGCGGATCATGCCGAAGGCTTCCTTCGAGCGAAGGATTTCGGTGAAATAACGCTGCTCCACCTTCAGCGCGGTGTCGAAGGGCAATTGCAGGCCCTCATAGACGCATTTGAGGATGGCGAGTGCGGCAGGATAATTGCCGGCGCTTTCGCGGCGCAGGATGGCCGGTGCGGCGGGCCAGAGCTGGGCTGCGGCCGGCGTCCAGATGCCGCCGCCGGGGGCCTTGAAGCCCTTTTCATCCCAGGGCGCAACCGGTTTCAGGCCGTCCTTGATCATCTGCTTTGCGGTTGCGACCAGCTGATCCGGCTCCACCACCTGGTGCACCAGTCCCATGGCCTTGGCGCGCGCGCCGGTCAGCGACTGGCCGGTCGTCATCATCTGCAGCGCCGACTGCGCGTCCGTCAGGCGCGGCACGCGCTGGGTGCCGCCGGCGCCGGGGAAAATGCCGACCTTGACTTCCGGCAGGGCGATCTTGAGGTTCTTGGCATTGGAGGCCACACGGCCATGGCAGGCGAGCGACAGTTCGAAAGCGCCACCCATGCAGGTGCCATTGATGGCGGAAACCCAGGGCTTGCCATTGGTCTCGATCTTGCGGAACAGGCCCGTCATGCGGCCGACGAGTTCGAACAGCTTTGCCGCCGCCTGATCCGGGTTCTTCGTCTTCTCGTCATTGTAGAAGGAGAACATCGACTTGATCATCGAAAGATCGGCGCCACCGGAAAACGTGCTCTTGCCTGAGGTGAAGACGACACCCTTGATGGCACTATCCGCGACAGTCGCGTCGAGAATGGCGTTCAGCTCGTCCATCACCTCAGAAGTGAAGACGTTCATGGATTTTTCCGGCATGTCCCAGGTGACGAGGGCGATGCCGTCTGCGTCCGTCTCGATGGTGAAATTGGTGTAAGTGCTCATTTGGGATTCCTCTTCCCTGAATCTTTATGGCCGCTTCGCTTTTTCCGTCATCCTCGGGCTTGACCCGAGGATGACGGAGGAACCGTTGCGGTGTCAGCCGAAGCCTCTCAAACCCGCTCGATAACCGTCGCCGTGCCCATGCCTGCGCCGATGCAGAGCGTGACGAGCGCGGTGTTCAGATCGCGCCGCTCCAGTTCATCCAGCACCGTGCCGAGGATCATCGCGCCGGTTGCACCGAGCGGATGGCCCATGGCGATGGCGCCGCCATTGACGTTCATCCGGTCGTGGCCGATGTCGAAGGCTTGGCAGTAACGCAGCACAACAGCGGCGAAGGCCTCGTTCAGTTCAAAAAGATCGATATCGGCAATCGACATGCCGGTCTTTTTCAGAAGCTTCTCGGTCACATCAACCGGGCCGGTCAGCATCAGCGCCGGGTCGGAGCCGATATTGGCGAAAGCCTTGATGCGGGCGCGCGGTTTCACACCCATCGCCTCGCCGCCCGCCTTCGAGCCAACCAGCACGGCAGCGGCACCATCCACGATGCCGGACGAATTGCCGGCGTGATGGACATAATTGATCCGCTCCACTTCCGGGTGGGCCATGATGCCGACGGCTTCGAAGCCGCCCATTTCACCCGGCATCTGGAAGGACGGGTTGAGCGAGGCCAGCGCCTGCATGTCCGTGCCGGGGCGCATGTGCTCGTCACGGTCAAGGATCGTCAGGCCGTTCTGGTCCTTCACCGGAATGACCGACTTGTTGAAATAGCCCTTTTCCCAGGCATGCGCCGCGCGCTTCTGGCTCTCGACGGCATAGGCATCGACATCGTCACGGGAAAAACCGTATTTCGTGGCAATGAGATCGGCCGAGACGCCCTGCGGCATGAAGAAGGCCGGGAAGTTGACCGAGGGGTCCATGTACCAGGCGCCACCCGACATGCCCATGCCGACACGGGACATGCTTTCAACGCCGCCGGCAATGACAATATCGTCAGACCCCGCCTTGACCTTGCCGGCCGCGAAGTTGATGGCATCCAGACCCGAGGCGCAGAAGCGCGAGATCTGCATGCCCGGCGCCCTGTTGGAATAACCGGCCTCGAAGGCCGCAGCCTTGGGGATCACCGCACCGGCATCCATGACAGGATCGACGCAACCCATGATGATGTCGTCGACAGTGGAGGTGTCCAGCCCGTTGCGGTCGCGGATGGCTTCCAGCGTCTTGGCGGCCAGGCGAACGGAAGGCACTTCATGCAGGCTGCCATCCTTCTTGCCGCGTCCGCGCGGGGTGCGGACATGGTCGTAGATAAAAACGTCGGTCATTGTTTCTCTCCCTGCGGCGTCAGAAACGCCAGCCTCATCAGAATGCTTCCGCAGCCAGTTCCATCATGGTGTCCGCGCCGGTTTCGATGCGGGCCTTGCGCAGCGCCGTTTCCGGCATGATGCGCTCCATATAAAACTTCGCCGTGACAAGCTTGGTCTTGAGGTAATCCTCGTCCGAAGCGCTGCCTGCGGCAAGCGCTTCGCTCGCCGCTTTCGCCATGCGCGCCTGCATGTAGCCCAGCACCACGATGCCAAAGAGATGCATGTAGTCGGTCGAACCGGCACCGGCATTGTCGGGCTTGGCCATGGCGTTCTGCATGAACCACATGGTCGCGGCCTGCAGGTCGTTCAAGCCCTTCTTCAGGCCCTTGGTGTAAAGGCTGAGCTTTTCATCAGCACGGTTTTCCTCGCAGAAATCACCGATTTCCTTGAACAGCGCCATGACGGCGCGGCCGCCATTCATGCCGAGCTTGCGGCCGACCAGATCGAGCGCCTGAATGCCGTTGGCACCTTCGTAGATCATGGTGATACGCGCATCGCGGACATATTGGCTCATGCCATGTTCCTCGATGTAGCCGTGGCCGCCGAAGACCTGCTGCGCCATGACAGCATGGTCAAAGCCCTTGTCGGTCAAAACACCTTTCAGGATCGGTGTAACGAGGCCGAGCAGGTCGTCCGCCACTTGGCGCTGCTTTTCGTCGGTGGCGCGGTGGGCGATGTCGGATTGCAGCGCGGTCCACAGAAGGAAAGCGCGGCCGGCCTCGTTATAGGCCTTGATGGTCATCAGCGTGCGGCGGATATCGGGATGCACGATGATCGGATCGGCCTTCTTGTCCGGGAACTTGGCGCCCGAAAGCGAGCGGCCCTGAATGCGCTCACGAGCATATTCGACCGCGTTCTGATAGGCGATCTCGCCGACGGAGAGCCCCTGCAGGCCGACGCCGAGGCGAGCCTCGTTCATCATCACGAACATGGCCGAAAGGCCCTTGTTTTCTGCGCCGAGCAGATAACCCGTCGCGTCGTCGTAATTCATGACGCAGGTGGCATTGCCGTGAATGCCCATCTTGTGTTCGATGGCGCCGCAGGTGACGCCGTTGCGCTCGCCCGGCGTGCCGTCTTCCTTGACCAGGAACTTCGGCACGATGAAGAGCGAAATGCCCTTGGTGCCCTCAGGCGCGCCTTCGATGCGGGCGATCACCAGATGGACGATATTGTCCGTCATGGAATGTTCGCCGGCGGAGATGAATATCTTCTGGCCGGAAATTTTGTAGCTGCCGTCAGCCTGCGGCACGGCCTTGGTGCGCAGAAGGCCGAGATCGGTGCCACAATGGGGTTCGGTCAGGTTCATGGTACCGGACCATGTGCCTTCGACCATCTTCGGCAGGTAGGTGTCCTGCTGTTCCTGCGTGCCATGCACAAGGATCGCGGCGATCGCACCCTGCGTCAGGCCGGGATACATCATCAGCGACAGGTTGGCCGACGACATGTATTCGCCGATGGCGGCATGCAGCGTATAAGGCAGGCCCTGCCCACCGAATTCCGGCGGAACGGCAAGGCCGATCCAGCCGCCTTCGCAATAGGCGTCATAAGCGTCCTTGAAACCGTCAGGCACGGAAACCGACCCGTCATCGGCGCGCTTGCAGCCTTGGCTGTCGCCGGAAAGGTTGAGCGGGAAAAGCCGCTCTTCGGCAAGCTTCGCTGCCTCGCCAGTGATGGCCTCGATCATGTCAGGGGTTGCATCCTCGAAGCCGGGCAGGTTGTTATACCGCTCCAGGCCGAGAACCTCGTTCAGGATAAAAAGCGTGTCTTTGACTGGGGCCTTGTAAACAGGCATTACCGATGTTCCTCCGCATCGTGGCAGCCGGAGCCGATCCGGCGATATGGAACGACAATATTTGACGTGCGCGTAAACGTCAAATAAATTTCCGCTGAATATCGCCTCCCCTTTTTTACCGAATGGACGTCCGGCCGGGCACAGGCCCGCCATGCGCCACAAAAGTTAAAAAATTCCGACCATAGTTAACCACTTCTTTACCACGTTTCGTGAATTCTCCGACAAGAGGTAACTGCTTCGTTCATCGGCGCATTTTCCTCCAGGGGGCAAATACCGGCTCTGGAATTGCTGTATGTTGCGGCGACGGCATGCCCAGGCAGGCAACGTCGCGACAGACAACCGGGCACGGCGGGCGGAAGCGAAGCGAGCGAGAAGATGAACGGATTGCGATCGAAAACCCAACAGCCAGGCGACAGATCGTCTCTTGATGCGCTCAATCGCACCATTGAAGGCCTTGAAGCCCGCATTGAAGGGCTGATGAGCCAGAAGTTCCCGCGCGAGCCGCGCGCCGCGAGCGCACAGGCCGAGCCGAAGAACGAGGCCTATGCCGCGCCGCGTGAGCCGCGCGCCAGCGTCACCCCGCCACAACTCGACCCTGTCAACGAAATTCGCCAGCGCCAGCGCCTTCTGGAGACGAGCTTCCAGCGTCCCCAGGAACCGGCGGCGCGTCCGGAACGAACCATTACCAGACCGCTTGCGCCGGAATACCGGCCAAGGGACACGCAAGCCGCGGCCGCCTCCTCCGCCCCGCGTGCGCGGGCCATTCCGCCCTATCAGGAGCAGCAGCGCAATGATGTGGCCCTGCAGGAGATCGCGCAGGCGCTGGTCAATCTCCGGCACGAGCTGAAGCACGATATAACCGAGGGCGTCGCACGCGAGGCGCAGGGACTGCGCGCCGAAATCCGCAATATCCGCGCGGTGGCGGAAGACCAGCAATTCATCGGTGACCTGCGCGACGACATCGCACGGCTTGCCGGCAGCATCGACCAGCTCGGCAATCTGGCATCTCCCGACGCCTACGGGCTGCGCAACGAGTTCGAGGACCTGCGCCTGACGATAGACCAGCTTGCGCGCGAAGACAGCGTGCACCGGATCGAAAGCCGCTGGAACAATGTGGAAGACACGCTGCGCGGTTTCGATGCCGGCGCGTTGCAGGACGAAATCGTTTCGCTCGCCTATCGTCTCGATGACATCAAGACACAGCTCGGCGGCATGAGCAACAACCCGGCCGTGCGCGTGCTCGAAGACAAGCTGATCGCGATTGCCAGCGCCGTGGAGCAGCTCGGCAAGCACATGCAGCCGAACGAAGCGGCCTTTACCGAACAGTTTTCCGGCCTCGATCAGCGGCTCGACGAAATCAGCCGCGCCATTGCCGCTACCGGCACGCGCGCCAATGCGCAGGCCACGGACAATGCGCTGGCGCAGCGGCTGGAAACCCGTCTGAACGGTCTTGCCGAACAGCTCGGCGATATCAACCGGCTTGCCGCCGCCAAGCCGGAACCGGCGCAGGACCTCACCGCCCGCCTTGAAGCGCTGGCCGGCAAGATCGATGAGCTCAGCACCGCCCGCGACGCCGCCCAGCTGCACGAGCGGCTGGACCAGCTTTCGCTGCTTCTGGAGCGGTCGCAGCGCCCCTCGCAGCAGGCGGAACTGACGTCTTTCCTCAGCGACATTTCCCGCAAGATCGATGCGCTGGATCATGGCGCCGTCAATGACGGCCTCGCCGAGCGGCTCGATACGCTCTCGCGTCGCATCGAGGACCTCGACTATCGCTACAGCCAGCCGCAACCGGCACCGGGCCTCAGCGAAAGCGCCTTCTCACGTCTGGAAGAACGGCTCGGCAATATCGCTGCCCGTCTGGATGAGAGCGCCCATGCCGCACCGGCAGACAGCCATGCGCTGGCAAGCCTCGAAAACCAGATCGCCCATCTCTCCACGCTGATCAGCCAGCCCGTGCACACGCAGGCAAGCCTGTCGCCGGAACTCGACGCCCGCATGGCGGCGATCGAGGACTATATGGCGTCGAACGACGAATATATCATCGAAGCGGCCCGGCAGGCCGCCGAGGCGGTTCTCGACGCCTATACACGCAACAACCTCTCTGCCGGCACAAACCTCGCCGACATGACGATGCTGACGGATCTCGCGACCGATCTGCGCAACCTCGAAGCCCTGAGCCGCAACACCGAAGAACGCACACACCGTACTTTCGAAGCGCTGCATGAAACGCTGGTGCAGATCGCCGGCCGTCTCGACAGCCTCGACAACGCTCCCGCCTACCGCGAAGAGGCCGCGCCCCGCAACGTCGCGCAGCCTATGGTCGCCCCCGCCCGCGAAGAGGTGGCCATGCCGGCCGCCATTTTCCCGGAGGAAGGTTATATCGCTGAAGAGCAGGCCATTCTCGATGCTGACGAGAAGGACGCGGATGCAATGGCCGTCGTGCCGCCCGCCGCCGCCAAGCCCGCCAAGGCGGAAAAGAAGAGCCTGCTTGCCGGGCTGACGAAACGGTTCAAGGCCGGCACGGCGAAGACCGTCAAAGCCGTGGAAGAACCCGTATCGGCTGCCTCCACCCGCACGCAGGTGGAACCCGCCCCCTCGCTCGATCCGATTGACGTTCTGCCGGCGGGCCAGGAAAACGAACTTCTGGAACCGGGTTCGGGTGCGCCTGATATCAAGAAGATACTGGAACGCGTGCGCGCCAGCCAGGTGGCCGCCAGCGGCAAGGCTGCGGATGCCGAAGGACGGACGGATTTCATCGCCGCTGCCCGCCGCGCGGCGCAGGCCGCCGCCATGGAAACATCGCCGGAGAAGCTTGAAACCGGCAAGAAGAGCCGCAAGGCCGAGGGCTCGGCGCTTTCGCGCTATCGCCGTCCGTTACTGCTCGGCATCGGCGCCATTCTTCTCGCCATGATGACCATGCCGCTCGTCAAGACGCTGATCGGCGGCGCCGAAGCCCCGGCACCGGTCATCGAGCAGAAGATGGACAATGGCCCGGTTTCCGCGCTTCCCGAAGCCGGTGAGAAGGCCGTGACCATTCCGTCCGATCTCGCCATCGATCCGGAGCAGGCGGCATCGGCCGACAGCATCGAGAACAGCGCACCCGCGCAGAACACCATCGATCCCCGCACCGTCGGCGGCGCGCCGCTGCCTGACGAGCCGCCGGTCGCCGATGTTCCCGCCGTGGATGCGGCAGATTCCGACACCGTCGCGCAGAACAACGCGCCGAAACCGGCCGAGGTCACCACCACGGCCGTTCCCGACCAGGACGCCATCGCGGTCCCCGCCGGCATCGAGCCCGCATCGCTAGCCGAAGCCGCCGCCAAGGGCGACACCCAGGCGCTGTTCGAGATCGCCACGCGTTATACCGATGGTCGCGGTGTTACCGCCGACCGTGCGGAAGCCGCGAAATGGTACAAGCTCGCGGCGGATCGCGGCCTTGCGCCGGCGCAATATCGTCTCGCCAATCTTTACGAGAAGGCGAACGGCGTCGAGCGCAACCTGCCCGAAGCCAAGCGCTATTACACGCTGGCTGCTGAACAGGGCAATGCCGGCGCCATGCACAATCTCGCGGTCCTGCTTGCGTCCGATGCGGCCGGCCAGCCGGATTTCGCCTCTGCGGCACAATGGTTCATCAAGGCTTCCGAACTCGGTGTGCGCGACAGCCAGTTCAACCTCGCCATTCTTTATGCCCGTGGCAGCGGCGTGAAGCAGGATATCGAGGAATCCTACAAATGGTTCGCCATTGCCGCCAAGGATGGAGACACGGACGCCGCCCAGAAGCGCGACGAGGTTGCCGGAGCGATGAACCCGCAGCAGCTTCAGAGCGCCAAGGCCAAGATGGACGCATGGAAGGTAAAGCCGCTTTCGGAGGACGCCAACAGTGTCAATCCGCCGGAGGAATGGGCCGGCAAGGAAGGGGTGAAGACCGCTTCCGTGGACATGGAAAAGGCGATCCGCAACATTCAGGCGATCCTGAACAAGAACGGCTTTGATGCCGGCCAGCCGGATGGCAAGCTCGGCAAGAACACCGTGACCGCCATCAAGGACTTCCAGAAATCCGTCGGCCAGACGCCGGACGGGCGCATTACCAACGAACTGGTGACTGCGCTTCTCGCCCGCAACAAATAACCTCTGCTTCACATACGAAGCGGCCTTTCGGCCGCTTCCATGCGACCCGGTGCAGGAATGTGGCGGCCTGCCCACGCACGACCGCTATCTTTCCAAATTATCAACGTATTTACCGTTGAATGTTGACAGGTCAGGCCCTCGCGGGCATGACGGATGAAGGCCGGGCATGCCCGGTCTTTTCAGACAGAAAGTGTAAATCGCGGCGCGGCCCCCTCACCCGGACAAGCCCTGCCGCCCGGAACCATTTGCCCGAGGTCCGAGCCGTGACTGTCTATCTGCCGATCGCAGAACTGTCGGTGAATATTTTCATCATTCTCGGCATGGGCGCGGCCGTCGGTTTTCTGTCCGGCATGTTCGGGGTGGGCGGCGGCTTTCTGATCACCCCGCTTCTGATCTTCTACAATATTCCACCCGTGGTGGCCGTGGCGACCGGCGCAAACCAGGTGGTTGCCTCCTCCGTCTCCGGCTCGATCACGCATTTCCGGCGTGGCACGCTGGATATCAAACTCGGCAGCGTGCTGCTGGTCGGCGGTCTGGTCGGGGCGACGATCGGCGTATGGATATTCTCCTTCCTGCGCAGTATCGGCCAGCTCGATCTCATCGTCTCACTGCTCTACGTCATCCTGCTCGGTACTGTCGGCGGGCTGATGCTGAAGGAGAGCATTTCGGCCCTCCGCCGCGCGGCCCGCAACGAAACGGTGACGCTGCGCCGGCCGGGCCATCACAACTGGGTGCACCGCCTGCCGCTGAAAATGCGGTTCAAGAAATCAAAGATCTATCTCAGCATCATTCCCGTCGTCACCCTCGGATTCGGCATCGGCATCCTCACCTCGATCATGGGTGTCGGCGGCGGTTTCATCATGGTGCCGGCGATGATCTATCTGCTGCGCATCCCGACCAATGTGGTCGTGGGCACTTCGCTGTTCCAGATCATTTTCGTGACCGCCTATACGACCATCGTGCAGGCGGCGACCAACTATTCCGTCGATGTGGTGCTGGCCTTCATCCTGATGGTGGCGGGCGTCATCGGCGCGCAATATGGCGTGCGTGTGGGGCAAAAACTACGCGGTGAACAGCTGCGCGCGCTTTTGGCGCTTCTCGTCCTCGCCGTCGCCCTCCGCCTTGCCGTATCGCTGGTGGTGCGGCCCGAAGACCTGTTTTCGGTCGCCGTGGGGGGGCTGGGCTATTGACCTTCCGTCTGCTGCTTGTGGCGCTTTTCCTGTTACCCTGCCTTGCGCTTGGCGGAGCCGCCTGGGCGCAGACACCACCGCTTGCCCTGCCGCCCGGCCCGCAACAGCGGCCATTGCAGGAAAATATCGAAATCGGCGCATCGACGACGGAAATTCCCATCGCGTCGGATTTTCGCGGGGCGGATTTCACCCTTTTCGGCGCGCTCAACAATACCGACCAGCTGCTTCTGGCAATCGGCCAGTATGATATTGTCGTCACGCTGGAAGGTCCGACCGACTATATGACCGTGCGCAAGAAGGAGCGTGTTGCTGGCATCTGGATCAATACCAGTGCGATCACCTTCACGCCGCTGCCGGAATCCTATTCCATGGCCAGCACGCGTGACATTACCGATATCGCTTCTGCCGGGACCTTGCGGGCCATGGGGCTCGGCGTCGATCATCTGTCGCTCAAAAGCGCGGTGTTTTCCGGCGTGCCCGACAATGTCTTCGATTTTCAGGAGGCCTATCGGCGCCTGAAGCTTTCAAGCGGCATCTATCGCAATGACACGACCGGGGTGAGACTTGAGCGCACCGGCCTGTTCTGGGCGACGCTTCGCCTGCCCGCCAACGTGCCGAATGGCGTGCATACGGCGCGCGCCTATCTCTTCAAGAGCGGCAAATTCATCGCCCAGCGCGAGCTGAAACTGCGCGTCGTCAAGACCGGCATGGAGCAGGCGATCACCGATGCGGCGCACCAGACGCCGCTTGCTTACGGCGCGCTCTGCGTTCTGCTGGCCGTCGTGACCGGCTGGGGCGCCAGCATCATCTTCCGCAAGGACTGACTTTTTTCATCCCTAAAAAGAGATCGCCGGCCGCAGCCGGGGGATAAAGATAGCATTCGCTTCCTTTAACGGTTTGCGGTAAAATTCAAGGCGTTACAACCACGCACGCAGATCATGGCGGTAAGTGCGGTTGTGACCGGGATGAAAAGGAGAAATGTCATGTTCAAGCACATTCTCATTCCCACCGATGGCTCGCCGCTGGCGCAGATCGCAATCGACCAAGGGTTCGCTCTCGCCAGGGAGGCAGGCGCAAAGGTGACTGTCGTGACGGTATCGGAACCCTTCCACGTGATTGCGAGCGACGTCGAGGACATTGCCGCCATTGCCGAAGAAGAATTCCACCGTTGTGAGGAAGCGGAGCATCTGCTGCGCGATACGCAAGCCCATGCCGCGGCCATGGGGCTCGATTGTGAGGCGCTGCTGGCGCGTGCGGGGCGGCCGGACGAGGCGATCATCGAAATCGCCGACAAGACCGGCTGCGACCTCATCGCCATGGCCTCGCACCGGCGCAGGAGCTTCATCGAAATGCTGCTCGGTAGCGTCACGGCCAAGGTGCTGAAGAATTCGAAGATACCGGTTCTGGTCTACCGGCAATAGAGCATTTCCGTCAAAAGTGCGCAGCGGTTTTACGTCCGGACAATGCGTAAAACAAAGAGATAACGGCGATGATACGCTCAGCCGAGCAGACTGGAAAACCGCACCGGATAGATGCGGTCCCGACCCATCAGATGCGCGACGAGCGCCGCGTGATCGAACAGGCCGCGCATGGCCTTATGGCGTAAATCCAGCCCGCCGCTCATGACCCCGAATGCCGGCATCAACAGACGTGAGCCATCCGTGGCGAAACAGGGCCGCCGCACCGTCTTTTCACGGCGGCGAACCGTCGCGGAGGGATGCAGGTGCCCGGCAATTTCCCCGGCGGCGTCTCCCGGCCTTGGCTCGTGGCGGAAGACGAGATTGCCGTAAAACATCTCATCCATCGAAGCACCCGGCAGATCAACCGTGCCATCCGGATCGTGATTGCCGTTGATCCATATCCATTCGCGGCCACGGGCCATTTCACGGATGAGTTCGCGCAACATGGGCGGCAGATGCTCTGACCCGATGCGGTCGTGGAAATTGTCGCCGAGGCTGACCACGACCTTCGGATCGTAGCGGCTGATGAGCGAAGAGAGGATTTTGAGGGTGGCGATGGTGTCGTAGGGCGGCAGCATGCGCCCGCGCCGGGCGAAGGCGGCGCCCTTTTCAAGATGCAGGTCGGAGACGACGAGCAGCGACAGGTCCGGCAGGTAAAGCCCGCCGAGCGGATCGCACCAGGCGGCAACGCCATGGATGGCGGTTTCGCTGCCAAGGCATTCGAAGCCATTCGAAAATCGCTCGCTCAATGTCAGCCGGCTTAGCACTTTTACCCTTGTTCCTTCATTCGGCCCAGATGCTTCAGGACATGGCTTCCGCGATCAGCTCGTCGGCGGCCTCGGCAAGCACATCGTCCATCGCCTCGCCCGCAACCGTCTCGCGGCCGATTTCCAGCATGACCGGAACGGCAAGCGGCGAGACATGTTCCAGCGCGCGGTGGGTGGTGTGGCCCTTGATTCGCTTCAGCATATCGCCAAGACGGCCAATGTCCAAAAGTCCCGCCGCCGCATCGCGCCGCGTCGCTTCCAGCAGTATATGATCCGGCTCATGGCTGCGAAGAACGTCATAAATAAGATCGGCGGAGACCGTGACCTGCCGGCCGGTCTTTTCCTTGCCCGGATGACGGCGCTCGATGAGGCCGGAAATGACGGCGCAGTTGCGGAAAGTGCGCTTCAGCATGAAGGATTCGTCCAGCCATGCCTCCAGATCATCGCCCAGCATATCCTCATCGAGAAGATTTGCCAGCGACAGGCGGCGGGATTTCAGCCGCAGGCCGATGTCTTCCATGGCCCAGATGGCGAGCGAATAATCGGTGGCGACGAAACCCATGGGTTTTGCGCCGGCCCGTTCCAGCCGCCGCGTCAGAAGCATGCCCAGCGTCTGGTGCGCCAGCCGTCCCTCGAAGGGATACATGACCATGAAGAAGCGCTTGCGGAAGGGGAACGTCTCGACCAGCAGTTCCTCACGCTTGGGGATGATCGATTTTTCCTTCTGGATCGCCAGCCAGTCACGCACCTGATCCGGAAGCGCCTGCCAGCGGGTAGGATCGGCAAGCATGGAGCGCACCTGATCCGCGAGGTAGGTGGAGAGCGGGAACTTGCCGCCGGCATAGGAGGGTATCTTCGGGTCCATGGAGAAGGCCTGCGACACCAGGCATTCATTCTCGCGGATACCTTCGAAGCGCAGCACCTTGCCGGCAAACAGGAACGTATCGCCCTGCACCAGCTGCTCGAGGAAATATTCCTCGACCTTGCCGAGCGACATGCCGCCACGGCCGACCGTGCCTTTGGCATTACGCTTGACCATGCGGACATTGAGTTCGGCGGCCTCGACGATAGTGCCGAGGTTCAGGCGATATTGCTGTGCGACCGCCGGATTGGAGACGCGCCAGCGACCGTCCTTCATCTGGCGGATGCGGGCGTAACGTTCATAGGTGCGCAGCGCATAACCGCCTGTCGCGGTGAAATCCACCACCCGGTCGAAGGTGAGGCGCGGCAGGTCGGCATAGGGCGAAGCGCTCGTTACTTCACGATAGAGATCTTCGGCATCGAAAGGTTCGGCGCAGGCCATGCCGAGCACATGCTGGGCGAGAACATCGAGCGCTCCTTCGGCAATGGGGGGCGTGTCCTGCGCACCAATGTAATTGGCATCGAGCGCCGCCCGGCACTCCATCACCTCGAAACGGTTGGCGGGAACGAGGATCGCTTTTGACGGCTCGTCCATGCGGTGATTGGCGCGGCCGATACGCTGGGCAAGGCGGCTTGCACCCTTCGGCGCGCCAACATGCACGACGAGGTCGACATCGCCCCAGTCTATGCCGAGATCGAGCGTCGAGGTGGCGACGACGGCGCGCAATCTGTTCTCCGACATGGCCGCTTCCACCCTGCGGCGCTGGCCGGCATCCAGCGAACCGTGATGCAGCGCAATCGGCAGATTGTCGTCATTGATGGTCCAGAGTTCCTGGAAGATCAGCTCCGCCTGCGAGCGGGTGTTGACGAAGATCAGCGTCGTCTGGTGATCCTTCAGCGCAGCATACAAATCCTTCATGGCGTAACGCGCCGAATGGCCGGACCATGGGATGCGCTCTTGCGTATGCAGGATGGAAATATCCGGCTTTGCCCCACCTTCGACGGTGATCAGGCCGGCGGGCGGCTCCCCCTGCCCCTGCGGCGCGAGATAACGGCGCAAATCCATCGGCTCCGCCACGGTGGCGGAAAGGCCGATGAAGCGCACATCGGGCGCATGCCGGCGCACCCTCGCGAGTGCCAGCGACAGCAGGTGGCCGCGCTTGGAGGTGACAAGCGAATGCAGCTCATCCAGCACCACATATTTGAGGTCTCGGAAAAACCGTTCGGCCTCTTTATTGGCAAGCAGCAGCGAGACCTGTTCCGGTGTCGTCAGGAGAATATCGGGCGGGTTGATCTTCTGGCGCTGGCGTTTGCTCTGCGGCGTATCGCCGGTGCGGGTTTCGATGGAGATCGGCAGGCCCATTTCAGAGACGGGCTTCGTCAGGTTGCGCTCGATATCCACCGCCAGCGCCTTCAGCGGCGAGATATAAAGCGTGTGCACGCCGACGAAGCCGGAGCCCGGCGGCGCCTTGCCGCGCTCCGCCAGATCGGTGAGCGAAGCCATGAAGCCGCCCAGCGTCTTGCCCGCGCCCGTCGGCGCGATCAGCAGCATGTTTTCACCGCCGTGCGCCCGCGCCATCAGCTCCAATTGATGGGCGCGCGGAGACCACCCTTTTTCGACAAACCATTTCTGGAATGGAAGGGGCAAGGAACCGACATGCGTGCCGGAAATGGGGGACTCGGCGTGTTTCACCCCATCAAGGTAGTGAAAAACCTGCGAAAAAGAAGAGCGCAACATGGTCGCTTGACAGGAAACCATAATCATGGATAAATAATATCCATGATACTGAGGCAACGAACACAGGAAAGACCGATGAAACTCGGGGACGGCGTGGAACAGGCCATTCACAGCGTGGGCATGCTGGCGGGACTTTCCGAAGGCGGCGTACTATCCGCAGCGGCGATCGCGGAATTTCACGGCGTTTCCACGAGCTATCTGCTGAAGCACCTGCAATCGCTTTCCGGGGCGGGAATAGTCGCCACCGTTCCGGGACCGAAGGGCGGTTATCGTCTGGCCCGTGCGACCGACAGGATCACGTTGCTCGATATCGTGCTGGCCGTCGAAGGGCCGCAGCCGGCTTTTCGCTGCGCGGAAATCCGCCAGCGGGGGCCGAACCCCTTGCCGGGGCGTTATTTCACCAAGCCCTGCGGCATCAACGCCGCGATGCTGAAGGCGGAGAAGGCCTATCGCGCCGAACTTGCCAAAACCACCATCGCCGACATTCTGGGTGATCTCGCCGCCAATGACGATGGCGGGATTGCCGCGCGCGGCTGCGCCTTTCTGGAGTTGAACGAGCGCAAGACGACGGCGCGCTGAGACCGCCACAGCTGAACCAATCCAATACCGGTGAGCCCGACAGCTTTCCGTGCCGACGATGCATGCCTTCAAACAGACCCAACCAATGGAGAGACCGATGAAAACCCGTATCAACTATGCCAAAGCATCCCCCGAAGCCTTCAAGGCCGTGATGGCGCTGGAAAACTACGTTCAGGGCAGCGGCCTTGAGCGCCGCTTCACGCACCTCATCAAGCTGCGCGCCTCGATCATCAACGGCTGCGCCTATTGCGTGGACATGCATGTGAAGGAAAGCCGTCACGACGGTCTTCCCGAACAATGGATCAACCTGATGAGCGTCTGGCGGGAATCCACCGTTTATACCGAACAGGAGCGGGCGCTGCTCGGCTGGGTGGATGCGGTGACCAGGATTGCCGAAACCGGCGCTCCGGATGACGCCTTCGAGACGCTGAAGGCGCATTTCTCCGATGAGGATATCGTCAAGATCACGGTCGCCATCGGCGCGATCAACACCTGGAACCGCATCGCTGTCGGTTTCCGCTCGCAGCACCCGGTCGATGCGGCTGCGAAGGCAGCCTGACCCTGCGACCCAAATGGGCGGCCGCTACATGGCGATGTAGCGGTCGTTCCTGTGATTGATGGCGAGCGTGAGGTTCATGACCAGCGCGCCGAGGATGGAGCAGAGGATGACGAAAGGTGTGGCCACGAAGAAGGAGCAGGCCAGCACCATGCCGTCAAAGGCGAGCTGCACGAGGCCGGCGCGCCAGCCGAAACGATCCTGCAGATAAAGCGCCAGAATTCCAAAGCCGCCGAGGCTGGTGCGGTGGCGAAACAGCGCCAGCATGCCGGCCGCGACCGTCAACCCGCCGAAAAGGGCGGCGGCGACCGGATTGATGCTCTCAAAAGCGAAAAAGCCCGGCATATATTCGGAAAGCAGCGCCGTCATGGCGATGGCGCAGAAGGTCTTGACCGTAAACGCGAGGCCGAGGCGGCGGAAGGCGAGATAATAAAACGGCAGATTGGCAAGGAAAAACACCACGCCGAAGCTGAAGCCGGTGGCGTAATGCGCCAGAAATGCCAGACCCACCACACCGCCGGTGAGAAGACCCGCGGCGGAAAACAGCGTGACGCCGAGTGAAATCAGCATGCTGCCTGCCAGAATGGCCTGCGCGTCCTCCAGCAATGAATGACGATCCGGCGCGGAGGCCCAGAGGTTCAGGCGCCTGCGCGCAGTCGTATCGTCCATGCCTTTTCCCCTGACTGTCCCTGCCGAGCTATTGCGCTGAACTGCTCCGGATTTCAACCATCTTTGCTCAACGCACGACGATGTATCTGTCCGAACGGTGATTGATGGCCAGAAACATGTTGAGAACGAAAGCGCCGACAATCGAATAAACAACAGTCGCCGGATCGATGACGAGGAAGGCGCAGAGCATGACGAAGGCATCGAAGGCCAACTGGATGAGGCCGGCGCGGATGCCGAAACGGTCCTGAATATAGATGGCCAGAATGCCGATGCCGCCGAGGCTGGCGCGGTGGCGATAAAGCGCCAGCAAGCCATAGCCCAGAAGCAGGCCGCCGAGCAGCGCCGCCCAGAGCGGGTTGATGCTGTCTATGACCATCCAGCGCGCCTCCACCTCCGTCAACACCGAAACGAGGCCGATGGCGATGAAGGTCTTGAACGAAAAGGCGAGACCGAGGCGGCGGAAGGACAGGTAATAAAACGGCAGGTTGACGAGGAAGAACAGCAGACCGAAGCTGATGCCGAAGGCGTAATGAAGGAGGAAGGCGACGCCGGCGGTGCCGCCGGTCAAAAGGCCGACCTTGTTCAGGAGATAAAAGCCGAGCGCCGAGACGATGGCGCCGGTGACGATGCCCTGCACGTCTTCCACCGGCGCATGTCTGGCCGGATCGGAACTCCACATGCCGTAAACGCTTCTCGTTCTGCTCACGCTTTTCCCTCAGGTTTCCGGCATATTTTGCACTGCAAAAAATACCGGATCAAGATGGATAAGTAAGCAAGGCTGACCTATCGTGAAAAAGGCAAGAAACGGAATGCTCAGCCTCTGGCGCGGGCAAGAAAGAGAATGCCGGAAAGGGGTTTTCCGGCATCCTTGCGAATGGTGGTTTTGCGGATTTCGATGAGGGAAAAGCCCGTCCGCTCAAGAAGCTCGGTCACGTAGCCTTTGGAATGGGCGTAACGAAGGGATTCCCGCAGGATGAACCCTTCCGCATCTCCCGCATCCTCCACCGAGAAGGCGAAGAAGCCCGATGGCTTGAGCAAAGCGGAAACGAGCGGCATGACGGTTTCAAGACTGCCGAGATACATCATCACGTCGGCGGCGGCGACGAGATCGGCGCGGTGCTGCGCAAGTGTGGGACTGAACAGTCCCGAGGCCTCTTCGTCCAGCGAAAGATCGGCCTGACCGAGATGATCGTAAAGATCCTTTTCCTCCGCCTTGGCCAGCATGTTCTGGGAAATATCGAAACCCTCGAGCCGTTTTGCGAGGGGGTGGATTTCGACACCAAGGAGGCCGGTGCCGCAGCCAATATCGACGACAGTGTCAAAGGCGCTGCCTTTCGCCTCCCTGCCGATCAGTTCCGCCAGCTTTTGCGGCACGCTGTAGTCCAGCTTCTCAACAAGCGAGGTTTCGAAACGGTCGGCATAGTCGTCGAACAGCCCTTCCACATAACGGCTCGGCGGCTGTTCGGGTGTTTCGGCGGCGCCGAGAACCGCAAGCTTCAGTTCGGCTGCAAAAAGCCCTTCCGTATCCAGCGTGGCGACTTTCTCGTAAGCCGCCACGGCTTTTGCGGTCTCCCCCGCCTTTTCGTGATATTCCCCGAAGCGAAACCATCCCGCCGTCCACCGTGGCGCAAGTTCAAGCGCCTGTTCCATAAGTTCGGCGGCGGCGGGATAATCACCGCCTTCCGCCAACATGCGGGCATAGTCGGCCCGGCGGTCGGCAATGACGTCACCGGAAGAAAACTGGTTTGGGGCCATCAATGATTCCTGAGAAGATGCCGGCTGTCATTTATCAAGCCATAAAAAAACTCAAGTCCTATTTCATGGCCCCTGCGTGGAATTGACCGATATGGCGCGATATAATGCGCGAAAACTTGCATCGAAGCGGTGCGCCCCATATGTCAGGACAAAACAGGAGACTTGCTGATGGCCGGTGAGGTCAACAAAATGCTGGGTGATACGGTGGCCCGCACCGTGGTGAAGCTGCTCGTCGTTTCATTGCTCGTCGGCTTTCTGATGGCAATCTTCGGATTGACGCCGTGGAACATCATCTACGGCGCGCGCGATTTCGTGGTCGACCTGTGGCGCAGCGGTTTCCATGCGCTGGGCGCGATCGGCGACTATCTGATCCTCGGAGCCACGATCGTTATTCCCGTTTTCATCATCCTGCGCCTTCTGAGCTATCGCCGCTGACATGACCGATACATCACTTCAGACGCTTACCCGGCGCGGCTTCGTGCTGATTTCCGCCGGCTCCGTTCTTTCCGCCTGCGTTTCCATGCCCACCAACAAGGGAATGCCATCAGGCACCCGCGATGAGACGGCGGCGGCGCTTCCAATGGTCAACGATCTGCGCCGCTCGAAGGGGCTTTCACCGCTCGCCATCAATGGTGCCGCCAGCGGTGCCGCCGCCTATCAGGCCGGCCGCATGGTCAAGGCACAGAAGATGGCGCATCTGATCGGCCTCACCGACAGTTTCCTTATCCGCATGAAGGATGGCAATGTGCCGCTTCCGGCCGCGGAAAACGTGGCCGCCGGGCAGGACAGCGTCGAGCGTGTCGTCAAAGCCTGGATCGGTTCGAAACACCATCTCGAAAACATGCTCGGACCCTATAATGGTCTTGGCGTCGCGGTGGCCTATGACGCCGCCAGCCGCAACCGGCCCTATTGGGCCATGGTGCTTTGCGCATGAGGTAGCGGAGGATACCCTCCGCCCTCACTCCTGTATTCGTCAAAAGAATCCTTCCGACGCATGTCTGCGCGGCGGAGGGAGGCTTTTCAACCCAAGGACCTGGGCTGGCCGAATCCCGTGACAGGCACAGGGATGAGGACAGGAGAGGCCAATGCAGGAAGACCTCCCCTAATTTACGCAGGACTTCTACCCGTCGGACCGTATTCAGCCGAGCTTGCGGTCAGCCCAGCGGTCCATCGCGCTATCGCGCAGATCGCGGATCGACTCCACGCCCTCGCGAGCGACCAGCTTCGACAGGCCCTTGACGATGGCCGAGGGCAGGCCGGGGCCTTCATAGACCATGCAGGAATAAAGCTGCACGAGATCGGCCCCTGCCCTCACCTTTTCCAAGGCCGTTTCCGCGGATGAAACACCACCGACACCGATGATCGGCAGATCGCCGCCGACGCGCCGGCGCATCTTGGCGAGAACCGCCGTGGAAAGCTCGAACAACGGCTTGCCGGACAGGCCGCCGGTCTCGCTTTTGTGCAGGCCGGGTCGCAGGCCTTCGCGGGAGAGCGTGGTGTTCGAGACAATCAGACCATCGAGGTCATGGGCGAGCGCCTCTTCCGCAACATCGTCCAGCCCCTCTTCAGTCAGATCGGGCGCGATCTTGAGGAAAACCGGGATGCGTTTACCGAAGCGTTCCGCTTCCGCCTTGCGGCGTTCCAGCACGGCGCTGAGAAGAGCGGCCAGGCTTTCGCGCGCCTGCAGGTCACGCAGGCCGGGCGTATTGGGCGAGGAAATATTGACGGTGAAATAGGATGCAACCGCGTAAAACGCCTCGATGCCCTGCACATAATCGGCGATGCGGTCTTCGCTATCCTTGTTGGCGCCGATGTTGACACCGACGATGCCGCGCAGCTTTGCCTGCTTCAGACGTTCCAGCGCAGCCGCATGGCCTTCATTGTTGAAACCGAGGCGATTGATGACGCCCTCGTCTTCGACCAGACGAAAAATACGCGGCTTGGGATTGCCCGATTGCGCCTTCGGCGTGACCGTGCCGATTTCGGTAAAGCCGAAACCGAGCCGGAGAAGCGGTCCCGGCACCTCGGCATTCTTGTCATAACCTGCCGCCATACCGAGCGGATTGGGAAAAACGAGGCCGGCAACCGTCTGCTGCAGGCGCGGATCATGCGGCACCATGCAGGTGGGCAGGAAGCCGCTTTTCAGCGCCGCAATGGACAGCCCATGCGCCTTTTCCGGATCGACCAGAAACAGGCCCTTGCGGCCGATAGAGGAAAATAATCCGCTCATCACAAAATCTCCGGAAACTGGTGCTGGCCGTCGTGACCGAGCGAAAGCGGCGTTTCCCAAAGCACGGCGGTCAAGGGAAGCGGGGCATAGAGATGCGGGAAAAGATCGCCACCTCTGGAGGGCTCATAAACCAGCTTGTCGCCGAGGGCCGCACCGTCGACCGCGATCAGAAGCAAATCGACCTGGCCGGAAAAATGCCGCGCGGCGGTCTCGGCCGCCTGTTTTGCCGTCGAAAAATGAATGAAGCCATCGGTCAGGTCGATGGCCGCCCCCTCGAACACGCCCTTCGCCCTGGCCGCATTCCATAACGTCTCCGGCACGATTTTATAGATGACCGCGGGCGTTTCCTGCATAGGGCTCTCCAAGGCTTTCCACTCAGCGGGATTTGCCGCAAAGCTCGCAGATTGTCCACAGTTTCCACGGCATTTTTATTGCGGCGGGCCTGAAAGGCCGCCTCTCCACAAGCTTTTTCTTGTAATGAGGAACCGATTGGCGCAACCTTTGGCGGAGGAGCCGGGCGTGTTTCGACCACCGGCAAAGGGAGTGTACCAGTCCTGAGAAAGAACCGCATAACGCCCTTGGGAGGGGGCCAGAATGTCGGAACTTGTCATTATCATTGCAGATGATCACCCGCTTTTTCGCGGCGCCCTCAAGCAGGCCGTATCCGGCCTCGACGGACAGCAGAGCATCGTGGAAGCGGGAGATTTCGAGGCTGCCCGGAGTGCCGCAACGGCACGTAACGACGCCGACCTGATGCTTCTCGATCTCGCCATGCCGGGGGTCAGCGGCTTTTCCGGCCTGATGGCGCTGCGAGCGGAATTTTCCAGCCTGCCGATCGTCATCGTTTCGGCAACGGACGACGCGACCACGGTCCGCCGGTCGATCGAACTCGGCGCTTCCGGTTTCATTTCCAAATCCTCGGGTATCGACGATATCAGAGACGGCATCCGTGCGGTTCTGGAGGGCGATGTCTGGATACCGGCAGGGCATCAGGGCGAAAAGGAACAGGACCCTGACGTGGCCGACCTCATCGGCCGGCTGAGAACGCTGACACCGCAACAAAGCCGGGTTCTGGGCATGCTGGCAGAAGGCCTGCTGAACAAGCAGATCGCCTATGAGCTGAATGTTTCGGAAGCCACCATCAAGGCGCATGTCTCCGCCATCCTGCTGAAACTGAAGGTCGACAGCCGCACGCAGGCCGTCATCCAGCTCGCCAAGATAAATACATCGGCCATGGTGGCGTAAGAAAGGATTTTATTCCTTTCCTTTCTTTACTCCAGGCCGGATATGGTCTAGATTCCGGTGGGTAAACGACAGGAGCTTTCCGCCACCGGCTCCATCTGCGGGCTTTCTACCATGCTTTCACACGAGACGATCTGGAGCGCCATCGATACGCTGGCCAAGCGCCACGAACTGACACCTTCGGCACTGGCGAAGCGTGCCGGTCTCGATCCCACCTCGTTCAACAAGTCGAAACGTTTCGGCCCGGATGGCCGCAAGCGCTGGCCTTCGACGGAATCCGTCTCCAAGGTGCTGGAGGCGACGGGAGCCAGCGTCGACCAGTTTTTCGGTTATGCCTTCAACAGGGCGCAGGCGATGCAACCTTCCGGCGCCGACAACGCCATCCCGCTTCTCGGTTTCGCGCAGGCCGGCTCCGGCGGTTTTTTCGATGATGGCGGCTTTCCGGCAGGCCAGGGCTGGGATGTGGTGGAGTTCCCCTCCTCCCCCGAGCGCAAGCAGGGTGTCTACGCACTCGAAGTGCAGGGGGAAAGCATGATGCCGCTTTACCGAGACGGCGACATCCTCATCGTGGAACCCGGCGCGCAGGTGCGGCGCGGTGACCGCGTGGTGCTTAAAAGCCGTGACGGCGAGGTGATGGCCAAGGTGCTGGCACGGCAGAGCCCCAAGAACATCGAGCTTCTGTCGCTGAACCCCGAGCATCCGAACCGCAGCTTCGATATGGCCGATGTGGAATGGATCGCCCGTATCATCTGGGCCAGCCAGTAGAACCGCCTGCCAGCCGGCATGCTTCTCGCGTCAGCCTCCGGCACAGGGAGTGTCTGCTGGCAACACTCCTTACAGACCGAGTGCCGTTGCGGCGGCATCAACCGTCATGACTTTGGCGCCGCCTGACGTCGCCCTGCGGACGAGCCCCTGAAACCTGCCCTCCGGGCAACCGTAAAAGCTCGGCGCAGACGAAACATCATGGGTGAAAATGACGAGCCAGCCGCCATTTTGCAGCACATCATCCAGCCAGCGGTCAGCGGCGTCGAGATAGTTCTGATCCGACCGCAATTCGACGGCGGCAAGATTATGCGGATCGATGCTGCCCCGGTTGATGCCGGGCATGATGCCGCGGACAGTTCTGAACCTGCGCCGCAACAGGGGCTGCATGAGTGGCGAGGCCATGCCGAAAGGAACCGAGAAGTTCCGGCTGTGCCGTTTTTCATCGAATGAACCGAGCACGCTGTCATTGCGGTCGAGATCTTCCTCAAGCCCGCGCCGTGAAAAACTCGACAGTTTGCGGTGAGAATAGGTGTGGCAGGCAAGCTCGTGGCCTGCCGCGGCGAGCTTGAAACAGCCCTCGGCGGAAATCATCTCCTGCCGTTCATCGCGCCCGTCGATAAAAACGCCCGCAATGTAAAACGTCCCGCGGACGCCCTCCTCTTCGAGAATGCGGGCACCCTTCGTCCAGGCGCTTGCCGGCACATCGTCGAATGTGAAGGAGACGATCGGCTCGGATGTCTCGATCCGCGCCGACGGTCCCGGAAAATATCGCACCAGCCGGTTATTGATCCGGTCTGCAAAAGTCCCGATTTTTTGCGCCATACATAGCCCCCCGGCCTGTCTGCAAATTACTGCCCCTGTTCAAGTATGTCGTAGGCCTGATGCCTCAAACAATAGACTGCGATCAGAAGAGAAGACCAGATAGGCCCGGTTCCGGTAAAGAAATTACTCTCAAGACACGAAGAAAGCAGGGCATACACCCAAATTCGTCCAAAAAGCCGCGTCAGACCCGGATCCGTTCCCCTGTCCACCGCCGTGCGGAAATCATTTGCAGGGATGATGACGAGCCATATGATGGTCAGGATAAAGGCCGGCAAGCCGCCATTCAGCAGGCTTTCGACATATCCATTATGGGCATGGAAGGCTGTGACCGCCCAGGTGCCGGCAATATCGGCCTGTGACAGAAGCCGGTCACTCGTCCAGAATGCCTGAAAACCCTGACCGAAGATCGGCGATTGCGCGAACGTGTCGAAGGACAGGCGCCATATGTCCGTCCGGCCCGTGAAGGTGGAATCGATGCCGAGGCTTTCGACGAGATTCTGTATGCTCGGAAAATAAGTGGAACCGACCGCGACGATGTTGAGAAAGGTGAGAAGGCCGCCGATCATCAACAATGTCCGGGCGGCATGTCTTTCCATGACCCAGACCAGGGCAATGGTGACGGGCAACAGCATCGCGGCGGTCTTTCCGTTGGTTTTCCAGAGGAAGAACCCCGCCAGCAGCGTGATCGCGATACCACCGAGCGTCGACCAAGCATTGCGCAGATAAAGCCCGACCATGAAAAGAATGATCATGGCGGGCGCGGCAGCGTTCTTGTGGTTGAAGATGCCACGCCAGTCACCCGCCAGTGCTTTTTCATCGAGATCAAAGGGCTGGTGGATCGCGCGGGTGCGCAGGAAAATCACCCCGAAATAACAAAGCGCCAAAAGAATGATGGCAAAGACGGCCATCATCCGGTCGAACTGCCGCCGGTCCCTTGGCATGACAACCAGGACGCTGGTGATGAAACACAGCAGTGCCGTGAAGATCAGGCGCTGCAGCGAGGTGCCGGGCTGCGTGCCGATCACCGAGCAAATCACCAGCCAGGAAAACAGCAGCAGAATGGGCAGACGCGGCCGCAGCAGAAGCCCCGTCAGCCGGTGACGCAGGGCAAACACCAGCAGGATCAGCGCAATCACCAGCCCGGTCAGCTGGTTTGCGGCAGCGCGCGGAACCGGCGGCACCGCGAGGCTCTCGAAAGGCGCCACTGAAATCCAGATATAGAGCATCGTGACGACGAAAAAAATCGCGTCGCGACGGCCGCCCGAAAGGGACATGGCGTTACCTTCCCCGGAAACAGGCTGCGTATCAGCAAAACGCGGCATGGTCGCCTGCATCGGGAAGGGAAAATCGGATCATCGGCCTGCCTTGTGACGAACAACAAAACCCTTGTGAAACCGGGCCATGTCCAAATAACCGCAAACGGTCATTATCATCATTATTGTGCAATTGCTTTAACCCTCTCTTACCTCAAGAAGGCTAAGACAGGAGAAACTGTCATTCATTCAGGTTACAGGCATTCAGTCTACTGGCCGGTTCCTGGCTTTTTCAGGTCGCGAAATATTGCAAGGCAGGGTGATCATTTCTTGAACTCGCCCGGCAATGTCGGAGAAACACGGAGAATGAGGTGTCGTTGAATACGCCGCGGTTCGGCCATCTAGTCAGATTGGGATTGACCTATATGGCATCCGGGGGTGCGCTGCTGATGTCCAGCGCCGCCCAGCTTTTGACATTCGCCCTGCTTGCCCGCCATCTCGGCGTCGAACAATTCGCGCTTTATGCCTCCATCACGGCCGTCACCAATCTCGGTGTGCAGATTTGCGGCATCGGTTCGCAGGAATCGCTGATCCGTCGCGTGGCGCAGGATCGCAGCATGTTTCCCGTCATGCTCGGCCACAGCTATCTCTTGAGCGCCGCGACCGGTGTGGTGCTGACCATCATCGGCATGATAACGATCCCGGTGTTTTTCCCGACTTCGGAAACCTTGCTGCACACCCTCATCACCACCTTCCTGATCCTGGTGACGAACCTCGTTCTTCTCAAAGTCATTTCTCTCTCCACGCAAAGCTTCATCGCCCATTCCAACTTCGCCGCCGCCAACAAGCTGGAAGTGATGTTTGCCGTGGCCCGCACGATTGCCGCTGTGGTCGCCTGCCTCGTCTTCAAGGTGGAAACGGTGGAAGCCTGGGCCTTCTGGAACCTTGCCGCCCATACCATTGCCGCCGTGATTTCGGTGAAGGCGATCAGTAGCCTCGGCCGGCCGGTGTTCCGGATCGTGCGCGAGGAAATCCGCATCGGTATCCTGTTTTCCACCCAGTTCCTGTTCAAGGCCGTGCGTGGCAATGCCGATATTCTGGTTCTCGGCGCCGTTGCCAGCGCCGAGGTGCTGGGCAGCTATTCCATAGCCCGCCGGATTCTCGACAGTTCCTATCTCTCCGTCGAGGCGCTTAACCGGCTGATCTATCCGGGTTCGGCTTCCGCCGCCCTGCAGGGCATCACCAAGACCATAGAACGCGCCTATAACGTGCTGAAAGCCGCCCTTGTCATTGCGGCGGGCAGCGCGTTGGTGATCTTCATCATCGCACCTTTCCTGCCGCTCCTGTTCGGCGACGAATATGTCTCGCTGCCGGTCATCACCCGCGTTCTGTGCTGGGCGGTGCTGCCAATGGCGGTTGCGGCAACGGCGCTCGAGGCGCTTGGCGCATCCGGGCGGCAGGATATTCGTGCCAAGATATGGAACAGCGGCAATCTCATCGGCTCCGTCGTCGTCGCCCTCTTCACCTGGTCCTTCAGTATTTCAGGCACGATCGGCAGCTATTTCATGGTGGAGACCGCCATCGCCGCTGCCGTGTGGATCGCACTTCTGCGGCTGCGCCGCGGTGACGAGGCCTTTGCCCCGGCAAAATAGAAAGGCATAGCACAGGCGATCCGGGCCGGAACCGGATCGGTGCCCGAAACCATCTCCCGTTTTCGCGCCTTTTCCGAAGTAAAGCCGCGACGCCGTTTTACCCGATGCTCTAATAAAGGCCGTAGGGAAAATAACGCCGGTAGATCTCTTCCAGCCGGCCATTGCGGGAAAGGGCGGCAAGCGCCTGATCAAAGGCCGGCACAAGCACATTGTCGGGATCGACCGCCATGATGGAAAGGCCTTCCCCGAGAAACCTGTCGGACATATAAGGCCCGCCGAAAAGAGCGCAGCACCCTTCCGACGCACTTCCCGAAACCCAGAAAGGCAGACGCAGGCCGTCAGCGAAGATGGCATCCACCTTGCCCGTCTTCAGGGCCTCATACATGGGTTCGTAGCCCTCGAAACCTTCAGCGGCAGCTTTGGGGAAAAATGCCTTCAGCATCTGTTCGTGCCGCGAGCCCGCAACGACCCCCACCTTTTTGCCCGACAGGGCATCAGCGCCGGAGCCGGAGAATTTCGCCGCCTTGTTGACCGCAAGGCGGGCGGGCAACAGCAGATAGGGACGCGAGAAAGTGAAACTCTTGCGCAGGTCAGCGGTGGTGGCTATGCCGGAAATCACCGCTTCGCCCTCCCCCATTTCCAGCGCCGCCTCCAGCTCGTCAAACGGCAGTGCCTGTACCTGGCATTTGCTTTCCACCTTCAGCTGGGCACAGATTTCACGCACGAGATCCACGTGGAAACCGGCAAGCCGGCCTTCCTGATCGGTAAAATTGAAGGGAGGGAAGTCAACCGACATCAGAAACCTGATCCGGGGGACGGAAGAAAGATCGCCGCCCGGAAACCGTTCCTGCGCATCGAACAGCACCGGCATGCGGTTTCCATCCGAGAGGCCTTCGGCATGAACTTCGCCCCGGTTTCCAACAAATTGTAAAGCGATAGCTAAAGTAAAAAGAAGTCCTATATTTCGCGTTACATTCGTCATTCTCATCTATACTGTCCGTGGCAGAAAATGGGACATTACCATGACGGCGGCGGCGATGCATGGATCATTACAGCTATTATACACGAGAATCGTTTCGTACGACGCCGGCAGAACGGAAAATTGCATTTTCATTCACGGCTGATGATCCGCAATGGGTGGCGTCCGGACAGACAGAAGCCGGACAGGCGCAGTTCCTCGCCTCACTGGGCTTCGGCAAGCCTTATATCGACACGTTCGAGCAGCGCGCCCTGAAAAATGGCTCGACTGTGGAAGACGAATTGCTGGCAAGCGGGCTGGTCCGGGCGGAGGCCTATTTCGGTGCTTTTGCCCGCTTTTTACGGTTGCCCTTTCTCCCGGATATCGACCCGGAACGGGTCGAGGATATCCGTCACCTCGATATGCAACTGGTTGAACCACAATTGCTTCGGCTGAAGCCGCTAAAGGGCAGACCCACATTGCTGATGGTGCCAGAGCTGGGACGGCTGGAACAGCTGAAAACCGTGCTGTGTCGACATCCGCATCTCCTCGATGAGCTTGCCATTACGACCCCGCAGGCCCTGCGCAGGGCAATCTGGAAGGCCGGCGAGACACGCCGCTGCGCCGAGGCGCGCCAACGGCTTTTCAATACGGCGCCGCATCATTCCGCCAGGATCACCTTGCAGGGCCAGCAAGGTTTTTACAGCGGCGTTCTGGCGACATTGCTGACGCTGTCGCTGCTATTTTATACCCAGGCGGCTCTGGCCTATATTCATGTCACCCTGACGATGCTTTATTTCTTCACCCTGCTTTTCAGGTTGCTTGCACTTCTGCGCCCACCCACGCAGAACGAAGCGCAGATCACGCCCGCTCTCCGACAGGACGGCGACCTGCCGGTTTACACCATTCTGGTGGCGCTCTATCGCGAGGACGCTGTCGTCGAGCAGCTTATGGATGCGCTCGAGCGGCTGGATTGGCCCAAATCCCGGCTGGATATCAAGCTTGTCTGCGAGGCGGATGACGGCGCGACGATCGCCGCCATCGAAAGCACCAATCCCGGCCCGCATGTCGAGGTCATAAGGGTGCCGCCCTCCCTGCCGCGCACCAAGCCCAAGGCGCTGACCTATGCGCTTGCCGGTGCGCGGGGTGCGTTCGTTGCCGTCTACGATGCGGAGGATCGCCCGCATCCGCAGCAGCTGCGCGAAGCCCATGACGCCTTCCGTGGCCAGCCGGAGCAGGTGGCCTGCCTGCAGGCTCCGCTCATCATCAGCAATGCCCGCGCCTCCTGGCTCAGCGCCTGTTTCGCGCTGGAATATTCCGGCCTCTTCCGCTGTATGCTGCCCGCCCTCGCCGCGCGCAGGCTGCCGTTGCCGCTTGGCGGCACTTCAAACCACTTCCGCACCGCCGCGTTGCGCCGCATCGGTGCCTGGGATCCCTATAATGTCACGGAAGACGCCGATATCGGCCTCAGGCTGCACAGGCTCGGCTACCGTTGCGGTGTCATCCGGCGGCAGACGCTGGAGGATGCTCCGACCTCGCTTTCCGTCTGGCTGAACCAGCGTACGCGCTGGTACAAGGGCTGGCTGCAGAGCTGGCTGGTGATGACCCGTGCGCCCCTTGCAACCGCACGCAAGATGGGATGGATCGACTATATCGTCTTCCAGCTGCTGATCGGCGGTATGCTTTTATCGTCGCTGACCCACCCCCTGCTGTTTCTGTCCTTCACCTTCATGGCCATGGCGATCCGGGAAAGCGGTGCGGAGATGCTGCTTTCCTGGCAGGGCATTCTGTTTTTCATCGATACGCTGAATATTTTCGGAAGCTACGCCATCTTCGTTCTGATGGGCCGCAACAGAATGATATCCTATGAAAAGAGGCAGGTCGGAAAGCGCTGGCTGGCGATCCCGTTTTACTGGCTGATGCTGTCCTTTGCGGCATGGCGCGCGGTGGTGGAATTGAGAACGAGACCCTTCCTCTGGAACAAGACACCGCATATGCCGACCGTCAGGAATCCACCCTGACGAGATCAGCAACGACAAATGCTGTCTCACGCGCAGTCCGCAGACCGCGCCTCCCATATTGCCGCTATCGATAGGTATATAACCGGAACACCTTGCCGAACGGATTTCCTCCGGCAAGGTCTGTCATACCACCACAGAGGCAGCCGAGCTGACCCTATTTGGCGACGAGCTTGTTCTTGATCAGGCCGACAATGATCTGAACGATCAGACCACCGACGCCACCGCCAACAAGCTGGCCCGCGAGCGCGCCGATATCCACGCCACCGGCCGCTGCATTTCCAGCCGCCCCGAGCAGTGACCCGAGCACGGTTCCGCCACCTATGCCGCCGATGGCACCCGCGATCAGGTTGCCGAGCGAGCCGAGATCGGAATCCTTCAGTATCTTTCCGCCGGCCGTGCCGCCAACCGCACCGCCGATGATTTGGGCCAATATCGAAGCAAGATCCATGTCATCCTCCTCAGTCGTTTTCCCGACCATTCGGGAAAACAAAGCCTCATGTTCATGTCTGCGCGGGCTGGACAGAGCTGGCGTGACCGGCCTTCTCTTCCTCGCCGAAAATTTTCCAGACCACGGCACCGATGGCGCCGCCAAGGATCGGAGCGAGCCAGAACAGCCAGAGCTGCTGCAAGGCCCATCCGCCGACGAACAAGGCCTGTCCCGTCGAGCGGGCCGGATTGACGGATGTGTTGGTCACCGGAATGGAAATCAGGTGAATGAGGGTGAGGGCGAGACCGATGGCGATCGGCGCAAAACCAACCGGAACCCTGCCATGCGTCGAGCCCAGGATGACGAGCAGGAAAAACGCCGTCAGGATCACCTCGATCAGCAGCGCCGACAGGAGTGAATATCCGCCCGGCGAATGTTCGCCATAACCATTGGCGGCAAAACCGCCAAGTTCAGCCCCGGCCTTGCCGGTAACGATGACATAAAGCGCCGCCGCGGCAACGATCGCCCCCAGAACCTGCGCCACAATATATGGAACGAGGTTCGAAACGGGAAATTTGCCGGCAACGGTGAGGCCAACGGAAACCGCCGGATTGAAATGCCCCCCGGAAATGCCGCCGACCGCATAGGCCATTGTCAGGACCGTCAGACCAAAAGCGAAAGCAACACCGAGGAAACCAATGCCGAGTTCGGGAAAAGCAGCAGCAAAAACCGCACTGCCACAACCGCCGAAGACGAGCCAGAAGGTTCCCAGAAATTCAGAAATAAGCTTGCGACTCATAACACTTCCCCATCATGTTACGACTGCATCAACTATTACGTGCAATTTAATCGTAGTCAAGCTAAATTGCACATTCGCACGGCCATCGACATGATAGCGGTCGAAGCCATGCGATAAAGTCAGTTTCGGAAGGCTGGACTGGAGCGGGTGAAGGGAATCGAACCCTCGTATTCAGCTTGGGAAGCTGCTGCTCTACCATTGAGCTACACCCGCGCCGCGCATAAGACATCGGATAGTTCGTATCGGGTGTCAAGCACCCGACGGGATCATTATTCCGCGCGAAAATGCTTGGAGAGTTTCAGTCCCTGCGCCTGATAATTGGAGCCGAGGCCGCTGCCATAAAGGCCTTCCGGTTTCTGCAGCATATGCTCGTACACCAGACGGCCGACGATCTGGCCGTGTTCGAGGATGAAGGGAACCTCGTGGCTGCGCACTTCCAGCACGGCGCGGCTGCCAGTGCCGCCGGCCTGTGCGTGGCCAAAACCGGGATCGAAGAAACCGGCGTAATGCACGCGAAACTCACCAACCAGCGGGTCGAAAGGCGTCATCTCGGCGGCATAGAGCGGCGGCACATGCACCGCTTCGCGCGAGACGAGAATATAGAATTCATCGGGATCGAGGATCAGTTCCGCGCGGCCGCGGGCGTAAAGCGGCTCCCAGAAATCGAGAACGTCATGCTGGGCCTTCTTGTCGACATCCACCACCGCGGTGTGGTGCTTGCCGCGATAACCGATCAACCCGTTTTCACCGAACCCCTTCAGGTCGATAGAGAGCGCGATGCCGCCGCCCGTCACGTTCGGGCTTTCGCTGGCGACCAGCATTTCCGTCTCGTGCAGTTTCAGCAGTTCGCCTTCATTAAGCAGAGAATGACCGATACGGAAGCGGATCTGCGACAGGCGCGAGCCGCGGCGCACCACGATGGGAAAAGTGCGCGGGCTGATTTCCAGATAGAGCGGGCCCGCATATCCCGCCGGTATCTTGTCGAATTCCTGCGCGTTGTCGGTCATGACGCGGGTGAAGATATCGAGACGTCCGGTCGAGCTCTTGGGGTTGGCCGAGGCCGACATTTCCACCGGCAGGGCCAGGCTTTCCATGAGGGGAACGATGTAGACGCAACCGGTTTCCAGCACCGCACCCTGAGTGAGGTCCACCTCATGCAGGCTGAAACGATTGAGCTTGTCGATGACGCGGGTTCCAGGGCCAGGCATAAAACTGGCACGAACACGGTAAGCCTTCGAGCCCAGCCGCAGATCGAGGCTGGCGGGCTGCACCTGATCGACATCAAGCCCGGCCTCGCTCTTCAGTTTACCGCCCGCAAACAGCGCGCGGATCGCGCCATCCGCCAAAATGCCCGTGGTTCTCGTCATGGTCGTCATTCCTTTTTACGGCGACAAAACCAAAAGGAAAGCATTGACGCAAGCCGATAACGGCAGTATGGCAAGCTTATCCCGTGGTGATTTGGCCGGTCGGCTTGCAGCCACGTTAAACAAGTGGCTAAAAAGACCGGGTGCTTGGAACCGGTCTGCTTTTGCGGCCGGTTTTTTTGTTTTGAAGGTGATCACATGAGCAATAAATGGCGCCCGGCAACCCAGCTCGTTCACGGCGGTACGCTACGCTCACCCTATGGTGAAACGTCGGAAGCAATCTATCTGACCCAGGGTTTCGTCTACGAAAACTCCGAAGCCGCCGAAGCGCGCTTCAAGGGCGAAACCGATGGATTCATCTATGCCCGCTACGCAAGCCCGACCAATGACATGTTCGAAAAGCGCATGTGCCTGCTGGAAGGCGCGGAAGACGCCCGGGCGCTCGCCTCTGGCATGGCCGCCGTCACGGCCGCCATCATGTGCCAGCTGCGTGCCGGCGACCATATCGTTGCCGCACGTGCCCTTTTCGGCTCCTGCCGCTGGGTGGTCGAAACGCTTGCGCCGAAATACGGCATTGAGTGCACGCTGATCGACGGACGCGATCTCGGCAACTGGGAAAAGGCGATCCAGCCGAACACCAGGCTGTTCTTCCTTGAAAGCCCGACCAACCCCACGCTCGAAGTGGTGGACATTGCCGGCGTGGCGAAGCTTGCCAACCAGATTGGCGCGAAGGTGGTTGTCGACAACGTCTTCGCGACCCCGCTTTTCCAGAAGCCGCTCGAACTCGGCGCCCATATCGTCGTTTATTCGGCAACCAAGCATATTGACGGTCAGGGCCGTTGCCTTGGCGGCGTGATCCTTTCCGACAAGAAGTGGATCGAAGAAGAGTTGCAGGACTATTTCCGCCATACCGGCCCGGCAATGTCGCCTTTTAATGCCTGGACGCTTCTGAAAGGCATCGAGACCCTGCCGCTGCGCGTCAAGCAGCAGACGGAAAATGCCGGCAAGATCGCCGATTTCCTCGCCGATAGCGGCAAGGTCGCCAAGGTCATCTATCCCGGCCGCGCCGATCACCCGCAAGCCGATATCATCGCACGGCAGATGTCCGGCGGCTCGACGCTCGTGGCCTTCGAGCTGAAGGGCGGCAAGGATGCGGCTTTCGCGCTGCAGAACGCGCTGGAGATCGTGAAGATTTCCAACAATCTGGGCGATGCCAAGAGCCTCATCACCCATCCCGGCACCACGACGCACAAGAACCTCTCCGACGAGGCGCGCGCCGAACTCGGCATTTCCGGCGGCACCTTGCGCCTTTCCTGCGGCATCGAGGATACCGACGATCTGCTGGAGGATATTGCCAAGGGGCTGGCGGCCGTTTCTGCCTGAGCATTCAGTTCATGATCGCCGTGGCCCGCCTCCATGCCGGGCCACGGCGCAACCGAAAATCCCGTAGCGGGCAACCAATATTTACCTTTCCCGTTATCCCTAACGGTGGAAAATGGCGCGGCAGAAGGCGCCTCCCGCCCGTCAAGCCATTCATTTTCTTGACGATAGCCAGAGCCTATAGTGTAGGATGATGGTTGCAGGCATAATATCGAGGTATGGCGCGTATGTATCGTGCTCTGACAAGGGACATCGAGGTTACGGTCGATCCGTATTATCTCGAGGAACAATCCGACCCGGATGACGACCGTTACGTCTGGGGTTATAAAGTCGTGATCTCGAACAATTCCGACATCAGGGTAACGCTCGTCAACCGCTACTGGCACATAACCGACCAGAACGGCCAGGTGGATGAAGTTTATGGACCGGGAGTCGTCGGTGAACAGCCGCACCTGAACCCGGGCGACAGCTATGAGTACTCTTCCGGCTGCCCGCTGGATACGCCTTCAGGCCTGATGTTTGGCCATTATGAAATGGAAACGGAAAATGGCGAGGTGTTCAATGTCACCATTCCCGCCTTTTCACTGGATTCACCCGGCCTTTTGCGGGTGTTGAACTGAGTTCCATGGAGCCGGCACAAAGCCGCGCCCCCAGGAGCGCGGCTTCTTCATTCAGGCATTCTCAAATTCACCGACATCGTAACGATAGGTTGTCGAGCAGAATTCGCAGGTGACTGCAATCGCACCGTCTTCCTCACTCGCCTTGATCTCTTCGGCGGTGAAGCCTGACAACACGCCCTTGATTTTTTCCCGCGAACAGCTGCAACGATCCAGAATGACCTGCGGATCGTATATGCGCACGCCACTCTCGTGGAACAGCCGGTACAGGAGACGCTCCACCGGCACCTGCGGGTCCGTCAGCTCATCGGTATCCACCGTGTTCAGCAGGGTCACAGCCTCGGTCCAGGCATCATCTTCCAGCGCCTCGTAACCGCCCTCGTCGCCGTCACCGCCGTGGAGATCCCGCTTGCGCAGGCGTTCCGGCGCCTGCGGCAGGAACTGGGCGATAATGCCGCCCGCGCGCCAGCCATGGCGTGGCTTGCCTTCGCCGTCGCGATCGAAGAACTCGGCGACACCGAGACGCACACGGGTTGGAAGCTGTTCCGACTGACGGAAATAGACGCCGGCGATTTCTTCCAGCGACGAGCCATCCAGCGGCACGATACCCTGATAGGGCTGCATGCCCGTACCCTGATCGATGGTGAAGGCCAGAATGCCGGTGCCCAGCAATTGCTCAGGCGAGGTTGCGCCGGCCGCAACCGCCTCCGCCAGCCGCTCCTCGTCGAAACGGGCATAGGCGCGCATGCTTTCAGGCGCGGTAAAATCGGCCACCAGAAGGTCCACCGGACCATCACCCTTGGTCTGCACGGTCAGCTTGCCGGAAAATTTCAGGGATGTGCCGATCAGCGCCGTCAGAACCGTCGCTTCCGCCAGCAGGCGGGCAACCACCGCGGGATAGTCGTGCCGCTCCAGAATGGCGTTCAACAGCGGCCCCACCTGCACGGCGCGGCCGCGCACATCCAGACCTTCGACCTGAAAGGGTACAACCTTGTCGTCGCCAGCAAGAACGAGATCGTCCAGTTCAACCGTTACTTCTGCCATATCATAACTCCCTGGCGCAGCCGTCGCGCCGCTACCGTCCAAAAGTCCGGCTTTATAAAGTGCTTTTTCCGCTTGTCGCACAGAGATCCGGGAAGCGAAACCGCCTCCGGAGAAAATCGTGCAAATCGTGATTGCGGCCCGCCGGCTAAAGCCAACGAGCCATTTCGAAGTCCCACAGATGGTAATGTGCACGATGAAGTTCAAGCACCCGCCGGACGGGCGCCCTCAACCTCAAGAACCGTCAGATGATGCCCATGCACCAGGCAATGACGGATTTCTGCGCATGAAGCCGGTTTTCCGCCTCATCGAAGACAACCGATTGCGGTCCGTCGATGACGCCGTCCGTCACTTCCTCGCCGCGATGCGCCGGCAGGCAGTGCATGAACAGCGCATCCTTGTCGGCCTTGGCCATCAGCGCTTCATTCACCTGATAAGGCTGGAAGATGTTATGGCCGCGTGCCTTGTGCTCCTGGTTCATGGATACCCAGGTGTCGGTAACGACGCAATCGGCGCCCGCCACCGCCTTGTCGGCATCATGATACAGCGCGATCTCACCGCCATTGTTGCGCGCCCAGTTCAGGAACTTGTCATGTGGTTCCGAACCCATCGGTACCGCCATTGCCATGCGATAACCAAAACGCGCCGAACCTTCCACGAAGGAATGCAGCACATTGTTGCCATCACCCGTCCAGGCGATTGTCTTGCCTTTGACGGGACCGCGATGTTCCTCGAAAGTCAGGATATCCGCCATGATCTGGCAGGGATGGGTGTCGTCCGTCAGGCCGTTGATGACCGGTACCGTGGCATGTTCGGCAAGCTCGAGCAGGCGCGAATGATCCGTGGTGCGGATCATGATGGCGTCGACATAGCGCGACAGCACCTTGGCCGTATCACCGATCGTTTCCGCCCGGCCGAGCTGCATTTCCGTGCCCGACAGGAACAGCGTCTCCCCGCCGAGCTGGCGCATGCCGACATCGAAGGAAACGCGGGTTCGGGTCGACGGCTTTTCGAAGATCATCGCCAGCATCTTGCCGGCAAGCGGCTTTTCAGCCGTTCCGGCCTTGGTGGCAATCTTGCGCGCGCGCGCATCATCAAGAATCGTCCGCAGATCCTCCGGACCGACGGCCGAAAGGTCGAGAAAATGTTTTGGTGAAGCCATTTCAAACTGTCCCATGCTTGCGAGCCTCCGACAGAGGCCCGCCCTAGATTGGTTTCAGGCGATTTTCGCCTGTTTCGCCGTGAGGGAAGCGGCAGCCGCTTCCACACGCGCCAGCCCTTCACGGGCCTCTTCAGCCGTGGTGACGAGCGGCGGCAGAAGGCGGATAACGTTGTCACCCGCCGGCACGCCAAGCAGGTGCTCCGCACGCATGGCCTGCAGCAGTTCGCCCGAGGGCACCTTGGCCTTGATGCCGAGAAGCAGGCCTTCGCCACGGATTTCCTCGATCACGTCAGGATAACGATCCTTCAGCGAAGCCAGACCCTGGCGGAAGACCAGCGCGACATCCCGGACCTTTTCCAGAAAGCCCTCGGAGAGAACGACGTCCAGCACGGCGTTGCCAACCGCCATGGCGAGCGGATTGCCGCCATAGGTGGTGCCATGCACACCGGCCGTCATGCCGGAAGCGGCCTCCGCCGTCGCCAGACACGCACCGAGCGGAAAACCGCCGCCGATACCCTTGGCAACCGCCATGATATCGGGCGCGACGCCCGTCTGTTCATAGGCAAACAGCTTGCCCGTGCGGCCAACGCCCGTCTGGACCTCATCGAAGATCAGCAGCAGGCCGTGCTCGTCGCACAATCCGCGCAGGAGTTGCAGGAATTCCTTGCTGGGCGCGCGAATACCGCCCTCGCCCTGGATGGGCTCGATCAAAAGCGCCGCCGTCTCGTCCGTGATGGCCGCCTTCAGCGCGTCGACATCGGCGAAGGGAACCTGATCGAAACCTTCAACCTTGGGGCCGAAACCTTCCAGATATTTCTGCTGGCCGCCGGCAGCGATGGTCGCCAGCGTGCGGCCATGGAAGGCGCCTTCGAAGGTGACGATACGGAATTTTTCCGGATGGCCCTTTGAATAATGATAACGGCGCGCGGTCTTGATGGCACATTCCAGCGCTTCCGCGCCAGAATTGGTGAAGAAGACCTTGTCCGCGAACGTTGCTTCCGTCAGCCGTCTGGCAAGCTTTTCCTGCCCCGGCACTTCATAGAGGTTCGAAACATGCCAGACCTTCTCGGCCTGCGTCTTGATCGCCTCCACGAGATGCGGATGGGCGTGGCCCAGCGAGTTGACCGCGACGCCTGCCGCAAAATCCAGATATCGCTCGCCGCTTTCCGTGAACAGCCAGACGCCTTCGCCGCGCTCGAAACGCAGGGGGGCTCTTGCAAATGTATCGAACAATGGCGCGGCGGCTTCGGCCATGGCTGTATCACTCCTTGCGCGGATGCGCTGTCAGACGGTTGTCAATAGGCTTCGAGGGTTATCCCTCGCCTGAAAATCAAAAATGCCGCCTTGCGGCGGCAGGGGCACTATTGTCACTTCGCTTGCCGATGTCAACAAAAGTCCGCGTTTCCCGGGCTTCTCAAGCATTAGTATGTGGCCGCAGCCGAGCCCCAAGGTGTTGCCTTTCAGACTCAACTCGCCAGCAAGTTGGGGAAAACCGGAAAATCGATTCCAGATGATTCCCGCGACTCTTGCCACGGAGTCGGGCTGGCACTAGGTTAATCGCTAATTACTAGACTGCATTGCGGCGGAACTAGTCACCTAAAATCCGGCGGAAACCACGCTCGCGGCATGTCTCGCGAGACGGAGAGGGATTCTGTCGAAATATACGCGACAAGCGGAGAAGCGGCATGAACTGGACAGACGAGCGGGTCGAGAAACTCAAGAAATTGTGGGCCGAAGGACTGAGCGCCAGCCAGATAGCAGCACAGCTGGGCGGCGTCAGCCGCAACGCCGTGATCGGCAAGGTGCATCGCCTCAACCTGCCGGGACGCGTCAAGGCTGGCGGCCCGGTCACGTCGGCGCGCTCCGCGCCCAAGCGCACCGCCGCCCCTGCCCCGCGCGCAACGAATTTCGCGGCTCGCGTCAGCGCGGCACCGGCACGGGCTCTGAACCGCTCGAACGCGGCAACGGCTCTCCATGAGGAGATCGACATCGAGACCGCTGAAGTTCTCGATTACGCTCCTTCCAGAAACGTCGTTACGCCGATTTCCCGCCGCCTGACGCTGACGGAACTGACGGAGCGCACCTGCAAATGGCCGGTTGGCGATCCGCTGAAGGATGATTTCCATTTCTGCGGTTGTGAAGCGCTGGAATCTTCGCCCTATTGCAAGTTCCATGCGAAACTCGCCTACCAGCCGGTGAGCGAGCGCCGCAAGGCTTGAGTGTTGCGGCACGCATTCAGCACTCAAAAACTACGGGCCTTCGGGCCCGTTTTTTTATGGCAAAGGCAGGCCCGTTCCGGGGAGCGATGCACCAATGGAGTACCGGCCCTTTCCTCCATCGCCGTCAGACCTCGCGCCACAATCCGGATATCAACCGGCCGTCGATCGTGCGCTCCGAAGATTGAAATTCCGCTTTCGAGAAAAGTCCAAAATTGAAAGGCCCGACACCGGAATGGTATCGGGCCTTTCAATTTTGGACGAATATATCCTGACCGAGGCCTTCAGTACGGCTGCGGTCAGGCTTCCATGGAATATCCGGCGCCGCGCACGGTGCGGATGACATCCTGCATATGCGAAAAGTTGAGTGCCTTGCGCAGACGGCCGACATGCACGTCGACAGTGCGTTCATCGACATAGATATCGTGACCCCAGACGCCATCCAGCAGTTGCGAGCGGGAAAACACCCGGCCCGGAGAGGTCATCAGGAATTCCAGCAGGCGGAATTCCGTCGGGCCGAGGCGCACTTCGCGGCTTTTGCGGTGAACGCGATGGGTTTCGCGATCCAGCTCGATATCGCCGCATTTCAGCACCGATGAGAGAACCTCGGGGCGAGCCCGACGCAGCATCGCCTTGACGCGGGCCATGAGTTCCGGCGTCGAGAACGGCTTCACGACATAATCGTCCGCACCGGTGGCAAGACCGCGAACGCGCTCGCTTTCTTCACCGCGCGCCGTCAGCATGATGATGGGCAGCCGCTCGGTCTCCGGCCGCATTCTCAGCCGCCGGCACAGTTCGATGCCGGAAACCCCGGGCAGCATCCAATCCAGGATGAGCAGATCAGGAATACGTTCCTGCAGCCGGATTTCCGCTTCGTCTCCACGGGGTATCGTGTCGACGTCGTATCCCTCAGCCTCGAGATTGTAACGAAGCAGGACGCTCAGCGCTTCCTCGTCTTCCACAACTGCAATCTTGGGCACCATATACTAACTCCACAAGCTTCTGCTTGTCTGTTACTCGGTCACCGAACCGAGCGTGTTGGAACTGTCGTCCTTCGGACGCTCTCCCTCCGGCTGGCTGCCGGTGGTCATGTAATAGATCGTCTCGGCGATATTGGTGGCATGGTCGCCGATACGCTCGATGTTCTTGGCGCAGAACAGGAGATGCGTGCAGGTGGTGATGTTGCGCGGATCTTCCATCATGTAGGTCAGAAGCTCGCGGAAAAGCGACGTATACATGGCGTCGATTTCTTCATCACGCTCGCGAATGGCATTGGCCTTCTCGGCGGAACGTGTCGAATAGACGTCGAGCACTTCCTTGAGCTGCACCAGCGCCAGTTCGGACAGGTGTTCGATGCCGCGAGCAAGCTTGCGCGGCACGCCGGTGCCGGCAACCGCGATCACCCGCTTGGCGGTGTTCTTGCCGAGGTCGCCAACACGCTCGAGATCACCGGCGATACGCAGGGTGCCGATGATTTCGCGAAGATCGGCCGCAACGGGCTGTCTTCTGGCAATGGTGACGATGGCCTTGTCGCCGATCTCACGCTCGGAATGGTCGAGGATCGTGTCATCGGAAATGACTTTCTGCGCCAGCGCAGCATCGGAATTGACGAGCGCGCGCACCGCATCTGCGCACATTTGCTCGGCCAGACCGCCCATTTCGGCGATGCGGCGGGTCAGGAACTTCAATTCCTCGTCATAGGCGGACAGAATATGCGAATGGGTCGTTGTCTGTGTCACGGTCTGATCCTCCGGCTTGGCCTTCATGCACGTGCACACCAGCGGGCACGGCAGAGGCACCAGTCTTGTTCGGTTTCGATAAAGCGCCGGCCGGAAATCAGCCGAAGCGGCCCATGATGTAGTCCTGCGTGCGCTGGTCATCCGGATTGGTGAACATCTTGTCCGTTTCGTTTTCCTCGACAAGATGACCAAGGTGGAACATGGCTGTGCGCTGGGAAACACGCGCTGCCTGCTGCATGGAGTGCGTGACGATGACAATCGTGTAGTTGGCGCGCAGTTCGTGGATGAGCTCCTCGACCTTGGCGGTCGCGATCGGATCGAGCGCCGAGCAGGGCTCGTCCATCAGGATCACTTCCGGGCTGACGGCAACCGCGCGTGCAATGCAAAGGCGCTGCTGCTGGCCACCGGAAAGGCCGGTGCCGGACTCCTGGAGACGGTCCTTGACCTCGTTCCACAGGCCGGCCTTCTGCAGGCTGTGTTCGACGATCTGATCCATATCCGCCTTGTTACGGGCCAGACCATGGATGCGCGGGCCGTAGGAGATGTTCTCGTAAATCGACTTCGGAAACGGGTTCGGCTTCTGGAACACCATGCCGACGCGCGCGCGCAGCTCAACCACATCGATCGCCTGGTCGTAGATATCGTCGGTGTCGAGCGTGATCTTGCCAGTGACCCGGCAGCCATCGATCGTGTCGTTCATGCGATTGAGCGTCCGAAGGAATGTGGACTTGCCGCAACCGGACGGGCCGATCAGCGCGGTCACCGTGTTTTCGCGGACGTTGAGGTTCACGTCGTAAAGCGCGCGCTTCTCGCCGTAATAAACCGAAACATCCTTGCCGATCATCTTGTATGAAACTTCATTCATTTTCTTGTCCAGCGCCTTTTCAACTGCTGCTTCCGACAACATGTTCATTGCTCAATCTCCCTCTACCAGCGCCGTTCGAAGCGGCGACGCAACAGGATTGCGCCAACATTCATGACGATGAGGAACAAAAGCAGGATGATGATAGCGCCAGATGTTCTTTCGACAAAGGCGCGTTCGGCTTCGTTCGCCCACATGTAAATCTGCACCGGCAGTGCCGTGGACGGATCCATCGGCGTTGTCGGGTAATTCGCAACGAATGCCACCATGCCGATCAAGAGCAGCGGCGCCGTTTCGCCCAGCGCGTGGGCGAGGCCGATGATGGTGCCGGTCAGAATGCCGGGCATGGCGAGCGGCAGGACGTGGTGGAAGATCGTCTGCATCTTTGAAGCGCCAAGGCCGAGCGCCGCCGCACGGATCGACGGCGGCACGGCTTTTAATGCCGCGCGCGTGGCGATGATGATCGTCGGCAGGGTCATCAACGTCAGGACAAGGCCGCCGACCAGCGAGGCCGAACGGGGAAAGCCCATGAAGTTGATGAAGACGGAGAGGCCGAGCAGACCGTAAACGATGGAGGGAACAGCCGCGAGATTGTTGATGTTCACCTCGATGAGGTCCGTCAGACGGTTCTTCGGCGCGAACTCCTCGAGATAGATCGAGGCTGCGACACCGATCGGCAGCGACAACACCAGCACGATCAGCATCATGTAGAAGGAGCCGATCAGCGCCACGCCCACACCCGCCGCTTCCGGACGGCTCGAAGCGCCGTTGACGAAGATGCCGGTGTTGAAGTGCTTGCCGAGCTGGCCGCTTTCGGCGAGCTGGTTCATCCAGCCGAGCTGCTGGTTCGAGATACGGCGATTGGCTTCATCCGCCGTCAGGTCGACCTGGCCCTTGAAGGCGCTGTCGACGTCGCCCGACGCCAGAAGCGTGACGGTGCGCGTGGTGCCAATGACGGCGGGATCGGCGACGACGATGTCGCGAAGCTGCGTGCGCACGCTGTCCGAGATCAGGAGGTTGACGGCACGAAGACCGGCACGATCCGTCGGCGCAACACCAAGAACCTTGGCGACCGCATCACGGGCAATGACGGGATAATTCGCCGTCATCAGCTTCGCCGGGTTGGTGGCGCGCTCATTTTTCGGATCGATGATCTGTTCTGAGAACTCGACCGGAACGGTGATCATCGTCTGCTGGAAGGCGGTGTAACCCTTGGAGACCACCGAGAAAAGCAGCAGGAAGAGAAAGATGAGACCGAAGGAAATCGCTGCCATTCCGTAAGCACGGAAGCGACGTTCGGCGGCATAGCGGCGCTTGATGCCGATATCACGGCGGGTGGCCTTGTTGACGGCGGTGCCGGCTGCGGGAGAAACGATGTCGGTCATTCATATTGCTCCCGGTATTTGCGCACGATGTAAAGCGCGTAGATATTCAGGCAAAGCGTGATGGCGAAAAGCGTGATGCCGAGCGCGAAGGCAACCAGCGTCTGCGGCGAGGTGAATTCAAGGTCGCCGGTCAGCTGGCTGACGATCTTGACCGTCACCGTGGTCATCGGTTCGAACGGATTGAGCTGTAGGCGGGCTGCAACACCGGCGGCGAGAACCACGATCATGGTTTCGCCGATCGCACGCGATGCCGTCATCAGAACCGCGCCGACGATGCCGGGAAGAGCGGCGGGAACGATGACCTTCTTGATGGTTTCAGACCGCGTGGCGCCAAGGCCGAGCGAACCGTCGCGCAGCGAACGCGGCACGGCGGTGATGATATCATCCGACAGCGACGAGACATAGGGGATCAGCATGATGCCCATGACGAAGCCGGCGGTGATGACGCTCTGTGCCTGGATGAAATTGGCGTAGTTGCCCGTCGTGAGACCGCTGATCTGCGTGGAAATGTCTCTGAGGAAAGGCCCGACCGTCGTCAGCGCGAAGAAGCCGTAAACAATCGTGGGAATGCCCGCGAGCACTTCGAGCAGCGGCTTCGCCACCGAGCGCAGCCGCGGCGAGGCGTATTCCGACATGTAGATCGCCGAAAACAGGCCGACCGGCACGGCAACCAGCATAGCGACGAAACCGATATAGAGCGTGCCGGCGAGAAGCGGGATCAGACCGAACTGGCCGGACGAGTCCGTTGCACCAGCCGCCGCAAAACGCGGATCCCACACCGTTCCAAAGAAGAACTGGTGCGCCGGAACCATGGTGAAGAACTGGATGGCTTCCGTCAGCATCGACAGGACGATGCCGATCGTCGTCAGGATCGCGATGGACGAGGCGACGAGCAGCGAAGCGAGAATAACCCTCTCGACCTTGTTGCGCGCCCGGAAGCGCGGAGCAATCGAACGCAGCGCATAGGCGGCGCCTCCAAGCGCAGTCACCAGAACGATGGCGATCATGGCGATGCGGCTGGTGGAGGTCATGGCGTTCAGCGTATGGGCGGCATCGACCATGAAACGCTCAGGGTCGCCGGCGATAGCCACGCCCTTGGATGCCAGAAGCGGCCTTACCGCAGCCGTATCCGCATCGGCCTGTGCGGTTTCCTCCGCCGTCAGCCGCTGCAGGCCGCGGGCGATGGAGGTCACCATGCCATAGGTCAGGCTCTGCTGGGCTTCAGGCAGGGCGCGCACGTCTTCAGGAAAATTGCCGCGTACCGCCGAGGTGACGATCAGCGGGCTGACAATGAGCCAGGCACCGAGAATGAACGCCGCGGGCAAAACCGCCCAGACGACTGCATAAGAACCGTGATAACCGGCGCGGGAATGCATGCTGGCGGGGCGTCCGCCAGACAGGGCAACGGCACGGCGGCTACCGAGCAGATAACTGCCGATGCCGATCAGCGCCAGTATCAGCAAAAGGATCGATGTGTTCATTAGAGTTCCCTCGGCGTGCCTCAAGAGCACGGTGCGATATCGGGCAAATCAAAAAGTCATCAAAACGAGACCGCTGGACCATCCGGAGATGCTTGCCGTCTGACTGTATCAAAGTCTGGCAAGCGTCAAGGTTGATACATCCTATCCATCTGTAATCCATAAACAATCATGTGGACGGCGATGGATGGGAACTGTCAACCGGAGACAATCGCCGAAGCGGAAAGGCACCGGAGCGAAACGAGGGGCGCGGCAAGCCGCGCCCCTCATCCATATTACATCGTGGAGCCGGCGGCGAACTTCGCGCGGATTTCTTCGCGCTCTGCGTCCGGAGCAGCAACCAGGCCGTAGTTGGCGAGCGGGGAATCCGGGCCGATCATTTCGTCGGAAACGAAGAACTCGACATATTCCTTGAGGCCCGGGATAACGCCCAGGTGAGCCTTCTTCACGTAGAAGAACAGCGGGCGGGAAACCGGGTACTTGCCGCTGGCGACGGTTTCGGTGGACGGAGCAACGCCCGAAACAGTTGCAACCTTCAGACGGTCAGCGTTGTTTTCATAGAAAGCGAGGCCGAAAACGCCGAGACCGGTCTTGTTGGCGTCGATGCGGGCCAGCGTTTCCGTGTAGTCGCCGTCGATGTCAACCGCAGCACCGTCCTTACGGACAGCGATGCACTTTGCAGCAGCCTGCTTGGCATCGGTGACGATCTTCTTGATGGCGTCGGTGGCGCCGGCTTCCTTGCAGCCGTCAGCCATGATCTTTTCTTCGAAGACTTCGCGCGTGCCGTGCTTGGAACCCGGGATGTAAGCGGCGATCGCTACGTCAGGCAGTTCCTTGTTGATTTCCGACCACTTCTTGTAGGGGTTGGCAACGAGCTTGCCGTCCTTGACGATTTCAGCAGCGAGACCGAGGTAAAGGTCCTTCGGCTCCAGCTTGAGGTCCTTGTTGGACGAGTCCATTGCGAAGACGATACCGTCGTAACCGATCTTCACTTCCTGAACGTCGGCAACGCCAGCTGCCTTGCAGGCGGCCAGTTCGTCGCTCTTGATTGCGCGCGAAGCATTGGCGATGTCGATGGTGCCTTCGCCGACGCCGGAGCAGAACGCCTTCAGACCGCCGCCCGTGCCGCCGGACTCAACGACCGGAGCCTTGAAGTTCGGGAAGGTTTCAGCAAAGGTTTCGGCAACGATCTTGGCGTAGGGCAGAACCGTGGAGGAACCGGCAACCTGGATCTGGTCGCGAGCAGCGGCGGCGCCAGCGAAGGCGACAGAAGCCACCAGAGCTGCTGCGGAAAATTTAACGAAGTTCATTTGTCTCTCCCGTCGTGGGCTTGTTTGTGGACGCAGCCGATAGCGGCATTCGCTCTAAGCATGCGCTCGGCGACCTTTTCTTAACCACCGTAGCCACATCCTTTTATGTCACTTCAGTGAAAGATTTGTGACAACCTAAATTATTGATTTAATGAATAAATTTTCACGAAATTACAGACAGGCGGATATTTCATGTCAGAATCTGACCGTGAAGTCGGTGCCATTGCCCAATTCCGATTTGATGATGAGCCGGGCGCGGTGCCTGGTGAGGATATGCTTGACAATGGCAAGCCCGAGACCCGTTCCCTTTTTGGAGCGGCTGTCGGCAACGCTGACGCGATAAAACCGCTCGGTCAGGCGTGGCACATGTTCGGCGGGAATGCCCGGCCCCTTGTCGATGACGCTCACTTCCACCGGCTTGCCGGGCTCGGCGCGCAGCCAGACATCGACGACCTTGCCCTCCTGGCCGTATTTGCAGGCATTTTCAACGAGATTCTGGAACACCTGCACCAGTTCGTCACGGTCACCCTGCACTTCCGCCGGCCGCTCGGGCAGATGCAGGGTGATTTCGACATCCAGCTCATTAGCGAGTGGCAGCAGCGCGTCGCGCACATGGCCGATGACGGGAACGAGATCGACCTTCTGGTCCGGGGCAATATTCGCCCGCAACTCCAGCCGCGAGAGCGACATCAGATCATCCACCAGCCGGCTCATGCGGGTTGCCTGATCCAGCATGATGGCGAGGAAACGTTCCTGCGCCTTCGGGTCGTTACGGGCCGGGCCCTGCATGGTTTCGATGAAGCCGCGCAGGGAGGCGAGCGGGGTGCGCAATTCATGGCTGGCATTGGCAACGAAGTCGCTGCGCATCCGGTCGATGCGGCGAAGCTCCGATACATCACGGAACGACAATATATAAAATGGCGGGCCGGCCGTGTCCCCCGCATCCGCGCGGGCAATGCGAACGATGAAGACCCGCTCGGAGGGAAACCGCTCCGAATGCTCCACCTGATTGGGCTGACCGGTGGTGATGGTTTCACGGATGACATCCAGCAGGCCGGGCGAGCGCAGGCGGGCGGAAATATGCGCGCCGGGCGGAAGCTGGCCGAAAGCGCGTTCCGCCGCGCCGTTCTGAAACAGCACGCTGGCATTCTTGTCGAGGATGAAAACCGGCGTGTCCAGCACCGCAAGACCTGCCCTGACACCGGAAATGACGCTTTCCGCCGGCGCCTCCGGTTCATCCGCTTCCGCGGCCGCCTCTTCGTTCGCCTTCGGTGCAGCCGGCCTTTCCCGCACGGCCAGAATGGCGATGATGGCGCAAAGCCAAAGGACGGCAGGCATATAGGGCGTATGAAGTTCCGAAACGGCCACGACGGCCAGCATGCTGACGACAAGGACGGGCAACCAGTTTCGGCCAAGCTTTCTTCCCAAAAGCTTTAATCCACGATCGCCTTCCATGACTGCCATTTCAGCCTGCTTTCCACTTTCACCTGACAGCGCATCGAAATCTCATAGGCCAGCTTCATGACAGAGATTCATCACCGCGCATTTTCCACAGCGTATATGCGCAAAATCAGTGCGGCAATCGTCACCGCCGTCGCACCGCCGCCAACCGCTCCTCTTTCACTTGAATTCTGCCGGTGGATATGAACTCATTGGCGGCGAGTTGCCTTTACACAACAACAGCCGGAGGAAAATATGGGCGAAGACACGAAGAAGCGGGTGGTGGAGATCACCGTCGGCGGCAAGCTGCGCAGCTTCAACATCGACGATCCCGCTCTTCCCGACTGGGTGGAGGAAAAAAAGCTCTCCGCCGGCGATTTTCCCTACGACAAGAAGATGAAGCGGGAAGAATACGACGCCACGCTGGAGGCGCTGCAGGTGGAGCTGGTCAAGGTGCAGTTCTGGCTGCAGGCCACCGGCAAGCGGGTGATGGCGGTTTTCGAAGGCCGCGATGCGGCAGGCAAAGGCGGCGCGATCTTCGCGGCCCGGGCCTATCTCAACCCCCGCTACGCCCGCGTCGTGGCGCTGACCAAACCCACCGAAACCGAACGTGGCCAATGGTACTTCCAGCGCTATATCTCGCATTTTCCAACGGCCGGCGAATTCGTTCTCTTCGACCGATCCTGGTACAACCGCGCCGGGGTTGAACCGGTCATGGGCTTCTGCACTCCGGAAGAGCACAAGCGGTTCCTCAAGGAAACACCGAGGCTGGAAAAGATGCTGGTCCATGAGGACATCCATCTTTTCAAATTCTGGCTCGACATCGGCCGCGAAACGCAGATCGAACGCTTCCACGATCGTCGCCACAGCCCGCTGAAATGCTGGAAACTCTCGGACATGGATATAGCGGCGCTGACGAAATGGGACGACTATACGCAAAAGCGCGACGAGATGCTGGAAAAGACCCACACCGACGCCGCCCCGTGGACGGTGGTGCGCGCCAATGACAAGCGCCGCGCGCGGGTGAACCTGATCCGCCACATCCTCAATGCCCTCGACTATGACGGCAAGGACAAGAAAGTGATCGGCGAGATCGACGACAAGATACTGGGATCGGGTCCGGACTTTCTCAAGCAGAACTGAAAATGATGACAGGCGCCCCTGACAAGGGTGCCTGCCTCACCTCTCGCCGGTCTTACTGGCCGGGCAGAATACGCACGGAATAAAGATTGACCGGGCGGCTGTTGCCATCGATATCGCTGTTGATGAAGATTTTCCCCGGCGCATTGGGGACAAGCGAGCGCTCGAATGTCGCATTCAGCAGCATATCCGCACGCTCGGCCGTGGCCGTGAAGCGGTGGCGCGAACAATCGCCGAGCGTTGCAAAATCACAGGCGACGGAAACCTGCGTCTGCCGGTCGCTGGAGGATTGCAGCGTGATCGATATGGTCGAGGACTTGCCCGCCATGTCGCGCATCACCTCTACCGGAACCTCAAGGCTGACCGCGCCATCCTGCGAGACGCTTCTCGAGGTGACCCGGATCGCTTTCCCGGCGGGTGTGGCGATGTTTTCCACGCTGGCGCGCGGGCCTGCCGAAATTCCGGCGCTGCCGCGTTCGGCGTTAAAGAGTTCCACCCAATCGTCGGAAAAGCCGCGGCCGGCGGAGAGGCTCGGCGCCGGCTCCGCACCGTTGAAATCCTCCGCCTGGACTTGCGCTGGCGGATTGGGCACGCTGGTGTCGCGCTGTTCGGGTGACAGCAGGAGGCCGGACGAATAGACCCACCAGGCACCCAGACCGACAAAGGCCAAAAGCGTCACGAACATGAAAAGCCGGGCGAAAAGCCCGCGGCGCTTGCGGCGGCCAACCGCACCTTCAGGGCGGAAAGCCAGCGAGGCGTCGCCCGCGCTGGAGCCTCTCCTTGGCGGCTTTGCGTTGCGCCGACCGGTGCTCATGGGCTCCGGGGCGGCGGCACCCGGCGGCATCTCGCGCGTTTCGCCACGCAGTTCCGGCTCGACGGCCATGGCGTCGTGCGGCTGCGGTTGCGAAACGGGATCGACGGAAACCTCGCCGTGGCTTGCGTCTGCCGGCTGGGGCGGCCGCAATTGCTGCTCCACCCTGTCCAGAAGCCGGTTACGCTCTTCATTCTCAATGACATGAATGAGGCTTTCGAGCCGCTGGCGCTGCTGGGCCACGACCTGCGGATCATCTATGCCCTGTTTGCGCAGGCCCGCTTCCAGCGCCTGACGGGATGATTGGTAAATCCGTGCACGAACTTCGGCGTTCGACCTGTCCGATTTTTCCAGAGCATTTCTGATTGCCGTTTCCAGTCCGCTCACGACCGATCCTTGTTCTATTGCGCTTTGCAAAAATATGCGGGCGTTGCGCCATTGGTTTACGATTCGGTAACGGCTATGCCGCGCCTCCGCAAGCATCGTTTGCGATAAAGACCGGATTGCCTTGGGGAAAATCGGTGCATTGTGGCACTGCGAACGCAGGTTCGCGGCGCCGATACGACGCTGTTTTCGCTTTCAATCCTTTGCCGAACGCGATATTAGCTTACGTGCGCGTAAACGTAATTCATGGGAGGAAACATGCTGCCGTCCGTGCTGAAAGACAATCTGCGTCTTCCGGTCATAGCGTCGCCGCTATTCATCATTTCGCATCCGCAATTGACGCTGGCGCAATGCAGGGCCGGCGTCATCGGCGCTTTTCCGGCGTTGAACGCGCGGCCGGAAAGCCAGCTGGACGAGTGGCTGGCGATGATCACCGAAGAGCTTGCCGCCCATAACAGCGCCAACCCGGACCGTCCGGCCGCGCCCTTTGCGGTCAACCAGATCGTGCACATGTCCAACCGGCGGCTGGAACATGATCTCGGCCTCTGCGTCAAATACAGGGTGCCGGTGGTGATCTCCTCGCTCGGCGCGGTGCCAGAGGTCAATGCGGCCGTGCATTCCTATGGCGGCATCGTGCTTCATGATGTCATCAACGATCGCCATGCCCGGTCCGCCATCCGCAAGGGCGCGGACGGGCTGATCGCGGTTGCGGCCGGTGCCGGCGGACATGCGGGCACATTGTCACCCTTCGCTCTCGTTCAGGAAATCCGCGAATGGTTCGATGGCCCGCTGCTGCTTGCCGGCGCCATCGCCAATGGCGGTTCCATTCTCGCGGCGCAGGCCATGGGCGCGGACATGGCCTATATCGGCTCCCCCTTCATCGCGACACAGGAAGCGCGCGCTTCCGACGGCTACAAGCAGGCAATCGTCGACGCCCAGGCCAAGGATATCGTCTATTCGAACTATTTCACCGGCGTGCACGGAAACTACCTGAAAAGCTCGATCGTCGCCTCCGGCATGGATCCCGACAACCTGCCCGAGGCAGATCCCTCGAAAATGGACTTCGAAACCGCAACCGGTGGTGCAAAAGCCTGGAAGGATATCTGGGGCGCCGGCCAGGGCATCGGCGCGGTCAAGGCGGTGGAGCCAGTAGCGGACCTCGTCGACCGTCTGGTGCGCGAATATGAGGCGGCAAGACAACGCATCTGCGCAAAGGCCTGAGGCATCCATAAACAACGGACAGGCAAAGCTTTTTGCGGAATTTTCAAAACCGTCGCATTCAAGGCTTGAAATCCGTCGGCATTGCCTGTATCAGCCCGCCATGAAGCTGATCCGCAACAGACGGATCATGTTCGGGCCGCTTTAGCTCAGTTGGTAGAGCACGTCATTCGTAATGACGGGGTCACGTGTTCGAGTCACGTAAGCGGCACCATTTATTTCCCCTGACATAAATATTTATCGATCGGCAGCCTTGTTTACGCGCGGGTGACCCTCGCCATCACAGGCACCTTCCACCGTCGCAATGGCGTTTGAAACCAAACCGCCCGCCAGACGTTGACCGGCAAGTCATTCTCAAATGGAAAGCCCTGTCATCGTGGACGTCATCCGTATTCTCATCGCCATCCTTCTTCCGCCTGTCGGCGTATTCCTTCAGGTCGGGCTTGGCCTGCATTTCTGGCTCAATATTCTTCTGACGCTGTGCGGTTATGTTCCCGGCATCATTCACGCCATCTGGGTGATCCTGCGCAAGTGACGCTCCCCCCGGCGATGAGATGGCCACAACATTTTAGTACGTGATTAAATTCTCATGATTTTCTGGAACCGGGTCTTCGCCCTCACGTTATGGTGATGACACCAGCCAAGGAGAAAATCATGAACCAGATCATCTACATCGTCGGCCTCGTCGTCATCGTTCTCGCGATCCTGTCGTTTTTCGGCTTCCGTTGATCCCCGTTGTCAATTCGCCCGCTTGCGCATATCCTAAGCGGCAGTGACACACGGCTGCGTTCATGGGTTGCTCCGCTGTCGGGTGTATTTCGGGATCGCGTTGCTCTGGGAGGTGCACGATGAAGAACGAGAGATGGACAGAACCTGTCGAGGTCAATCTTGAGGCGAACGGCAAGAGTGTCGTCGCCGGCCCCTTCGAAGCGCTGATATTATTGACGGAAGGCTGGCCGAAGATTCGCGGATTGAGTTTCGTGAGAGCCAGAAGCGCCTGCCGTGCCGCCCTTGACGGACGCAAATCGCCGGAGGAAGCCCGCAGGTGCTTCACCGATGCTGTTTCCGAGATGCAGAAACACCCGCATTAAAGAGAGATAAAACGCAAACGGCTCCTGAAAAGGAGCCGTTTTTTTGATATCCTGTTCCGGGCGCGTGACGGCCCGGAAGCGCCTTCCTGTTCCGGATATGACCGCGTAGCGCCCCGCGTTACATCCAGTAAGGTGCGACGCCGTAATAGTCGTAAACCTTGCGGTCCCTGGCGTTCAGCAGGTCATTATCGTCCAGGTTGGCGAAGTGTGGCGCGTTTTCGATCTCTTCTTTTGTCAGATCGATACGGTAGCCATCGAGTTCTTCATCATAATGCAGCTTCTCCCAAGGCAGCGGGTAATAGTCATCGCCGATCCCGAGAAAACCACCGAAACTCAGCACGGCATAGGCGACGCGACCGCCGCGTTTCTCCAGAATGATGCGCTGGATCGAGCCGATGTGCTTGCCGTCGGCGCCATAAACACGTGTGCCTTCCACCTTGTCGCTGGCAATGAGGCTCGGCGTATCCTTGACATAGGGGTCCTGTCCGGCGCGAGGTTCCTGATGCAGCATGATGTCTTCCTCCTTGATTTTCTTCATGGATGTCACGTCTGGTAAACCCTGCGCCTGACAAATCGTTCCGCGGCGTTTCAGCCGCCGCGGCCGGTATTTTTTTGAAAGGGGATGGAACAAAAAGCGCGCCTATTGGCGGATTTTCTGCCAGACGGAGGGAGAAACGCCAACCATCTTGCGGAAGACGCGGGAGAAATGCGCCTGATCGGAAAAACCGGCGGCGATGGCGATATCGGTCAGCGCCATGTCGGTTCGCATCATCAGGTCCTTGACCCGATCGATGCGCGCCTGCATCTGCCATTGGTGCGGCGGTACGCCGGTGGATGCCTTGAAGGCATGGCTGAAATGGGATTGCGACAGGTTGGTAAGCTCCGCCAGTTCCTCCAGCCGGATCGACCGCAGGCAATGTTCGCGGATATAGTCGGTTGCCACTCTTAGCTGCCAGGCGGCGAGCTTGCTGCGTTTCTTGACCGGCTCGCGCTTTACCTTGAGGAAATCCGTCAACAGCGCGAGCACGAGGCTTTCGCCGTAAAGGTCGTGCAGCGGATCGGGGTTATCGCACTCGGCGGCAATCAGCCGTGCCAGCACCAGCAGGCGCTCATCCTCGAACATCAGATGCGGATCGAGCAGGCCATGCGGGTCAAACCCCTGCACCAGGCGCGTCCCCAGCAAACCCGCGTCGAAGTGCAGGTCGAGATGGCGCACGAAGGAAACATTGCTCAGTTCCGCATGCACATCCAGATCAGCGGGCACGAAGGAAATCCGGTTCGCCTTGGACGAACCGTAATTGTCGCGGCGGCAGCGGTTCATCATGAACCGGCCGTCATCCGTCCCGTCCATATCCAGCAGGAAAACGAAACGCGGATCTTTTCCGACATAACGCCCACCCGCCTTCGGGGCGCAACGCACGTCCCAGAGATCGGCGACGATGCCGTTCCAAACCCTTGAGCGCGGGCCGCCGATGACGGCAAAGCCCTCGATCTCATTTTCCATCCGCACGCGGAAAGCCATGGCCTCTCGATCCCGCAGGGCGCCATGGCGCCACTATAAACATGATAAAACTATTCATGTTTATAGTGGCAAACTGCATCGCCCGCAACTGCCGGCCTTCGGCCAGGCCTTACCACTTCTTGGAAAGCTTGAAGGTGATGGTGCGGCTATCACCCCAGCCGCAGACCGAGACACCGGCGCAGCTCTTCACATATTCCTTGTCGAAGACATTGGCGACGTTGATGGCGGCGGTCCAGTCGTTCTTCTCGTAGCGGACTGCCGCATCGAAGACGGCGGCATCCGGCACGCGCAGCGTATTTGCCTCATCCGCCCAGGATTTGCCCTGATAGCGCACGCCGCCGCCAATGCTGAGGCCTTCAAACGTATCATCGGTGAAGGCGTAGTCGAGCCACAGCGAGGCGGTGTGGGCGGGCACGATCCACGGCGATTTGCCGATCAGGTTGGGATTGGCATCGCGGGTAATTTCGAGATCGGTATAGGAATAGGAGGCAAGTGCCTTCCAGTTGTCGGAAAGATTGGCTTTGGCCTCCAGCTCGAAACCGGTGGATTCCACCTGCCCGAACTGGCCGCTCGTGGTCACACCGCCGGCCGTATAGGACACGATGGCGTTGTCCTTGACCAGCTTGAAGACGGAGGCCGTGATGCTGCCATCAAAGAAGGTCGGCTCGTATTTGATACCGGCTTCGAACTGATGCCCCTCCTCCGGCGAGGCGGGAGTGCCATCCGCAAGCGTATCGATCAGCGGATTGAAGAAGGTGGCCGCCGAGACATAGGGGGTCAAGCCATTGTCGAATTCATAAGCAAGGCCGGCCCGGCCGCTCAGCGCATCGTCACTGGAGCGGCGGGAGGCGCCTGCCGGCAGCCTGTTGTTCAGTTCCGTATCGACATAATCGTAACGGCCGTTCAGCGTCACCAGCCAGCCATCGCCGAAACGCAGCTGGTCCTGGGCATAGATGCCGATCTGCTGCTGCGTGACGATATTGTCGGCATAGACAAAATTGGTGCCCTGCGTCGAGCCATAGACCGGGTTGAGCGCACCGATCGCATTCGATCCGCAGCAGGCCTGCACCTGATCCAGCCGGTAATATTTATAGTCGAGACCAAAGAGCAGTGAATGATTGACGGCACCGGTTTCGAACTGGCCTTCGATACGGTTATCGACGCCGAAACTGTCGACCTTCGATACGCCGTCATAACCGAAGCGGGTCAGCATATAGTCGTTGGTGGTGGTATCGAGGATCGGCTGACCATTGGCGTCGGCATTGGCCCAGCCGCCCGGATAGGGCCCGGTCTCGTGTTTGTAGAGATGGCCATAGCGGGCATTCTGGCTGACCTTCCAGCCATTGTCGAATTCATGGCTGACCTCATACCCGACCATCGACTGGTAGACGCGGCCATTATCGATATCCGGCTCACCATAAAAGGCCTTGCGGTCGAGCTTGCCGAAAGGCGCGTCGACCACGGTGCCGACATAGGGCAGGAAGCCGTTGCCGATATGCACCTGATCCAGCGCCGAGAAATAACCGTAGAGCGTGGCACTTGTCTGCGCATCCGGCTCGAAGGTGATCTGCGGCATGATGAAACCGCGCAAATCCTCGGAATAGTCGGTGTAATTATCGCCGCCCGAGACCTTGCCCGTGACGCGATATTTCCATACGCCCTCACCATCAACCTTGTCGCCGAGGTCGAAACCAAAGAAGGCGTTGCCGAAATTATTGATGCCGATTTCCGTTTCACGAACGGGTTCGTCCTGGGTCCGCTTGCGGACCATCTGCACGATACCGCCGGGATTGGCGCCGCCATAAAGCACCGAAGCGGGACCTTTGAGAACCTCCACACGCTCGAGCCCGTAGGCATCCATCTGAAAACCGCCGAAACCGTAGCTGAACAGGTTCAGCCCATCGAGAAACACACCGGTCTGAGTGGCCTGAAAGCCGCGAATATAGATCCAGTCGGTATCCGGGTCCGTGCCGAAAGGCTCCGCCGTCACCCCGGGTGTATAGCGCAGCACCTCGTCGATTTTCGTCACCGCGCCGCGGTCGTCCATTTCCTGGCGGCCGACAACCGATACGGACTGGGGAATATCCTTGGTATCGGTATCGGTTTTCGAACCCGTCGCGCTTTTCTTCGCGGAATATCCCTTAACGGGACCCGTTGCCGTTTCCGCACGCTGCCCCTCAACGGTAATTTCCCGCAGAACGGTCGTTTCCTGTGCATGGCCCATGACCGGCGCCATCAAGACAACGGCAGCCGTTCCCAAAGCCAGGCGGCTCAAAAACATCCCATGTAAATTTTTCAAGATATGCCCCGAAACAGATCACGGCCGGCGTTCATATCCGACAGGCCGCAGCACCTCAATTAAGCTGAGTATTTACATCAGGATTAAGGCGGGATGCTTGTCGTTTTCTGGGCGGATTTGAAGCTTATTGGCCTCTCGCACAGTTTTGCGCCCGTCATTTATCGGGCAAGGCGTGGAAATCAGCCCTTGCGCCGGCCTATCCGCGCAAGCAGCACGACGGGAAGCATGCCGATGACGACAATCGCCAGTGCCGCAATCGCCGCCTCCTCATAGGTGCCACGTGCGGCCTCGCCATAAAGATGGGTTGCGAAGGTTTCGAAATTGAGCGGCCGCAACAAAAGCGTGGCGGGGAGTTCCTTGACACAGTCAACGAAGATCAGCAGCGCCGCCGCCGCAAGCGAAGCCCTGGAAAGCGGCAGATGGATCTGGCGGAATGTCTGGGTCGCGGATCGCCCCAGCGTTCGCGCGGCGTGGTCGAAAGATTGCGGGATACGGCTGAGGCCGGCATCGACACCGCCTGCCGCAATGGTGAGGAAACGCGCCGAATAGGCATAGATAAGAGCCGCGCCACTGCCGATGAAGATAAGGCCGGTGGAAACGCCGAACCATTCACGCATGGTCTGGTCGACGAACCGGTCGAAGCCGCCGAGCGCAATCAGCACGCCGATGGCGATAACCGTGCCGGGAGCTGCATATCCCACTGTGGAAAGGCGGTAGGACCAGAGCGAGAGACGCCCCGGAGCAAGACGCATCGCGTAGGCAACCGCGAGGCCGAGAATGAGGGTGATCATCGTCGCCAACCCGGCGAAGACGATCGTATTCAAAGCTTCCTCCGTAAAACGGGCGGACAGGCCGCTGAAACGAAACCGCTTCCATGCCTCAATGACGAGATAGCTCGCCGGCGCCACAAAGCCGATCAGCACCGGCAGGCCACCGAACACGAAGGCGAGCCAGCCCTTCGGGCCGGCAAGCCGCAGCGGCTCCAGTTCCCTGCTTTTCTGCGCGGAAACGGAATAACGCTGCTTGCGCCGCGCCCAGCGCTCGAACGCCACGAGAGCGACAACGATGAACAGCATGGAAAGCGCGATCTGCGCCGCACCCGGCAGATCGGATTTCGTGACCCATGTTGTGTAGACGGAAACCGTGAGGGTGCGGACGCCGAGAAACTCCGAAGCGCCGATATCGTTCAGCGCTTCCATCAGGGCAAGGCTGACGCCGACCGCGATTGCCGGACGCGCCAACGGCACCGCGACCTTCAAAAAAGCCGCGCGTCTGGAAACGCCAAGCGTGCGTGCGGCTTCCAGCAGATTGCCCGCCTGCGTCAGGAACATGGCCCGGACGGGAATATAGACATAGGGAAAGAGGACGAAGGCGAGAAGGATGATACAACCCGTCATCGACCTTATATCCGGCAGGCGGAATTCACGCGGGCTGGAATAACCGAGCAGCCAGCGGATCACCCCCTGCACCGGCCCGATGGGATGCAGAATATCCAGATAGGCGTAAGCGACGATATAGGTGGGCATGGCCAGCGGCAGCAGCAACGCCCATTCCAATATCCTGCGCCCGGGAAAATCATAAGCGGTGACCAGCCAGGCCGAACAGGTCCCGATGATACCGGCCAGCAGGCCGACGCCGACAAGAAGGATGACCGTATCCGGCAGGGCCGTCAAAAGAACGGTGGAGCCGAGATGCTCCCAAAGGCCGGCGGAACCCTGCACGGCCTGAGAGACAAGCGCCAGAACCGGCACCATGGCGCCGCAGACCGCAATGAGCGACAGGCCCAGCCACCAGAAGGAGGATGAAAACCGTGTTCCTGCGCGGGGCGTCAATGTCTGAACGGCGTCTGGATTCATGAGCTTCTTGAAATACAGGGAAGGCGTCCGCGGGTGCGAACGCCTTCCATCGAGTTATTGCCGGTTGGCTTTACTTGTCGAAACCGACCTTGTCGACCAGCTCGCTCGCCTGCTTGCGGTGCGAGACGATTTCCGTCAGCGGCTTGTTATCGATCTTCAGCGTGCCGAAGGAAGCGATGATCTCGTTGAGAGCCGCACCCTGCTTGACCGGATATTCGTAGTTGGCTTCAGCATAGATCTTCTGGGCTTCGTCGGAGACGAGATATTCCAGCAGCTTGACGGCTTCCGCCTTGTTCGGCGCATTCTTGGCTACAGCCGCGCCGCTAATATTGACCTGCGTGCCGCCATTCTTGAAGGTCGGCAGAACCACCTTGATGGCGTCGCCCCACTTCACCTGCTCCTCGCCGCCCTTGCCCGAGCGCATCAGGCCGACATAATAGGAGTTGGCGATGCCGATATCGCAAATGCCGCCGAGGATGTCCTTGGCAACGTCGCGGTCGCCGCCGCCGGCCTTGCGAGCCAGGTTTTCCTTGACGCCGGCAAGCCACTTCTCGGTGTCGGCCGCGCCGTAGTGGGCGATGTAGTCGGCAAAGAGCGCGGTGTTATAGGGATGCTGACCGGCACGAATGCAAACCTTGCCCTTCCACTTCGCGTCCGCCAGATCTTCATAATTGAAGGAAGCGAGATCGAGATCCTTCGCCGCATACAGAACGCGGGCGCGCATGGAGAGCGCGAACCAATGACCCTTGGCATCACGAAGTTCGGCCGGGACCGCCTTGGTCAGGGTTTCGGACTCGACCGCCTGGGTGACGCCCTTTTCGGCGAGATCAACGAGGTTGCCGGCATCCACGGTCATCAGAACGTCGGCCGGCGAGCTTGCGCCTTCACTCAGAACGCGCTCGGCAAGACCGTCCTTCAGGAACACGGTGTTAACCTTGACACCGCTCGAGGCGGTGAAGGATTCCAGCAGGGGCTGGATCAGGCCCGGCTCTCTGGTGGTATAGATGTTGAGTTCGGCAGCGCTGACCGATCCGGCTGCAAAGGCAACCGTGCTGGCAAGCAGGGCAAATCCGGTAAATTTCGTCATGTTTCGTCTCCCTCTCCGAATAGCGGCGATATAGAGCGAGCAGACATCATACCTGATGAAGCAAATCAAGTTTTATTTCGCGATTTTCAGGCAGCCCTGATCACCAAGAGTTGAAAATGGAGCGTAAATAAACATGCAAATTTACTCATTCAACTTCAGGTAAATATCAGCACGCCCTTGGGATCGATGCCGAAACGCACGGTCTTGGTCTTGGCCGGCGTGCGCTGCATCGTCCTGACGCGCAGGTCGGCCGGAAGGCCAGGCACGGCGATGCCGAGTTGTTCGATCTCGCCGAGGAAAACACGGCTCGCTATTTCGCCGGCGATCCCTTCTCTTGCGGCATCATCCTCGATGATCGAAATCGCATTGGGACGGACATAGGCGACGGCGGCGGCGCCATCCGGCAGATCGGATGCATCCCCCAGGGGGCCGAGCGGCGTTTCGACGCGGCCCTGCCTTACCCGGCCTTCGATCTTGTTGAAGGCGCAGAAAAAATCGGCGGCGTAGCGGGTTTTGGGATTGTCGTGGATCTCATAGCCCGTACCGCTCTGCACGATACGGCCGCGCTGCATCAGAACCACGCGGTCGCCTGCAGACAGCGCCTCTTCCGGGTCATGGGTGACCATGATCGCCGTCGTGCCCAGTTGCCGCAGGAGACCCAGCGTCTCTTCGCGGACATTGTCACGCAAGCCCCTGTCCAGATTGGAAAAGGGCTCGTCCATCAACAAAAGGCCCGGCTGCGGGGCAAGGGCACGGGCAAGGGCCACTCGCTGCTGCTCACCGCCCGAAAGCGTATGCGGATAGCGCTTCGCCAGATCCTGCAGGTGAACATGCTCGATCATTTCCCCGGCACGGCGGCGGGCCTCGGCCTTCGGCAGGGACCTTAGGCCGAACAGGACATTCTGCTCGACGGTGAGATGCGGGAATAGCGCATAGTCCTGAAAGACGAAACCAATATTGCGTTTTTCCGGCTCGACGAAGACAGCCGAACCGGCAACAACGGAACCGTTAAGGCAAACGCTGCCGTGATCCGGCGTCTCCACACCCGCGACAATGCGCAGCAGGGTCGATTTTCCACAGCCCGAGCGGCCCACAAGGCAAATAATTTCGCCGCTTTCGACGACCAGGTCGATATCGGACAATACATCGGTATCGCCGAATCTTTTTCCAACCGATTTCAGTTCAAGCGCTGCGCTGCCTGCCATTTCCAATCCTGCCCTGCTTTGCGAATTATGTTGATCGCTCAAATCAGGATTAAAGTCAAAAAATCGCGAATAACACGGTTTTCATTCACGAGGCCGCGAGATGTTGGACAGCAATATTGACGTTTACGTTAGAGTTAAATAGGCTTTGCCGACATGATGGACGTCAAGGGATTCCGCGTCTATCATTCGTCACCGGGGAGCAGGAGGAGCGGTCGATCCGGTGACGCACATGTGGTTTCTTCGATCCGGCAGACAAGCCGGCTGATTGCGGGAACCCCATGACCATCAGGCAGCCGAAAGCGCCTTCATGCATTCCACCGGATGCACGGGCGCGACAAAGACTCTGGGAGGAGCAGCATGAGTGAACTGTCCCTGGGACACGCGGAAAATGTCAGCGTCGAGAAACGCTGGCTGTCATCCTATCCGCCGGGCGTCCCTTCCGAGATTCCTGCTTCGGCCAATGCTTCCCTTGTCGATCTCCTCGAAAAGAGCTGCGTGCAATTTGCCGACCGTAAAGCCTTTTCCAGCATGGGGAAATCGCTGACCTATCGGCAGCTTGACACTGAAACCCGCGCCGTCGCCGCCTGGCTGCAATCCAGGGGACTGGAAAAAGGCGACCGGGTTGCCGTGATGATGCCGAACATCCTGCAAAATCCCGTCGCGGTTTACGGTATCCTGCGGGCAGGCATGGTCGTGGTCAACGTCAATCCGCTCTACACACCGCGCGAACTGGAACACCAGCTGAAGGACTCCGGCGCAAAAGTGCTTTTCGTGCTGGAAAACTTCGCCCATGTGGCGCAGCAGGCCGTGCCGAAAAGCGCCGTCCGGGATGTGGTCGTCGCGTCCATGGGTGATCTTCTCGGCTTCAAGGGACATATCGTCAATCTCGTGGTCCGCAAGGTGAAAAAGCTCGTGCCCGCCTATGCGATCCCCGGCTCGATCAGCTTCAAGGCCGTGCTCAAGGAAGGCCAGGGATTTTCCCTCAAGCCCGCCGGCCTCACAGCACAGGATATCGCATTCCTGCAATATACGGGTGGAACCACCGGTATTTCCAAAGGCGCGATCCTCACCCACGCCAATCTTCTCGCCAACAAGGCGCAGATCAGCCTGTGGCTGGATGCCGCCTTTAACAGCCGTAAGGATCGTCCCGAGGTTCTCAACTTCATCTGCGCGCTGCCGCTGTGCCACATCTTCGCGCTGACGGTAAACTCGCTGATGGGCATTGCGCTGGGTGGCCACAACCTGTTGATCGCCAATCCGCGCGATATTCCCGGTTTCGTGAAAGAGCTGACACATTACCAGCCGCATGTTTTCCCCGGCATCAATACACTCTTCAACGCGTTGATGAACAATGAGGATTTTCGCAAGCTCGACCTGTCCTCGCTCATTCTGGTTCTCGGCGGCGGCATGGCCGTGCAGAGGCCGGTTGCGGAGCGCTGGCTTTCAGTCGTCGGCTGCCCGATCGCCGAAGGTTACGGGCTGTCGGAGACCTCGCCGGTAGCGACCGTCAACCGGCTGGACACCTCGGAATTCAGCGGCACCATCGGCCTGCCCCTTTCCTCGACGGAAATCGACATTCGCGACGACGACGGCAACAGCCTGCCCCTGGGCGAAGTCGGCGAAGTCTGCATTCGCGGACCGCAGGTCATGGCCGGTTACTGGCAGAGGCCGGATGAGACCGCCAAGGTCATGACACAGGACGGGTTTTTCCGGTCCGGCGACATGGGTTTCATGGACGAGCGCGGTTACACCAAGATCGTCGATCGCAAGAAGGACATGATTCTGGTCTCCGGTTTCAACGTCTATCCAAACGAGGTCGAGGAAGTGGCCGCCAGCCATCCCGGCGTACTGGAATGCGCCGCGATCGGTGTTCCGGACGAACATTCCGGCGAAACCGTGAAGCTTTTCGTCGTCAAGAAGGACCAGTCCCTCACGGAAACGGAGCTCAAGGCTTTCTGTGCCAAGAGCCTGACAAACTACAAGCGGCCGAAAATCATCGAGTTCCGCACCGAGCTGCCGAAATCGAATGTCGGCAAGATTTTGCGGCGTGAATTGCGCAATCTGAACTGAGCGAATGGAGCCGGGCGACCGGCTCTTTTCTTTTCTCAAAGTCGCCTTGATTTGGCCGCCTGAAAAAGAATAGTTTCCTCATCCTTCCACGGAAGCCGAGGAGCACATGATGCAGGCCACCATCGAAAAACTCAAAGCAACGGCAAGCAGCACAGCCGCAACCGATCTTCGCGCCGCCTTTGCGGCCGATGACAAGAGATTCAGCCGTTTCAGCGTAAAATTCGATGACCTGCTGATGGATTATTCCAAATGCGCCGTCAACGAAGAGATCGTGACGCTTCTCGAACAGCTGGCGCGCGAGGGCGGCGTCGAGGCCAAGCGCGAGGAGATGTTCTCCGGCAAGGCGATCAACTTCACCGAAGACCGCGCCGTGCTGCATACCGCGCTGCGCAACCGCTCCAACACGCCCGTTCTTGTGGACGGCAAGGATGTGATGCCTGACGTGAACGGCGTTCTGACCGCCATGGGCAAGTTTGCCGATGCGATCCGTTCCGGCTCGCTCAAGGGCGCGACCGGCAAGAAGATTACCGATGTCATCAATATCGGCATTGGCGGCTCCGATCTCGGCCCTGTCATGGCAACGCTGGCGCTCGCACCTTTCCATGACGGCCCGCGCGCGCATTTCGTGTCCAACATCGATGGCGCGCATATTGCCGACACGCTGAAGCTAATCGACCCCGAGACCTCGCTCTTTATCGTTGCCTCCAAGACTTTCACCACCATCGAGACGATGACGAACGCCGCCACCGCACGTCGCTTCATCGCCGAAAAGCTGGGTGAAGGCGCCGTCAAGCATCATTTCGCCGCCGTTTCCACCGCGCTGGACAAGGTTGCCGCCTTCGGCATCGAAAGCGACCGCATCTTCGGTTTCTGGGACTGGGTCGGCGGCCGTTATTCGATCTGGTCGGCCATCGGCCTGCCGCTGATGATCGCCATCGGGCCGGATAATTTCGGCAAGTTCCTGGATGGTGCACATGCAATGGACCGGCATTTCCGCGAAGCGCCGATCCGCGAAAACCTGCCGATGCTGCTCGGCCTCATCGGCTTCTATAACCGTAACGTGCTGAACTATCCGACGCGGGCGATCCTGCCCTATGACCAGCGGCTGTCGCGTTTCCCCGCCTATCTGCAGCAGCTCGACATGGAATCGAACGGCAAGGGCGTCACCATCGACGGCACGCCGGTCGAAGGCCAGTCCGGCCCGGTCGTCTGGGGCGAGCCCGGCACCAACGGCCAGCACGCCTTCTACCAGCTGATCCATCAGGGCACGAGCGTCATTCCGGCGGAATTCATGATCGCCGCCAACGGTTTCGAGCCCGAACTGCGCCATCAGCACCAGCTTCTCATCGCCAATTGCCTGGCGCAATCGGAAGCGCTGATGAAGGGACGGACGCTGGCTGAAGCGAAGGCCCAGCTTACCTCCAAGGGCATGGAAGACAAGCTCGCCGACTTTATCGCCCCGCACCGTGTCTTCACCGGCAACCGCCCCTCGATCACCTTCGTTTATGACAAGCTGACGCCGTTTGCACTCGGCCGCCTGATCGCGCTTTACGAGCACCGTGTCTTCGTGGAAGGCGTGCTGTTCCGCATCAACTCCTTCGACCAGTGGGGCGTGGAGCTTGGCAAGGAACTGGCGACCGGCCTGCTGCCTGTCGTGGAAGGCAAGGAAAGCGCCGCCGGCCATGACAGCTCGACACAGGGGCTGGTGAAGGCGCTGGCGGGTCTGGCGGGGTAATATCCGGCTACCCACGATCTCAGGAAAGCCGGAAGGACACTTCCGGCTTTTTTTCAATCCGACATCAATGGCCGGCATCAATGGCCGACATCAATGGAATGTCAAATTGGAGGCATGTATGTCATCCCGGCCCGGCAAGGATTTTCTGGAGTTCCACGATCTGCCAGCGGATGCGGCGCTATCAATCATCGAGCGCGCGGGCAGTCTGGCAGAGAGCTGGTCAAACGCCGCCATGCCGCAGCTGCTCAAGGGAAAACGCATCGGGCTGATTGTCGACGACACCGGCTGGCGCAACACCACCGCCTTTGATCTCGGTGTTCAAGCCATGGGCGGGATTTGTGTCACCGCTCCAATCGGTTTCAATGGCCGTGAAGAAACCGCTGATCTTGCCGGTTATCTCGACAATTGGTTCGACCTGCTGGTTGTCCGCACGAAAGAGCTTTCGACCCTTCACGCACTCGCGGCGGAAATGACCGCACCGGTCATCAATGCGCGAACGAAATCCAACCATCCGTGCGAGACCCTCGGCGACCTTGCCTATATCAAAAGCGCAAGGGGTCAAATAGACGGGCTTAAAATCGTCGGCGTAGCGCCGGATGCCAATATCCTGCGCTCATGGGTCGAGGCCTCGATATCGTTGCCCATTCAGGTCACGCAGGTCTATCCCAACCAGTGGCATGTCACCGATCCCGCGCTCCTCAACCCAAATTTCCGGGCAAGCTCAGACCCCGGGGAATTGCTCGATGCGGATGTGATCATTACCGATTCCTGGCCTGGCGGACCGGATCATGGCCTGACCGACTATCGCATATCCGCATCCCTTCTCGACAGGCTGCGTCCGAATACGATCTTCCTGCCCTGCCCGCCCGTCGCGCGCGGTCAGGAGGTGACGGCGGACGCCATGGTGCATCCGGCCTGCCAGAGCCGGGCCGCGAAGGCCTATCTTCTGCACGCGCAAAACGCGCTGATGGAATTTCTTCTCACCTGAGGCTGTCAGACTTTCAAATATAAAGTGCCGCCATTTTACGCCATGCGCCCGCCCGGTGTGCGCGGCCTTCCCAGACATGCATCTGATGCCCCACCTGCTTGTCCGAGAGCACACGGCTCAGATGATGGTTGTTGTTAAGAAAGGGGTCGGCGTCACCGATGGTGAAGACCATGTCGATGCGGCGCAGGCTATCGAGCCGCCAGGGGCATGAGAGGCCCGGCAGGAAGTGGCTTGGCATGTGGAAATACACGTCGTCATCGTAATAACCATCGAACAGATCGCCGAAGGACTCCACCTTCATCGTCAGGTCGTAGCGGCCGGAAAAGGCGACGAGCTTGGTAAAGAGATGCGGATGGCGGAAAACGAGGCTGGCGGCCTGAAAGGCACCGAGGCTGCAGCCCTGCACAATGGTGCTGCCCTCAGGATTCTTCTCGGCCATCAGCGGCAGCACTTCATTGAGAATATAGGTTTCAAGTGCTGCATGACGGCGCACACGCTCGGCTGGATGGTTGTGGCCCGCGTAAAAACTTTCCCGTGCCAGACCCTCGATACAATAAAGCTGGAGGTGGCCGGCCTCCAGCTTTTCGGAAAGGCTCGCAACGATGCCTAATTCCTCATATTCGAAGAAACGCCCGTCGCGGGTGGGAAACATCAGCACCTTGGCGCCGGCATGACCGAATATCAGGAGCTCCATATCGCGATGGAGCCTGTGACTGTACCAGCGGAGATATTCGCGTTTCATGGCACCTTGAAAAACCGTCTGACCTTGTCCTTATGGACCGCATCTTGCGATGCGCTGTCAGGGTAATCGAAATGCCCGGCGTCGAGGATGAAGATTTCATTAAATTTTGATTGCGGCAGCGCATTGGCCACTGCGAACTGGCAGGGTGGCGCCACCGACGGATCAAAGAGCGCCGGTGCAACCAGCATCGGCACTTTTATGCGGGCGGCGGCACAGGCCGCATCGAAGAAGCGCAGGGTCTCGAGCACATTCGGATGGGCCTTCTGGTATGACTGAACCGAATTCGCACTGCCAACGGTGGGCAATGTCAGCCAGAACGGCCTATGCCCGAATGTCGGCACCACCAGATGGCCACGGTCGATGCGCTCGTCAAAAGGTATTGCCAGAGCGCCGATGCCACCGCCGAAACTGATGCCGCTATACCCCACCTGCCCTTCCAGCCAGGGATAAAGCGTCACGAGCGTGGAAACGGCGACCCACAGATCATCGACACAGCCGCCAATGATGTAATCGTCTTTCCTGTCGATATTGTAGAGAACATGAAGCGCCGATTCCGAAGAAATCGGCGGACAGGCGCTTAACGAGAGTCCGCGAAAACAGGGAAACAGGACTGCCGTTTCTTCCACCGGCACTTCGAAATCAGGCTCGGAGCGCCCGCCATAACCATGGCCGACGACGAGGCCGCGGCGCACATGGCCTTCGCGCGGAAGAAGCATCCACCCGCCGATGCGGAAGCCGCCGGTCGAGGTGTAGCTGACATCGAGGACATGCCAGCGCGGATGGCTGAGCCTGCTCCTGCGCAACACCGGCCGCGGATCCGTGGCAAGCGCGCGGCGATAGCGCTTCTGCCAGAAATCATCGAAACCCGGCGGTGCCTCGGGCGGGGTAATGGCCAGCAACTGGTCGCGCTGCATGCCATAGGTCGGATCGAAATCAAAAGGATGGGTCTTCAGAACACTCATGCGATGCTTGTTTCGTGAAAAAACAGCTGACACAAGCGTGATAATATCGAAATACCGGTTTTTTGCGGCTTTAGCACCGGGGAGAGCGTTGAACCACCTTTTCAAAATGGTTCAACCGCGCGCATCAAAGGCCGATTTCATGCGCAAATGGCGGATTCGCGCCAGCGCGTGAGACGGTGACTGCCGCCGCCTTCGCGCCCAGCGCCAAGGCCTTTCTGATCTGCTCTTCCGTCAGCGCGGCAACCTGCGCCTTTGTGAGGATACCCTGCATTTTAAGCGAAGCGAGAATGCCGGCGTCAAAAGTGTCGCCCGCGCCGACAGTGTCGACGACGTCGACCCGCTCGGAGGCCACTTCCACCTTGAGATTGGCAGTATAACCCACAGCGCCCTTGGCGCCGCGGGTGACGACCACCAGTTTCGCGCCATGATGCAGCCAATGGCGGGCGAGCGTATCCTCATCGCCTTCCAGACCGAACCAGGCAAGGTCCTCATCCGAGAACTTGACGATATCCGACATGGCGGCCATGCGGCGGATGCGGGCCATGTGGGACTGCTTGTCCTTGATGAAACCGGGGCGGATATTCGGATCGAGCGAGATGACACGGCTTTTATGCTCGCGCGTCATCAGCGCCTCATAGGTGCTGCCGCAGGGTTCGGGAATGAGGCTGATGGCACCGAAATGCAGCGCTTCGCAATCGGCGCCCAGCGCCGGAAGCTCGGCCTCTGTGATCATCCGGCCAGCGGTGTTCTCGTCGTAAAAAGCGTAAGTCGCGTGGCCATCCACCAGCTTGACGAAGGCGATGGTCGTCGGCCGCGACAGCGTCGCGCAATAGCTGAAATCCACCTTGCTGGCGCGCAGGGTTTCCCGCAGGATATCGCCCATCATGTCATCGGAAAGACCGGTGAAAAAGGCGGAGGGGACGCCGAGACGCCCCAGCGCAATTGCCGTGTTGAAGACCGCTCCGCCTGCATAGGGGGCAAAACCCGCCTCACCCAGCGTCGTCTGCCGGGGCAGCATGTCAATCAGGGCTTCACCACAACACAGGATCATTACGGTCCTCCTCAAAACAGCAAATCAAATGAACTTAAATCGATTTAGACGAAGATCGATCGGAAGGCCAGCCACAAGCCGACTGGCCGCATCCGAAATTAAGATTGCGGCAATTCGCTGACGCCGCCGTGCTTGGCAGACCAGGGCAGCGGATTATCGAGGAAGGCCTCAACCCCCGACAACGTCTTTTCATCGAACAGTTTTTCAGCCCGTGCGACCGCCAGAACATCGCGCCAGGTCGTCAGATAATGCAGCTTGACATTGCCATTGGCGAAGCGTGCTTCGGCCTCTTCGAAGATGCCGTAATAGAAGAGCGCGATGCCATGATCGACAATGCCGCCCGCCGCACGGATGGCGTCGATGAAGGTGAACATCGAACCGCCGGCCGTCGTCAAATCCTCGATGACGAGAACGCGGGCACCTTCCGGCATATGGCCTTCGATCTGGGCATTACGTCCATGGCCTTTCGGCTTCTTGCGGCAATAGATCATCGGCAGGCCAAGGCGCTCGGCAAGGAAAGCGGCAAAGGGAATGCCCGCCGTTTCACCGCCGGCGACACAGTCGAACTTCTCGAAGCCGGCCTCGCGCATGACAGCCGCCGCCGCGAAATCCATGGCCGCCGAGCGAATGCGCGGGAAGGAGATGAGCTTGCGCATGTCGATATAGACAGGGCTCTTCATGCCCGAAGCGAAAGTATAAGGGCTTTCGGAATTGAAATGGACCGCCTTGATTTCCCACAACATCTTCGCAACCAGTTCCGCAACGACGGTGCGGTCAGTGAATGTGAAATGGTTCATAGGCGTTCTCCTTTTCGGCCTTGGTTTATCGCTCCGAAAACCCGGATCGGTTTGCGGAAAGCACAACGTCTTGGTTCAGTGTTGCAGGCATCCTCAGGCGGCACCGGATTTGAGGGCGGATACCTGAAGACCATAACAAAACCGCCGGCAGTGCCGGCGGTCATTAAAAAATCAGCTTACATCCCAGTGGAGCGGGAACATCGGGTCAAACACCGTCACCGGCCCAGCGCCCGTCTCGATCTTTTCGGGGAAGGAAACCGCTTCATCACGCTTGACCAGCGTGATCGTCTCTTCATTCGGTGCGAGACCATACCAGGCGGGACCATTCAGCGAGGCGAAGGCTTCCAGTTTATCGAGGGCATTTTCGTCCTCGAAGACATGGGCAAGGCAGCTCATGGTATTGATGGAGGTATAGATACCGGCACAGCCGCAGGCGCATTCCTTGGTGGGATCGACATGCGGGGCGGAATCCGTACCGAGGAAGAAGCGCGCATCACCCGAAGTCGCGGCAGCCCGCAGGGCCAGCCGGTGCTCTTCGCGCTTGGCGACGGGCAGGCAATAATAATGCGGCTTGATACCGCCGACCAGAATGGCATTGCGGTTGATGATGAGATGGTGGGTGGTGATGGAACCGGCCAGATTGGCCTTGGATGACTTGATGTAGTCCACGCCGTCACGGGTGGTAATGTGCTCCATCGTCACCTTCAGTTCCGGCAGGCGCTGGCGCAGCGGTTCCAGAACCGTATCGATGAAAACCTTCTCGCGATCGAAAATATCGACTTCCGGCGCCGTCACCTCGCCATGCACGCAAAGCGGCAGGCCAATCTTCGCCATGCGCTCCAGAACCGGCATCGCCTTATTGAAGTCGCGCACGCCGCCGTGGGAATTGGTGGTCGCACCCGCCGGATAGAGCTTTACGGCGGTGATGAGGCCACTTTTTTTGCCCTCTTCCACGTCGTCGGCAACAGTATCCTCAGTGAGGTACAGGGTCATCAGCGGCTCGAAGCGGTCACCCGCCGGGATCGCCTTGACGATGCGTTCGCGATAGGCGCGGGCATCGGCCGTGGTAACGACCGGCGGCACCAGATTCGGCATGATGATGGCGCGGGCGAAATGGCGGCTCGTATCCCCGATCACCCCTTCCAGCATGGCGCCATCACGAAGATGCAGGTGCCAGTCATCAGGGCGGCGCAGGGTGAGCGACTTCATCGGGATACCTCGGAGCATGATGGAATTGCGCCCGCTTAGCATCTTTTGTCGCGGGAAAACAGCCGCCAGAGGTCATCGGGCGGCTGTAAATGTCATTTTTTTGAAGCGTGTCTCAGATGTTGCCCGCTTCCGGACCCCAGACATCGGTCATGGCGAAACCATCCGCCAACGGGTCGAAAGGATCGAGACCCACCTGGTGCAGACCGAAGGTGAAGCCGCGCCCGGCAATGGTGGGAATGACGGCCGGACGACCCGCCACCTCGGTGACGGCGGAAAGGCCGACGTCAAATTCCGAACCGATGATCGAGCGGGATTTATATTCATCGCCCACCTTCACCTTGCCGCGCGCATAAAGCGTGGCGAGATTGGCGGAATTGCCGGTGCCACAGGGGGAGCGATCCGCCCGGCCCGGCCACATGGTGGTGCAGGTGCGGATGGAACCATCGGCATCCACATCGCGGAACATGACATAGGCAACGCCTGATATGGCGGGGATTTCCGGATGAACGACCGTCATTTCACGGTTTACGAGGTCCTTCAGGGTCATGCCGGCGGCAACGAGTTTCGCGGCATTGGCCTTCTCGATGGTGAGACCGATCTGGCGAACATCAACGAGCGCGTAAAAAATGCCGCCGTAGGAAATGTCCATCGTCACTTTGCCCCATTCGGGCGTGTCGATGCTGACATCCAGCTCATGCACGAAGGACGGCACCATGGTCAGCTTGACCTTTTCGCAGCGCCCGTCACGGCAGGTGGCCGTCGCTTTGACGAGGCCGGCGGCCGTTTCCAGAATAATGACGGTTTCCGGTTCCTGCATCTCCACCATGCCGCTTTCCAGCAGTGCCGTGGTGGCACAGATGGAATTGGAGCCGGAGCTGGCATGCGCCTGATCCGGCTGGAGAATGACGAAAGCGACGTGTGCATCGGGATGCTTCGGCGGCAGGAGAAGATTGACCGACCCCATCGGCGTACCACGCGGTTCAAGCGTCAGGAAGCGGCGCAGCGCCTCCCCCTGCGGGTCCGTATTCATCCAGTGAAGCTGTTCAGCAACCGTGTTGCCTGGGATTTTCGGCGCGCCGCCGGTGACGACACGGCCGATTTCGCCTTCGCAATGCACATCGAGAAGCTGGAGGGTGCGTTTCCAACGCATGGGGTCTTACTCCGGAAGTTGGGTTGTTGGCCCAACCATACAGATAAAAATACAAGCTGTATACAAATCTGCGGGGCGTAATGACAAAACCGCTTGGCGTTTTCGCCACCCCCACACGCATTGTAGTTTAGCGGTTACGGCATTCCGCCCGGTTTCGATTGGCGGCGGCATCGCAATTCACTCTCGAACCCTGAACCGCCTGATCATCCACCACAGAGCCGGCGGTATCGCCCACCGATCCGACCGTATTCTCCATGGAGCGACCAAGGCGTTCCACCTGCCGGCCGTAATTTTCCCGCGTGCGCGGATCAAAGACTGCAATCGGTGCGCTGACCACCACGCTGGCCGCCGTTCCGACGGTTTGCGCAGCGCCGATGCTGACCGCGCCAAGCGCCTCACCCAGACCGACGTCGGAATCCGTCACCGTCTGGCCGGCGATGAGGCGGTCGCCGATCAGGCGGACGACCTCGGGGCTTTCGGCAAATTTACCGTGGTTCAGACGATCACCGGATTGCAGCTTGGTGAGATCGAGAACGGTGATGCCGGCCTTTTCCAGCTGGCTGCTATAAGGCTCGACGGATGGATCGATCTGGCCAAGGCGGTCGACATTGCCGGAGATGCGGCGCGACAGGCTAAGTGCGCGGTCATCCTGCGAGACGAAAAGGGTGAATTTCGGCGGCGTCTTGCCAAGACTTGCAAATTGCCGGCTGAACACGTCCACATCGAGATCCGGCGCGGCAAGAATGACATTGCTGATCTTCGGATCGACCCGGCCGTTGCGGATCGCCATCTGGCGCAGCGCTTCCACCGCAAGCCAGGTACCCATGGAATGCGCCATGACCGTGACCTCGCCGATGGATTTGTCCTTGGCCAGACGCGTCAGCATCTCTTCAAGCGCATCGCGGGAATAGTTGGTGCTTTCCTTGTCGTAATTATAGTCGAAAATGCTTGCCCGCGACGGCCAGGTGAAGACGACGGGCACAACATCCGTGCCTGAATCATGGACGATCTGGGCGAAGCGATAAACGGATTCTTCGTAGCGATTGTTGAAGCCATGCACGAAGACCAGCACGCGGCGGTCCTTCGCGATATGTTTACCGATCCAGCTTCTGGTTTCGGCTTCAGAACGAATAGGCTCCACCGCCACCGTAGTGAAATCCTTCAGCGGGTTCGGCGGCAGTTTTTTCGGCCATTGCACCTGCCCGACCTTGCGGTTGGCATTGGGTGGAATGGAAATGGTGACAGCATCGACCTTCAGGCCCGTTCCACGCTCACCGCCGAATAGCACGGCGGTGTTTTCCGATGGCGCACGCGTGGTGGCAACCAGAAGATTGACCGGCGTCGTGCCCGCCACGGTCTGCCCCGTCGGCGTCATGACCCCGATAGGACGCCCACCGCAGCCTGCGAGCAGGGCGACAATCGCAATTACGGCCACGAAGCGAATGGGCATCACATCACTCTCCTACAACCCAGAGGCAGCCGGATAGCAGCCAGGGGGAGAGAATTTTCTACCGGAGGCGGAACTGCCGCGCCAGCAACCAAAGCGGAGCAGCGGACACTTTCCGCCCCGGTGTGTCCAAACAGACCCAATTGCCGGCCGACAGGCCGGAAACTCGGCAGCCGGCAAGAGCGCGGGACCTGTTACTGCGGCAGCATCGTTCCTCTTTCCCGAAGCGCATTATGCCAGGACAGCGCCTCTTCGATGAGATGTGGCGTGTGCCCGCCCCGTGCCGCCGCCCGCTTAAAATAATCCGTCAGCGCATCGCGATAGCTGGGATGCACGCAGTTTGCGATGATAACGGCCGCTCGCTCGCGCGGAGCGAGACCGCGCAGATCGGCCAGCCCGGTTTCGGTGACGAGAATATCGACATCATGCTCGGTGTGATCGACATGGCTGACCATCGGAACGACGCTGGAGATGGCCCCACCCTTGGCAATCGACTTGGTGACGAAGATCGACATATAGGCGTTGCGGGCGAAATCCCCCGAGCCGCCAATGCCGTTCATCATATGCGTTCCGCCGACATGCGTGGAGTTCACGTTTCCGTAAATATCGAATTCCAGCGCGGTGTTGATGCCGATGATACCGAGGCGGCGGATGACTTCCGGATGATTGCTGACTTCCTGCGGGCGAAGGATCAGCCGGCTCTTGTACTCGGCCAGCCGCGGCATGACCTGTTCATTCATGGCGGAGGAGAGCGTGATCGACGAACCGGAGGCGAAGGTGAGCTTGCCGGCATCGAAAAGCTCGAAGGTCGAATCCTGCAGGACTTCCGAATACATTTTGAGATCGTGAAACGGCGTATCGATGAAACCATGCATCACCGCATTGGCGATGGTGCCGATGCCGGCCTGGAGTGGCTGGAGTTCGTGGGTCATGCGGCCATGACGAACCTCGTTCAGCAGGAACTCGGTGAGGTGGCCGGCAATCGCCTTGGTTTCGTCATCCGGCGGCAGCACCGTCGAAAAACTGTCGCTCTTGTCGCTCAGCACGATTGCAGCGATCTTTTCCGGCGGAACCGGAATGAATGGCAGGCCGACACGGCTGTCCGTCGCCACCACGGGGATGGGCATGCGGGTCGGGCGTTTGGCGGGAATGAAGATGTCGTGCAGCCCCTCCAGCACTTCGGGTTGCGACAGGTTGATCTCAACGATGACCTTGTCGGCCAGAATGGCGAAGCTTGCGGAATTACCGACCGAGGTGGTGGGGACGATACCGCCTTCCGCCGTGATTGCCACGGCCTCGACAATGGCGATATCGACCCCGTGAATCTGACCGCCACGCAATTGCTCGACCGTTTCGGAAAGATGCTGATCGATGAACATCACCTTGCCGTCGTTGATCGCCCTGCGCAAAGCCGGATCGGACTGGAACGGCATGCGGCGCGCCAGCATGCCTGCCTCGACCATGGTCTTGTCGAGATCGTTGCCAAGCGATGCGCCGGTCATCAGGGTAATCTTCATGGGATGCGACTTGGCGCGCTCGGCCAGCGCCAGCGGCACGGCCTTGGCTTCACCAGCGCGCGTAAAACCGCTCATGCCGACGGTCATACCGTCCTGAATGAGACTGGCGGCTTCTTCGGCGCTGACAATCCTGTTCAAGAGGGACGCGTTGCGAATACGCTTTTCAAGCATGCACTTCTCCATGATCTGTCATCACGATGGCACGGCATTCGGCTGGCCACCTCTTCGGCGACTATGGCGTGCAGTTTCATCGATGAAACTGACATAGATCAAGGGTGTGAACGGAACCATGGCCTTCGCGCATCAAATCCCGTTCAACAAACCACAAGTGGCGCATCGGCGCGACAGGCCGTGCGATCTTAACGCCACGCCGGCTTATGATCGGCACGTGCCTGCCGCCGGAAACTCCTCAACGGCAACTGGCGATGAGGCGACGGCCTCATCGCAAGCCGGAGTGCCCGTGATCAGGGGCCTTCGCAGACAGGTGCCTGACCGAGCACGACCTGCCCCACTTCCGCATCATAGGCGCGCAGGCCAAATGCGCCTGTTGTGATGACGCGGTAACAGGGATTGCCGCCCGTCCACAGCGGATCCAGGACATCGATATCGGTGATGAAACGGTGGGCGCAGGCCTGACCCGAGCTATAGGCTATGCCTTCGGCGGTGGTGCCCGCCATCGGCACATGGATATGGCCAAAAATGATATGACGCACACCGGCCGCATGGGCCGTGAGGCAACGCATGAGCGCACCGTCATCATGCATGCCGATATGCTCGAAATGGCGGATGCCGCAATCCATCGGCGGGTGGTGGATGAAAACCGTTACCGGCAACTCGCCCGCGCTTTCCAGCGCACCCTCCAGCCACGCCAGGCGATCCGCACCATAGATGCCACCGATGACGTCGGCTTCGTGGCTGTCGAGAAACAGCAGCCGGCCGAAATCCGTATCGATGAAGGACTGGATGTAGCCGTTTTCGTCGCGCGGCTGTTCGGGGAAGGCCGCCACGAATTCAGGCCGGCGATCGTGATTGCCAAGCATCAGCCGCACGGGAACGGAGACCGGCGCGAGGATGTCGCGCAACAGCTCATAGGCCTCCGGCTCACCGTAGTTGCAAAGATCGCCCGTCATGACAAGAAGATCGGCGTCGGCGTGTTTTTCGATAATATCGGCGATTGCCGCGCGCAGCTGCTTTTCCGGGTCGACGCCGTTTATCGCGATGCCCGGCGGCAGAAGATGGGTGTCGGTGATCTGGATGATCTTCATAACAGGTCTTTCTGGGCAAAATGGCTGCGGGAACGAATTTCCCCGCAGCCTTTTCGTTAGTTCTGCTTATTTCAGCAGGGCGTTGGTCTGCTCGACGATCTGCTTGAGACCGGCTTCCGGCGTTACCTCACCGCGCATGACGGTGCCGATGATGTCGCGCTGCGTGCGCCAGATGCGGACGGAATCACCACCCGGATAACCAGCCCAGGGCAGCGAACGATCGGCCTGGAGCGAAGCGGTCTTCACATTCGGGTTCTCGGCATAATAGGGTGCCAGGAAGTCCGGGCCGGTGGCCAGCTTGTTGGTCGGCAGGTAGCCGGTGATGCGAACGATGGTGTTCTGCGCTTCCGGACCGGTGATCCACTTCAGGTATTTCCAGGCTGCATCCTGCTTGGCCTTGTCCTGCGTCAGGATCACGGCAGAGTTGCCGCCGGTCGGCACGCCGCCGTTTTCCTTGTTGTCGAGCGGGAAGGTCGCTGTCTTCAGCTTGAAGCGGTCGCCAACCAGACCCTGAATCGTCTGGACGTGGGCCGGGGTCGAGAAGATGAAGCCAGTCAGGCCTGCACCGAACTGCTGGCGGGACTGATCCCAGTCGAGCAGGTTCTGGCCACCTTCGGTGACGAACTGGCGAGCCATCTTCAGGGCGTTGAGGCCGATTTCATTGTCGAAAGCAACGGTCTTGGTCTTGTCGTCAACGAGCTTGCCGCCCTGTTCGAAGACCAGCGCCTGCCACAACCAGTCATCCGGCCAGCCATTGATGTCGTAGCTCATGCCGGCGAACTTGGCATCGAGAGCCTTGATCTTCTTGGCGAGAGCAATGAGTTCCGGGAAGGTCGTCGGCATCTTGTCCGGGTCGCCGCCAGCCTTGGTGACGAGGTCGGAGTTGATGTAGATGATCGGCGAGGAAGCGTTGACCGGCAGGCCATACTGCTTGCCGTCGATCTGGCCGAGCGCGGCCATCTTCGGGCTGTAGTTCTTGTCGAGGAAAGCCTGACCGCCTTCAGCCGCAATGAACGGGCCGAGATCGGTGATCTGGTTGCGCGGTGCAAGCGTGTGAACCAGTTCCGCCGTCAGGTTGTAGCCCGAGAAATAAACGTCGGGCAGATTGCCAGTGACGGCAGAGCGCAGAACCTGCTGCTGGCCTTCGTTGTAACCGGCTGCCGGAGCGAGGAAGTTGATCTTCACATCCGGGTTCTTCTTCATGAATTCATCGGCCAGCGGCTGATGGAACTTGGTGAAGCCCGGCAGGTTGTAGAGAACATTCAGCGTGATTTCATTGGCCAGAACCGGCTGAGCGAGGCCCGCAAAAGCCATGCCGAGAGCCAGACCGCCCATCACAGCGCGTCGGTTGAGTTTCATGTCAGTCTCCAGAGAGGTTGGGAGGAGGAAGTCTGAACGGCGTCACTTGACGCCGGTCATGGTAATACCGGCGATGAAGTGCCGCCGTGCGAGGAGGAAGCACAGCACCATCGGCGCGGTAATCAGTGTGGCGCCCGCCATCAGCGCACCGTAATTCGCACCGGATTCGACATCGGCGAAGAACATCATGCCAAGCGGCGGCGGGGCGAGATTGGTGTCGGAGATGACGATCATCGGCCAGTAGAGATCGTTCCAGTGGGCGACGAGCGAGAAGACCGAAAATGCGGCAAGCGAGGGCAGCGAACCGCGCAGGACAAGGCCCCAGCAGATTTCCATTTCCGAGAAACCATCCATGCGTGCCGCCTCGATGATTTCATCCGGATAGCTGCGGAAGGACTGGTTGAACAGGAAGATGGCGAAAACCGAGAGGAAGAACGGCATCATCATCGCGAAATAGGTGTTCAGGAGCTCTGTCTTCGCCAGCCCCACGAAAAGCGGCAGCGCCAGTGCCTGGATGGGCACGCAGAGCGCCGCGATGACGAGGCCCAGCAGCAGCTTGCGGCCCGGGAACCGGAGCTTCGCCAGCGCATAGGCCGCCGGAACCGATGTCAATATCTGGACGACAAGGATACCGAAGCAGACAATGACGCCGTTCAGCATGAAGCGCCCCATCGGCACCTGTCCCGCTGCCCGGGCATAATTCTCGGCCGCGTCGAATTTTTCGGGGATCGGCCAGAGCGAGACGTTGAATATCTCTGCCGGCGAACGGATCGAGGTCAGCGCCATCCAGTAGAATGGCAGGAGCATCACGAAAGCACCGAGCGCTAGCACAAGATGCGGAAGATATTTGCGGAGCGCGGCCATCAGTAATGCACCTTCCGGTCCATATGCAGCGTCTGGCCGATTGAAAGCACCAGCACGATTGCGAGGAAGATCACCGTCAGCGCGGCGGCATAACCGGTGTTGGAATATTCGAAACCTTCGAGATAGAGGTCGAACAGCAGGGTTTCCGACCCGAAGCGGCCCTTGGTGAGAACGGCGACCGTCTCGAAGACCTTGAAGGCCGAAATGGAGGTGGTGACCACCACAAACATGGTCGTCGGCCCAAGCATCGGCCATGTCACCGTCAGAAACCGGTCGATCGGGTTCTTGGCGCCATCCAGCCGCGCCGCCTCGTGCAGATCCTTCGAGATGGCGGTAAGCCCGGCGAGGAACAGCACCATGTTGAAGCCTAGGACCTGCCAGATGCCGATCAGCGCCATGGTGGGGATGAGGAGGACGGGATTGGAGAGGAAGGCGACGGGTTCGAAACCCAGCCATTTGATCGCCGCATTCACCGGACCGAGGGAAGGGTGCAGCAGGAACTGCCACACCGTCGCCATGGCGACGAGCGTTGCGGTGACGGGAAGGAAATAGGCCACTTCCCAGAAGGCGCGGCTGCGCTTACGGTTATAAACGAGCAGCGCCACGCCAAGCGCCAGAAACACGCCAAAGGGAATGACGATGACCGCATAGATGGCGGTATTCGTCAGCGCGCGCAGGAAAACCGGGTCCTGGAATGCCTTGACGAAATTGCCGAGGCCGACAAAACGGGTGGTGAGCGCGCCGAGCTGATAATCCGTGACGGAAAAACCGGCAAGAACGAGCATCGGGACAATATAGATGGCCAGCAGCAGCAGGCTTGCCGGCGCCGCGAACATCAGCCCGCGCCAGATCATCCGCCGGTCCGCCTTCGACAGACGCGGGCGGGATTTAGCGCGCACAGCCGTGGAAACATCGACGGCCGTCATGCCGGCACCCTTTCACGCACGGTCGTTTTGCGACGCAGCCCATCGGCAGCGAAAAGATGGGCACGTTCCGGCGCAAAACCGACAATCATCGTGCCATTCGCATCGGCGCCAAGCGCCTCGCCCGCGCCCTGACGCAGGGTGATGGCCACCGTCTCGTCGCTCAACAGACGGCAGCTGACGAAACGGTCGGCGCCATGGGTTTCGCTGCGGACCACGCGCACCGCAAAACCCTCCATACCCGGACGCAGATCCTCGGCGCGCAGGCCAAGCGTTGCGGGGCCGGCATCGCGGCCCGAGGCTTCCAGGCCCAGATCGCGCCCGAGGGCCGTGACCTTGCCTTCGGTGCCGATTTCGACCGGCAGCAGATTGATGGAAGGCGTGCCGATGAAACGCGCCACCGTTAGCGTCGCAGGCTTCCGGTAAAGCTCATCCGGCGTGCCAAGCTGCTCGATACGGCCTTCCGACATCAGCGCGATCCGGTCGGACATGGTCATTGCTTCGATCTGGTCATGAGTGACGTAGATGAAGGTTGCGCCGAGCCGGCGGTGCAGGCCGGCCAACTCCTCGCGCATATGGGCGCGAAGCTTTGCGTCGAGGTTCGAGAGCGGCTCATCCATCAGGAAGGCGGCGGGTGAGCGCACCAGCGCCCGGGCGAGCGCCACGCGCTGGCGCTGACCGCCGGAAAGCTGCGCCGGCCTGCGATCCAGCAGATGCGCGATCTGCAGGGTCTCGGCCGCCTGCTCCACGGCGGCGTCGATCTCGCGGAGCGCCTGGGCCGGCGCCGCCAGCCGTCCGATCAGCGGCAGGCGCGCGGAAAAGGGCAGACGCCGCATCCTGAGCGGCGTCGCGATATTCTGCCGCACGCTCATATGCGGATAAAGCGCATAGGACTGGAACACCATCGCCAGATTGCGGTCGCTCGGATCGATCTCCGTGACATCCTGCCCGCCGATCGACACCGAACCGCGATCCGGGGTTTCCAGCCCTGCGATGATGCGCAAGAGCGTGGACTTGCCGCAGCCCGACATGCCGACGAGGGACAAAAACTCACCGGGACGGATGGAGAGATCGATCTCCTTCAGAACATCGTCAGCCCCGAAGCCCTTGCCGATTCCTGAAAGTTCAAGTGATTGTGGCGTCATTCTGCGCTCCTTTTCTGGAGCGCATATGCTTATATTGTATGACAATATGACGAAGGTTTACCGAAACTTCGGTGACATCGGAAAGCCCGGCAATCTCGGCTCATCGCTAAGCCCTACGGCACAGGCTTCCCCAAAAACCACTAATATGTAGGGGGCATATTTTCAAATTTCGGAAGCCTGCCCCTATCGGCCGGAAACTCCCCGGTTGCGCGGGTCTTTTCACACGGCAGCAAGAATCACATGCGCCTGGATTTTGGCGGCGATCTTACCGCTGCCATGGCGCGCTTCAATCGCAGAGGCGGCGTAATCCGTTACAGCATCCAGCGTTCCCGGAGCCCTTGCTTCTATTTCGGTTCGAAGGACGGTTCCCTGACAATAGGCGACGGCTGGAATGCGCGGTGACGGCGCGTGGCTTTGCGCCGGCACCGTCTCGATCGACACGCGGGAAAACCCGGCTTTCTCCAGCTCGCGGCGGATCAATGCCGTATCATGGTAACCATGCGGCGTGCGGGCCATGAAACGTGGCGGGTCATCCGGAAACAGACGGGCAAGAGCGTTCGTCACATCATCCGCGAAGTGGTTTTCCTCAATGCGGTCCCATACATTGAACAAATAATGTCCGCCTGGCTTCAACACCCGTTTTGCCTCGCGATAGGCCGACTGGCGGTCGTTAAAGAACATCGCGCCGAACTGGCAAAAAACCAGATCGAAAGTCGCACTTTCAAACGGCAGCGTCTGCGCATCCGCCTGTTGCCACTTTATGCGATTGTCCAGCGCCTGTCGCGACGCCGCAAAGTCGAGCATCGGCTGGTTGAGGTCCGTCACGACATAATTTGCGGCGGGTGACAATCTTGGAGCGAGGTTGCGTGTCACGACCCCGGTGCCAGCGGCTATTTCCAGAATATCGACAGGCATCAGGGCCGCCGCCCGCCGCGCCAGATCAGCGGCAAATGGTGCGAAGATCAGCGGCACCATATAGCGGTCGTAATTTTCCGGAATCGAACCTGCAAAGACCCTGTCCGCTTCCAACATGGCTTTTATCCCCGGCCATCCGGCAACCGGATGATTTTAGCACGTTTCAGGAAGGTTCAAAATTCGCCCCGGCGCAAGGCGGGCGGAATGCCTGAAGGCAACGATAACATCAAACCGCAATGGGCTCAGGACTTGATTTCATGGGTGCCGAATAACACGATATTTTGCCCGTGCCGGCGAAGCCATTCAATCGAGCGATCCGCCCTCGTCGGAAAGGCTGTGGTCAGCCCAATCTTTCCGGGGGATCGGATCTCCAATCAGGAACTCAAACGCTGCGACCTTTTTGTGATCCGGGGTCAGTTCGCATTTGAATTGAAGCTTGAACCAATCCCGTTTGCTGTGTAGCGCAGCGCCATCAGCCGAAAAGGCATTCCCGACCATCTTCGGGTCCTCCATCGCATAGGCGACCACACGATCAGGCAGAAGCTTCTTGCTCCATTCTCCGACCTGCGCCATGGCTTCGAGGCCGCAAAGCTGCTCGATCTGATCGGCGGGTGCGAGTGCCGCCAGTTCCTTTCTCGCATTCCGGCTCCGGGGGTCGTCAAGAACCTTCTCTGACAGCATGTGCGACGGCTTCACCATCGCTGGCATTTCATCGTGAGGCAGCGCCACCTGCGGAATTGTCGACGTGTCTGCACGATCTCCCGGCTCGTTTTCCTGCGATGCCGCGCGCGTTTCAGACGGGGAAACCTGCTGTGGCGGCTCGTGCCTTTCTTCCACCGGAGGCGGAAGGGTCACGATTTCCACATTGACACTTTGCTCCTGCGGGGGCTTCAATTGCGGCCGATCGGCCAGCAGAAAGATAACCGCATATGCGAGGACGTGCAGGAGGGCCGAAGCACCGAAGCTCCATCCGCTAAGCTGATCTTTCGCCCTTGCCGCTCCCTGCATGGTCCATCAAGGCGCGGCGGCAGCGAGCTGCTGCAACAGGTTGACGAAATGGCTGGTTCGCACGCCCTTCGCGTTCTGTGCCGGGTCAACGATCTGCACCACGACCAAACGCTTTGACGGAACGATGGCAATAGCCTGCCCGCCATAACCGGATGCAAGGGCAGCGCCGGGGCCGAAGACCTGGCGGTTCAGCGTCCACCAAAGATAGCCGTATCCCATGCTCCCGCGATCTGTGACGGAATAGGCGGTCGTGGACTCCCTCACCCACGAGGCCGGAATGATCTGCCTACCGTTCCACTGGCCGCCATCAAGAAAGAGCTGGCCGAAGCGGGCCGCGTCTCTGGCGCTGAGGCTGAACGGATAAGCGGAATGCTCCGACTGACGTTCGGCGATATACCTGCCGTCACGCGCCGAGAAATCTTCCATGCCAATCGGCGCGGCGATGCGCTGCGCGAAGCTCTGGAAAATATCATCGCCGGTCTGTTGCCGGTAGATCGTGCCGAGCGCATTGAAATCCCAATTATTATACCACCAGAAGGTGCCGGGGGCGTGACTGCCGCGCTCCGGCCTGTTGCGCCGCATGTCGCCGGTTTCATAGGCAGCAGGATGATAGATGCCGGATCGGGCCATGAGCAGATCGCGCGCGGTCGCCTGCCTCTCGGCCACCGTGAGGGCCGGCGGCTTATCGTCAATGCCCAACTCGGCAAGGGTGCTGGCGAGACTGATCCGGCCTTCCGAAACGGCGATGCCGTAAAGCGCGCTCAACAGGCTCTTGCGGACGGAGGCGACATTCACCTTGCGGGACACATTCCCCCAACTGGCGATCACCTTGCCGTCCTGCACCACCATGACGGCCGTGGGCTTCAGGCTTGCGGCATAGTCTTGCGCTGCCTTCAGCCTATCACTGGACCAGCCGGTCGAAGCGGGATCGGCGCTTTGCCAAGGCTGCGCCTGCGCGCCTCCGGCCAGAACGATCGTGAATAGAGAGATGGCTGCAATAACTACGCGCATGAACTAAATTACCTTGGAGCCGGGCAGAAAGAAGCATCGCAACTTCCATCATCAATGACTGCGCAAACATGGTTGTGCGGACACCTCAGGGCCCCTCGTCATCGAAACTGTCACTGTAAAGGTGCATTTCTGATCCTCCGGTCTGCCGCATCGTCTCCAAACATGCAGGATTTCGCCTACCGCTGATAGCATAAAACCTGCGCCCCTTGCCCATTTGATGGTTTCAGGAGGCGGTGGCGCAGATGACCGGAATCCTCCACCTGCGGTAAACATATGTAATGTAATGAGTTTTAGGAGTTTCCGCGGCCGGGCCACTGCGGAGGGATCTGCTAAAACCGACGCGCAATTCCCGAAACATGCGACAGCCTCAACTAGCATGACAAGCGGCGATGGTTGATACGAAGGCTGCCGTTTCGCCCTAAACATTACCAAAAATAGCACCTGAAGGCAGGTCCCATACGGTTGGAATCGTTGGGAAACGTCAGCAACCCTGACCCAAGGGCAACATAGTGGCCAAAAGGGTCAAATATTGTATCACTCGACAATGGGAAAGAAATGGCGCACCCGAAGAGATTCGAACTCCTGACCCCCAGATTCGTAGTCTGGTGCTCTATCCAGCTGAGCTACGGGTGCGTGCCGTTCCGGTCGTTTCCGGTGGCGTGGCGATCCTCTAAAACGTCCTCATTCCGATTGCAAGCGATTTCGCTTCGAAATTGTCATTTTTCCGCAGCAATTCATTTATCTCATTGATTATAAACGAAATTTCACAGGCATGATTTTCGGTGGAGTGCATATCGCCATTTTTCCGATAGACGCGACAACGGCTGCGGCCCGCTGGCGAAGGGAGTTTTCAGGCGGTTCGGGCTGCCTGCACGGTGGCGGCACGGTCGGCGATCTCGATGCGGAACTGCGTACCCGGACCGGGCTTTTCGACAAGCGCGATGGTGCCGCCATGGGCAAGCACCAGTTCGCGCGCAATGACGAGGCCAAGGCCGGTGCCGCCGGAACGGGCCGACCCCCGGAAAGCGGAAAACAGGTTTTCCTTTGCCTTGCGTGGCATTCCCGGTCCATTGTCGTCGATGACGATGCTGACGACACTGCCCGCCCTCTGGGCGGCAATCGACAAATGTCGTGGCGCGGCATTTGTCGCATCCGATTGCAGGGCCTGAACGGCATTGCGACAGAGATTGTGGATCACCCGGAACAGCTGCTCGGCATCCGCGTCGACCGTGAGATCAACGGGCACGCTGTCCTGAAACTCGATGCCGTTTTCCGGGTCCAACGCCAGAATGTCCCGCACATCCCTGACCAGGAGGCTGAGGTGAACCATCTTGCGTTTTGGCGCGCCCTCCGTCGCCTGGCCATAGGCCAGAACCTCGCCGGTATAGGCCACGGCGCGGTCGATCGTGCGCAGCAGTTTCGGCGCGAAGCTTCGAACCATAGGGTCCTTGGCATCCACCAGACGGTCCGACATAAGCTGCGCGGAAGACAGGATGTTGCGCATATCGTGGTTGATCTTCGAAACCGCCAGCCCGAGATCCACAAGGTTCTTCTGCTGCCTGAGCGTTTTCTGCAATTCAGTCTGCATGTCGGCAAGGTGACGGCCCGCAACGGCCAGCTCGTCGGTTCCCTCCTCGGGTACGAAAATCCGCTCGGGATTACCTGGATCTTCCGAGAATTGCTGCATGCCAAGCGTCAGCCGGCGTATCGGCCGGATCATGATGCGGTTGATGGAGACGAAGATGAGGCCGGCGGTGATGAGCGACAGGACGATGGAGATCAGGAACACATTGCGGGCATAAGCGAGCATGGCCGCCCGCAGCTTGTATTCGCCGAGCACCAGCTCGATGATGGTGTCGCTATCGCCGACAACGTCGAAGACGCGGATGACGCGGTTGCCGCCGAACAGCAATGTGGAAAAGGCATCCCGCACCGCAGCCAGCTGCGACACATCGGAAAGGTCATATTGCTCGTCCACCCCGGGCGGCGTTTCCGCCACGGCAAGCAGGCGCGAGGTGCCATCCTTGCGCAGGGCAATAAGCTTCGCGCCGGTTGCCATCAGCGTATCGTTCTGCACGCTTCGCGGCAATTCGGCCTGCAGGCCGTCAATCACCGCGCCGGCGGCGGCGGCCGTGTTCAGGCGATCCCGCAGCCAGGAAAGGCGCATATTGGCGACGGAAGGAACAAAGATCAACACTTCGGCGATCATCACGAAAATGACCGTGAGCAGCAGCAGGCGTCCCGAGAGACCTGCGGTCAATCCCGGCATGCAGTGCGCCGGATTGTCCTCCGTGCGGTCCAAGCTGTCTACGCCTTTAGAAAACACCGGGCCCTGATCCTATGCGCGCTGCCGCTTCGGTTGAACGGCTCGATTTATATGCACGTATGATAATAGGACCTAACTGACATTTTTCCAATGCACTGCGAAACAAACGTTCTCAGCGCCCTAAACAAACGCCGCCCGAAGGCGGCGTTTCAAGCATGGCGGGTTTCAGGCATGGCGGGTTTCAGGCAAAACCGCCTGCCGGCTCCATTAGAACTCCTGCCAGTCTCCCTGCGCCGGCACGGCGGCCGGTTGCGCATTGAGAGCGCGGCTGACGCTGTTCATCAATGTGCGGGCCGGGGAAGCCACCGCGGCCGCCCTGCCGGATACGGCAACGGGCCGCATGGGCTGCTCCATGCGGGTGCGGATCTGGGCGTCCTCGACACCGACCTTGAAGCGCGACACCAGGGTGACGAGATGCTCCGCCTCGCTGCTCAGCTTGTGCGTCGCCGCCGAGGTCTCCTCCACCATGGCCGCATTGCGCTGGGTCACCTGGTCCATCTGGTTGATCGCGGTATTGACCTCGTGCAATCCCGTGGACTGCTCCCGCGCCGCCGTGGCTATCGAATGGATGTGGTCATTGATCGACAGGACGCGCGTCTCGATCTCGCTCAGTGCGCTACCCGTCTTCTGCACCAGCGACACGCCACGTCCCACCTCTTCGCCGGACTTCGTGATCAGCGCCTTGATATCCTTCGCAGCCGTTGCGGAACGCTGTGCCAGCTCACGAACCTCCTGCGCGACGACGGCAAAGCCTTTGCCCGCCTCGCCGGCGCGGGCGGCTTCCACACCCGCATTCAGTGCCAGAAGGTTCGTCTGGAAGGCGATCTCGTCAATGACGTTGATGATCTGGCTGATTTCGCGCGAGGCGTGCTCGATGCGATCCATGGCAGAGACGGCATCGCGCACGACATTGGCGGATTCTTCCGTCTTCTGCTTGGTTTCGGCAACCATGGCACTGGCTTCCTGCGCGCGATCGGTGGAGTTGCGGACCACGGCGGTGATCTCGTCCAGAGCAGCGGAGGTCTCCTCCAGCGCCGCGGCCTGCTGTTCCGTCCGCTTCGAGAGGTCATCGGCCGCCGAACGCAGCTCGTTGGCATTCCCGCTGATACCTTCCGTGCTGCTGCGCACCTCGCGCATCGTTTCGCGCAGCTTGGCCAGCGTCTGGTTGACGTTGGACTGGAGCTCGGCGAACACACCACGGAACTCGCCATCCATCTTTTCCGTCAGGTCGCCCCGTGCCAGCCCCTCGATGACACGGCTGGTCTCGGAGACACCATTGTCCACTCCGATGAGCAGGGCGTTGATCGTTGCAGCAAAGCGGTTGAGGTTTTCGTCGCCGTAATCCTTGTTGATGCGGCGGCTGAAATCACCCCCTGCCGCGGCATCAACAACGATGGCCATGCCGGCCTGCAGATCATCGCTCTTGGCACGCATGGCGGTTTCCTGCGCATTCATGCGGCGTACTTCGCGACCGTTCTTCTTGAAGACCTCGACGGCAGCGGCCATTTCGCCGATTTCGTCGTTCTGGCCGAGATAGGGCACATCCGCGTCCAGATTTCCGTCCGCCACGGCATTCATGACCTGTGAAACCCTGCGGATGGGTGCGCTCAGCTGACGCGCGCCGATATAGAGACCGAACGCAGCGCCGGCCAATATGCCGCTGCCGGTGACGATAATGACCAGCCAGAAGGTAGTCGTCACAAAACCGTCTATGCCAGCCTTGACCTCCTCAAGCTCGGCAATGTCGTTCTTCACCACCGCATCGATTTCGGCCTGATAGGCCTTGCGGTTGGCGCGGTTCGCCTCATTGTTGCCCTGCAGGTTGGCCGCCTGCGGGCTGGCCTCACGGGCAAGCCGCGCGGTTTCCAGGCGGAATGCCTTGAATTCCTTGAAGCGGCTGGAGAGGTTATCAAAGGCCGCCTTCTGTTCCGCCGGAACAAGAGGGGTCCATGTGCCGATCAGCTTTTCCATGGCGTCGAGGTTCTTGACGATGCCATCCGCGAAGGGTGCGGCCTTTGTTATATCGGGGGCGGCATATACGCCGCGCGCCTCCATCACGACCGCCGTGACAAGACGGTTGAGCGCCTCGCCCTTGTAGGCGCGCTCCGCGGCCTTTTCATATGCGACCGTACGCACCCGGAACTCGCTGACCGCATAGATGGACAGCCCGCCGATGGTGCAGGCCACGAGGCTCATCAGCCCGACAAGAAGATTGATACGACCGCGAATTCTCAATTTCGTTCCCCCAACAAAAGCCAGCCGCACGACGAAAAATGGGAAGCTGGCATAACTTTTCGCATCACAACATTTATCAATGCTGCGTTAAGAAAGAATTTCGGATTTTATCGATTGCGCGCGGGAATCAGGCCCCGCCACCCGCCAGCGCAACAGAGGGCCGTGCGTTTTCCGCAAAAGGTGAACCGCGAAAACCCCTTCGGCAATTGACTTTGCTCGTCCTATGCCCTTATAAGCCGCGCACGCTCGGCCATTGAAAGCTCGCCCAGGCGGGGTTAGCCGTGCAAAAAACGAAACGCTCTTGCAAATAGTTGCAAATTCAAGAAGGGCCGCACACCGCGGTATTAAATAAATGTCGAAGCGTACCTACCAACCGTCCAAGCTTGTTCGCAAGCGTCGTCATGGTTTCCGTGCCCGCATGGCTACCGCCGGCGGCCGCAAGGTTCTCGCAGCCCGCCGTGCGCGCGGCCGCGCACGTCTGTCGGCTTAATTGCCGAGCCTGTGGCCCGATGAAAGTCGTGGGCACATGAGCGAGACTAAAAAACAACCCGGCCGGCTTAAAAACCGGTCGGAGTTTCTTGCCGTTCAGGCAGGGGAAAAACGGCGGGGGGGCAGCTTTCTTCTGGAAGTGCTTGACCGGAAAACCCCGGAAACCGAACCTCGGGTCGGTTTTACCGTAACAAAAAGACAAGGCAACGCGGTCGAGCGAAATCGCATGCGCCGCCGTCTCAAGGAAGCCGTCAGGCTTTCTGCCGGGGTCGCAATGAAGCCCGGTCATGACTATGTGATTGTCGCCCGCAGGGACGTGCTCGATACGGCCTTCCCGAAACTTCAGTCTCTCCTTGCCGAGCGCATTGAAGGAACGGCGAAACCGAAACGGTCCCAGGAGACCCGCTCCAGGAAAGAATGATGGAAAAGAACCGTAATTACTTCATCGCGATAGCCCTTTCGGTTGTCATCGTCCTAGCCTGGCAATTCCTGTACATGAATCCGCGCATCGAGCAGCAGCGCCGCGCCGAAGAGGCCCGCCAGGCGCAGCAGCAGACGACGCAGCAACAGCAGGCAGCACCGGGTGCCGCACCCGGCGCGACCGTCGAAGGCGCACCGCCCGCCTCCTCCACGCAGGCCGCCGCAACGGCGACGCGTGAAGAATCGATTGCAAGAACCCAGCGCGTCGCCATCGACACCAGCGCCATCGCCGGCTCGATCAATTTGACCGGCGCCCGTTTCGATGACATCCGGCTCAAGGACTACCATGAGACCGTCGATGACTCGAGCCCGATCATCACGCTGTTTTCGCCCTCCGACACCAAGGACGGTTATTTCACCGAGCTCGGTTACGTCGCTGCGGCGGATGTCGGCGGCGTTCCCGGCCCGACGACCGTCTGGACGCTTTCGAGCGGCGACAAGCTGACGGAAAACACGCCCGTCACGCTTACCTATACCAACGACAAGGGTGTCGTTTTCTCCCGTACCGTATCGATCGACGAGCATTACATGATCTCGATCGCCGATAAGGTCGAGAACCCCGGCCAGGCACCGATTTCCTTCGCCACCTACGGCCGCGTGACGCGCAACAACAAGCCGGCAATCCCGCCCGTCTTCGTCATCCATGAAGGTTTCCTCGGCGTCTCCGGCAAGGACGGCAGCCTGACGGAAGAAAAATACAAGGACGTCGAAGAGGCGCCGGTAACGGTTGCCAAGGCGACCGGCGGCTGGCTCGGCATCACCGACAAGTACTGGGCCGCGGCCATCGTTCCGCCGCAGACGACACCGTTCGAAACCCGCTACTCGCATATCACCGGTAATCAGCCGAGCTACCAGGCCGATTTCAAGAGCGACACGATGACGGTCGAACCCGGCCAGTCCATCGAGCTGAAGAGCCTCGTCTTTGCCGGCGCCAAGGAAGTGCCGCTGGTGGACCGCTATGAAGCCGAATATTCCATTCCGAAGTTCGACCTTCTGATCGACTGGGGCTGGTTCTACTTCATCACCAAGCCGATGTTCAAAATGATGGATTTCTTCTTCCGTTATTTTGGCAACTTCGGCGTGGCGATCCTGCTCACCACCATCGTGGTCAAGGCGCTCTTCTTCCCGCTCGCCAGCAAGCAGTATGCTTCCATGGCGAACATGAAGCGCGTGCAGCCGAAGATGGAAGAGCTCAAGGCCAAGCATGGCGATGACCGCATGGCCATGCAGCAGGCGATGATGCAGCTCTACAAGGAAGAGAAGATCAATCCGGTGGCCGGCTGCTGGCCGATGCTGCTGCAGATCCCTGTCTTCTTCGCGCTCTACAAGGTCATCTACGTCACCATCGAAATGCGGCATGCACCGTTCTTCGGCTGGATCCACGACCTTTCCGCGCCCGATCCGACATCGCTGTTCAACCTGTTCGGCCTTCTGCCCTACGACGTGCCGCATTTCCTGATGATCGGCGTATGGCCGCTGATCATGGGCATCACCATGTTCCTGCAGATGCGCATGAACCCGACACCGCCCGATCCGACACAGGCGATGATCTTCACCTGGATGCCGCTGATCTTCACCTTCATGCTGGCTTCCTTCCCGGCTGGTCTGGTCATCTACTGGGCGTGGAACAACACGCTTTCCATCAGCCAGCAGGCCGTCATCATGAAGCGCCATGGCGCCAAGATCGAACTGTTCGACAATCTCAAAGGGCTGTTCAAGCGAAAGCCGGTGCAATCGAAATGAGTGACACCGGTCCGGCAACCGAAAAGCCCCTTTTCGGGCGACCCTGGATTTTCATTCGCGGTGTCCCCGCGATGAAATTCCTGCCGCCCGAAGGCCCGCCGGAAATTGCTTTTGCCGGTCGCTCGAATGTCGGCAAGTCCTCGCTCATCAATGCGCTGGTGGGCCACAAGGGGCTTGCCCGCACATCCAACACGCCCGGACGCACCCAGGAACTGAACTATTTCGTTCCGGAAGGTTATTCCGGCGAAGCCGGCGACCTGCCGCCCATGGCACTGGTCGACATGCCGGGTTACGGTTATGCGCAGGCGCCCAAGGACCAGGTGGATACCTGGACCAAGCTCGTCTTCGATTACCTGCGCGGCCGCGCGACACTGAAGCGCGTCTATGTGCTGATCGATTCCCGCCACGGCCTGAAGAAGAACGACGAGGAGGTTCTGAGCCTGCTCGACAAGGCGGCCGTGTCCTACCAGATCGTGCTGACAAAGACGGACAAGATCAAGGATGCCGGTGTTCCGCGGCTGATCGGCGAAACGCTGGAGAAAATCCGCAAGCGCCCCGCCGCCTATCCGGAAGTTCTCGCCACATCCTCGGAAAAATCCTTCGGGCTGGATAGCCTGCGCGCTGAGATCGTCAGAACGATCTCTCTCTGAAAGCTGCGCCTCTCAGGCGATGGTGAAAAGCAGAACGGCGGTCCAGAGCATCGCCGTCAACGCCAGAAGCCGCCAGAACCGCACCGAATGCCAGATCTCTGAAAGCATGGCGGCAAAGATGCTGCCATTGCGCAGCGGCTGGCTCCTGAAAGGCAGACCGGATCGGGCCGGATCCCTTTCGAGCAAGGCCGCAACGGTTGCCTTTTCCCGATATTCGGTTTCGGCCAGATTGTCCCGCCAGCGCCGGACCATGGCAGCGAACTGACGGTCCCGCTTCACGCGTTTGGCAAGCTCCGCCATGTTCTCCGGCGGCAAGGCACCCAGCACATATTCCCCGGCGAGCACTTCGTCCCGCAAACCGCTTTGCTTGTCTCGATCCGGTGCCGTCATAGGTCTTCAAACTCCTCGGTCGTTCAGGCCAGCATCGTTTCACGACGCGCGACTGTCCCGTCGCCCTGCTGAATAACCCCTCCCCTGCTGCGAACAAGGCTGGTCCGATTGGTGCTTTATGTCAATCTTATTACGCGCCTTGGAGCGCCCAAAACCAGAATTTTACCGTGGCCCGACACAATAAGGCCCGGAGGTTATTTCATTCGTCAAAAGCAGCTATTCCGCCTGTCCTTGCAAACGCGCCGACATGTCGAATCCATGCATCCTGCACCGCAAAAATCGATTCCGATTTCTGCGCCGATGCTGTAGAGCGATGAAAGGCTCTTCAGGGCCGCAACCACAGACCGAGGTTTTTCCATGACTGCTTCCGAAAGCGAAACTCAGGCGCGGCTGCTCGCACAGGCTCTGCCCTTCATGCAGAAATACGAGAACAAGACCATCGTGGTGAAATATGGTGGGCACGCCATGGGGGATTCGACACTCGGCAAGGCTTTCGCGGAAGATATCGCCCTGTTGAAGCAGTCCGGGATCAACCCCATCGTCGTGCATGGCGGCGGCCCGCAGATCGGCGCGATGCTGACCAAGATGGGCATCGAATCGAAATTCGAAGGCGGCCTTCGCGTCACCGACGCCAAGACGGTCGAGATTGTCGAAATGGTTCTGGCCGGTTCGATCAACAAGGAAATCGTCGCGCTCATCAACCAGACGGGCGAATGGGCGATCGGCCTTTGCGGCAAGGACGGCAACATGGTCTTCGCCGAAAAGGCGAAAAAGACCGTCATCGATCCCGACAGCAATATCGAGCGCGTTCTCGATCTCGGTTTCGTCGGTGAGGTGGTGGAAGTTGACCGCACATTGCTCGACCTGCTCGCCAAGTCCGAGATGATCCCGGTCATCGCCCCCGTCGCTCCCGGCCGCGATGGCGCCACCTACAACATCAACGCCGACACCTTTGCCGGCGCCATCGCCGGCGCGCTGAACGCCACACGCCTGCTGTTCCTGACCGACGTGCCGGGCGTTCTTGACCGCAACAAGGAACTCATCAAGGAACTGACGGTCTCGCAGGCGCGCGCCCTTATCAAGGACGGCACGATTTCCGGCGGCATGATCCCGAAGGTCGAGACCTGCATCGAGGCCATCAAGGCCGGCGTGCAGGGCGTGGTGATCCTCAACGGCAAGACGCCGCATTCGGTGCTTCTGGAAATCTTCACGGAAGGCGCCGGCACGCTGATCGTGCCCTGATTTGTTCCGTGGCGGACGGCAGGCCCGTCCGCCACAACAGGCATTCAGCCGAATGCCAGCAGCGACAGCACACCCACGACGATCAGCAGGCACCCGGAAAGCTCGAGCCGGTTGATCTTTTCCTTGAAGAACAGCACGGTCGAGGCGAAGGCGAAGAGCATTTCCACCTGCGCCAGTGCCTTCACCACGGCGGCCTGCTGCAGGGTCATCGCCGTGAACCAGCCGAATGACGCCGTGGCCCCCACGAAACCGACCGCAAGCGACGGTTTCCACGCCTTTGCGATGTGCTGCAATTCCTCCCTCTCCCGCCAGACGATCCACAAGAACATCGAGACGGTCTGCATCACGATGACGACGACGAGCGTGAAGCCCGCCTGCATCACCGCATCCGGGGTGGGAAGGCTCGGCGCAAGCGCCAGCGACGCCGACCGATAGGCAACCGACGACAGGCCGAAGAAAGCACCAGAGGCGAGGCCGATACCGGCTGTCCGGCTGAAGATGGAAGTGAGAATGGAGGCAGGCGTCACTTCCGTGCGCGCCACCGAAATCAGCATGACGCCGGCAACTGAAACCGCAATGGCCGCCAATGTGCCGCCATTGACGCTTTCACCGATGAAAATGAGCGCAAACAGCGCCGCCTGCGCGGGTTCGGTGCGGGAATAGGCCGTGCCGACCGCGAAGTTGCGGAAGGAAAACAGGTGGACCAGGAGAAAGGTGGCGGCGATCTGCGCCATGGCCCCGACCGTCGCCCATACGGCAAAAGACATGTTCGGCACCGGCAGTGGCCGACCGAGCCCGAAATGCAGAAAGGCGAGATAGGCGAGAGCAAAGGGCATTCCGAACACGAAGCGCACGAAGGTTGCGCCCGTCGTGCCCATCATGCCCTTGAGGTGTTTTTGCAGGGTCGAGCGCAGGTTCTGCAGGAACGCGCTTGCGAAAGTGATGCCTATCCAAAGTTCCATGATCCTCGCGGTATCATGCGCCGCAGGCCACAGCCAAGCCCGATTTTCTCAGCAATCGTCGTCTTTTCGATTTTCTTCGCCCTTCGAAAGGGGCATAAAGCAGCCCATGGACACAAAGCCGAAAAACCTACCCGATGCCGCCGATTTCGCCCATGTGAGCGAATGGGTCTTCGATCTCGACAACACGCTCTATCCGCATCACGTCAATCTGTTTTCCCAGATCGACCGCAACATGACGGCGTATGTGGCGGAGCTTCTGAAACTCGATCCCGACGAGGCTCGGAAGCTGCAGAAACGCTATTATCACGACCACGGCACCACGCTTCAGGGCCTGATGATCAATTACGGCATCAGCCCCGACGAGTTTCTGGAACGTGCCCACGCCATCGATTATTCGGCGCTGAAACCCCATCCGGAACTTGGCGCGGCGATCAAGGCACTGCCAGGCCGCAAGTTCATCCTGACCAATGGCAGCGTGAAACATGCGCAGGCGGCTGCCGGCGCGCTCGGCATTCTCGATCATTTCGAGGATATTTTCGATATCGTCGCCGCAGACTATCTGCCGAAGCCGGCCAGCGCGACCTATGAGAAGTTCGCCGCACTTGCGAAACTCGATACGAAAAAAGCCGCGATGTTCGAGGATCTGCCGCGCAATCTCGCGGCTCCCAAGGCGCTCGGCATGAAGACTGTGCTGCTCGTGCCTTCGAACCTCGAGGGTGTCATCATGGAACGCTGGGAAATTCCCGTCGATACGGATGCGCATATCGACTACATCACCGACGATCTGACCGGCTTCCTGGCGAGAACCATCGCCGGCTGACCGGCATTTTTGAAAAACAGGGCAGTGAACATTACCGAAGCTTCATCCACCTTACGGATGTTTAAGTGGTGAGGCTGGGTGGAGGTCACTATCTTTTCTTCAGGGACACCAAAGAAAGGTAATGACGATGACCACACGAAAAATCGCCCTCTCTGCTCTTGGCGCAGCCCTTGTGCTCAGCACGGCCGCGACGGCGAGCTTCGCCGCACCCGGCAAAGGCCATAAGGATCGCATGCCGATCCGCCAGGAAGCCGCTTTCGTTCACCTTCTGAAGGTTGCCGATACCAACAAGGACGGCAAGATTTCAAAGGAAGAATTCGCGGCACGGCAGGATGCGCTTTTCGCCGAGATCGACAAGGACAAGGACGGTTCGATCACGCCGAAGGAAATGCGTGAATATCGCCAGGCCAAGATGGAGGCCTTCCGCGCCGCCAATCCGCGTCCCGAGCGTCAGGATGCCAAAGCCGAAGACGGTAGAGGCCCCGAAGGCAAGCGCGCCGAACGCGAACATGGCGGCCGTTCCGGTCATCAGGGCTGGGGCAAGCATGGCGGCAAGGGCGCGGGCCTGGGGATGATGCGCTGGGCCGATACCGACGAGAACGGTCAGGTCAGCAAGGCCGAGTTCACCGCAGCCGGCGAAAAAATGTTCGAGCGGCTGGACAAGAACAAGGACGGCGTCATCTCGATCGACGACATGCCGGACCGCCCGTTCCTTTGATGCATCAAGGAAAAAGCCCGCTCAAAAGCGGGCTTTTTTATTCAATGCAGGCTGACGGTCTTGAGATCGTCTTCGGCAGCCTTGAAAAACGTACTTGAACGGTTGTCGGTCAGGAGGATCGGCGTACCATCCGCACCAAACAGTGCCCACAGATCCAGTTGCGGATCGAGATCAGGCGCTTCCGGGAAACAGCGGCTTACGTCTTCCGCACGGATCTTGCGGATATATCCCACTTCTCCCTCGCCGATATGGGCGAGCTGGGACCGGGTGAGACGCGCATGCGCTTCTTTTAAAAGCATATTTCAGCCTCCTTCTTCACGCCGAGCGATTCATGTCCGATTCCGGCGTTCACGTTCTACTCTGAGACGGAAATATTAATTTTCTTCACCACGTTTGAAATTTCAGGCCGGACGAGATCGATGGAAAGAAGGCCGTTGCGCATGCGCGCTTCCCTGACCTGCATGCCATCGGCAAGCACGAAGACCCGCTGGAACTGGCGCGCCGCAATGCCCCTATAGAGGAAATCCCGCTTTTCCTGTTCCTGCTGGCGACCGCGAATGACAAGCTGGTTGTCGGCCGTCGTCACATCCAGATCGTCCTGTGAAAACCCGGCAACAGCGATGGTGATGCGCAGGCGCTCCGGCACGTCTTCGACCCCGGGCAGCCGTTCGATGTTATAGGGGGGATAGCCGTCATTGGCCTTCGCCATGCGCTCCAGCGTTTTTTCCATGGCATCAAAGCCCAGCAAAAGCGGGTGGGTGAATGGCGTCATGCGGCTCATATCTTTTCTGTCCTTGCAACCAAGCGACGTTTCGCGGTCCCGCTTCCGGCAACCCTGCCGGTCAATCGCACCGGCTCAAGCAATATGGGAAGCCAAGCGGCGATGCGCAAGGCGGAACACCGGCGCGAAGGCCGCACCGAGGAATGAGGCTTGACAAGTGAGCACCCGCCGCTCGAAAAAAGCGCTCATCTCAACGGCGGGCAAGACATGGCAGAACCCAGAAAAATCATCATCGACACCGATCCGGGCCAGGACGACGCGGCGGCAATCATGCTTGCTTTCGCAAGCCCTGACGAAATCGACATTCTCGGATTGTGTGCCGTCGCCGGCAACGTCCCGCTGAAACTGACCAGCCGCAACATCCGCATCATCTGCGAATTGTGCGGCCGCACCGATATTCCCGTCTATGAGGGCGCCGAGAAGCCGCTGGTGCGCAAGCCCATCACCGCCGAGCATGTTCACGGCAGCACCGGCCTCGACGGCCCTGTTCTCGATGAACCGACCATGGAGGCGCAAAAGCAGCATGCGGTCGATTTCATCATTGAAACGCTGATGCGCGAGCCCGCCGGCACGGTGACGCTCTGCACGCTCGGCGCGCTGACCAATGTGGCGCTCGCGCTCCTGAAAGCGCCGGAGATCGCCGACCGCGTCAAGGAACTGGTGATGATGGGTGGCGGCTTCTTCGAGGGCGGCAACATCACGCCGGCGGCGGAATTCAACGTCTATGTCGATCCGCAGGCCGCCGATATCGTCTTCCGTTCCGGCATGCCGATCGTGATGATGCCACTCGACGTCACCCACAAGCTTCTGACCACCAAGGCGCGGGTCAGCCGCATTCGCGACATCGGCACACGCCCGGCCATCGCCATGGCGGAAATGCTGGAATTCTTTGAACGTTTCGACATCGAGAAATACGGCTCTGACGGCGGCCCGCTGCATGATCCGAGCGTTATCGCCTATCTCGTCAAGCCCGAGCTGTTCCAGGGTCGCGAGTGCAACGTCGAAATCGAGGCCACGTCCGAACTGACCATGGGCATGACGGTGGTTGACTGGTGGCGCGTGACCGAACGCCCCGCCAATGCCCGTGTCATGCGCAACGTGGATGCGGACGGTTTCTTCGAATTGCTGACGGAGCGTTTTGCCCGGCTCTGACCGGAACGCGGGTATGAAAAAAGGGCCGCTGGTATCGCCAGCGGCCCTTTTTATTTGAAGCGGGGAAACCCGTCAGAATTCCGTCCAGTCATCCTGCGCCAGTGCGTTTGCACCGCTGGTTCTTGGACGGGGACGCGATGCCGTAGAGCGGGCCGGTGCTGCGGCCGGAGCAGAGGGTGCACGCATGGCAGCCGCCGCCGAGCGCAATTGCTGGCTGGGTTGACCACCGGACACGGCGAAACCGGCCACGAGCGATTTCAGCGTTTCGGCCTCGCCGTTCAGCGTCACGCTGGCCGCCGTGGTTTCTTCCACCATCGCTGCATTCTGCTGGGTGACCTGATCCATCTGGGTAACCGCGGAATTGATTTCCTTGAGACCCACCGCCTGTTCGCTGGCGGAAGCGGAAATCTGCCGTATCAGCTGGTTGATCTGCAAAACCTGATCAGCGATGTTCTTCATCGTCTCGCCGGCCTTGCCGACCAGCTGGACGCCCTCGCCCACCTGCATGGCCGAGGTGTTGATCAGTCCCTTGATTTCCTTGGCGGCGGTTGCGGACCGTTGCGCCAGTTCGCGAACCTCCTGCGCAACGACTGCAAAGCCCTTGCCGGCATCACCCGCGCGGGCCGCTTCAACACCGGCATTCAGCGCCAGAAGATTGGTCTGGAAGGCGATCTCGTCGATCACACCGATGATGCGGGAAATTTCCGCCGAGGATTGCGCAATGCCCTGCATGGAGTTGACCGCCTGCTGCACCACCTCGCCCGACGTGCCCGCATCATCGCAGGCATGGCTGACGGCACCGGCTGCCTGCGCGGCGTTTTCCGCGCTGGAATTGACCTGCGCGGTCAGCTGGTTGAGAGCAGCTGCGGTTTCTTCCAGGCTTGCGGCCTGCTGTTCGGTGCGATGCGAAAGATCGCTGGCGGCGCGGGTGATCTCACCTGTGCCGTTGCCGATGCTGACGACCGTCGCATTGACCGTGGAAACCGTTTCCTCGAGGCTGGCGAGCGCCGAGTTGAAGTCATCGCGCAGCTTGGCATATTCGCCGGGGAACTCGTCCTCGATCCGGTAGGTCAGATTTCCCTGCGAAAGCGCATTGAGGCCTGAGCCGAGCACGCTGACGATGTGCTGCTGCATGCGGCTGTTTTCACTGCGCTCGGATTCCGACCGCTGACGCGCCGCTTCCGCATTGTCGCGCTGGGCGGCAGCGTCCGCCTCCATTTCACGAATGCCGGCAAGCTTTGCGCGGAAGCCTTCCAGTGCGGTCGCCACCGCCCCGGTTTCATCCCGCCGGTCCTGTCCGGATACCGGCACATCGTAGCGGCCATCGCTCAGCGTGCGGACATCCGTAACCAGCGAGGCGAGCGGGTTGCCGACGAAGTGGCGCACGGCGAAATAAAGCGCGGTGATGACGGCGGCGAGAATGACGATGGCACCGATGATCATCATATAGGTCTGCTCTTCCACCGGTGCGTTCAGCGCCTGATGCGGAATATCCACCAGCACGACCCAGGTGGCGTTGAGGCCGGGAACCGCGAACGGGTAGACGAGACGGTTATAGGGCGCGTCGGTATCGAGGCCGAGATTTTCGATCAGCCCCTGCTTGCCTGAAGCGAGCGCAGCCTGAACGGTGTCTGCGCCATCTCCGTCATAGGCCTTCATGTTCTGCTCGGGCGTCAGCGGCACCAGCCACTGGCCGCCCTGTGAAACAAGCGTGACGCGGCCGGTCTCGAAAGGATGCAGCGCCTGCAGCTTCTGCGACAGCGAGGCGAGCGAAATATCGACCCCCGCCACACCGATCATCTTGCCGTCCGACATGACGGGATAGGCAAGCGAAGTCATGGTGGTGGGCACTTCCGTGCCCTGTGCGAGATAGGGCTGGGTGATGGCGCCCTTGCCCGTCTTGGCGGCAAGCGCGTACCATTCGGCGGTGTAGTCGTTATCGAAAGTCGAGAACTGGATGTCGCCCTTCTGCGTCTTTGACCAATAGGGAGCGAATGCGCCTGTAGCATTGGTGCCGAGATCGATCCTGTTCGCAATCTCTGTCGTCTGGCCGTCGAAAAGGCCCAGCTGTTCGCAGAACCAGCTTCCGAAAGCGAAAGCATTCTGCTCGACATTGGCCTTGAGGATGTTGACGATGCCGGGGCGATCCATCGATTTGGCCTGATGCGCGCGGCCGATGACACCGGCCATGGAACGCGCGGCGCTGCCAAGCTCACCCACATCGGCGGCGATGACGTTGGCGATGGCGCGCGCCTCGGTATTGGCCTGATCCATGGTCAGCGCATGGACGCGCTCGCTGGTCTGGGAAATGAGGAAGGAATTGGATGCGACAAGGACCGTGGTGATGGCACAGCCGGTAACGAGGATAAGCTTGGTCGCAAGCGACTTCACTTTGAGATTGAACATTTTGGCCTCGATCAAATCGTCTGCCGGGAGGCTGACGTCAACGGATGATAAATCTCCGTCATGGAGGCCCGTCCGCATGGACAGTGCGCTGCAGCGCGACGAGGCAAAATTAGAGTATGTTTGCTAATTAAGCCCTAAAATTACTTCGTCGCGCCAAGCAGAAATCAGTGTTCGTAATAGGCCGAGATGATTTTCCATGCATCATCTGCCGTTTCGGCAAAGTGCAGCAGATCCATATCTTCCGGGGCGATCGTGCCGAAATCCGCCAGGAATTCGAAATTGACGACCGAGCGCCAAAATTTCTCGCCGAACAGGATGAGCGGAATGGGCGCCATGCGCTTGGTCTGGATAAGCGTCAGCGTCTCGAAAAGCTCATCGAGCGTACCGAAGCCACCGGGGAAGATCACCACGGCCTTCGCGCGCATCAGGAAATGCATCTTGCGAATGGCGAAGTAGTGGAAGTTGAAGCTGAGCTCAGGCGTGACATAGGCATTCGGCGCCTGCTCATGCGGCAGAACGATGTTGAGGCCGATCGACGGGCCTCCGACATCGGCAGCACCTCGATTGCCCGCCTCCATGACACCGGGGCCACCACCGGTGACCACGACATATTCGAGGTGATCGGACTTCGCGGCATAATCGGTGCAAAGGCGGGCAAATTTGCGCGCCTCGTCATAATAGACGGAGGACTGTTCCAGATTGCGCTTCTGCGTCTCGTTGCGGGCCGCCCAGGCTTCGCCGCCGGGTTCGGGAATACGCGCACCGCCGAACATGACGACGGTGGATTTGATGCCGCGCTCGGTGAGCGCCATTTCCGTTTTCAGAAGTTCAAGCTGCAGCCTGACGGGGCGCAGTTCCTCACGGCAAAGAAAATCCATATCCGCATAAGCAAGCCGGTAGGACGGGGAATCCGATTGCGGTGTCCTGGGAACGACCTCGGCCTGCTGCTTGTCCGCAGAGCTGCGCTTCAAGGGGTCCCATACCCCGTCCTTGCGCCGCAATTTGCCGTTTTTCAGTCGTGTCATTTCCATGCCTTTCGTCTGGCGCGCCAAATCACCCAAATCACATTGACGCCTTTCCAACACTCCCTTAGATCAAATGGCCAAAGCCTTCCAGCGGCGCGGGACCTTCCGTGACCATGACCACACGCGACTTTAAGGAATTTTCCATGAGCCTTACGGATCTCACTTCCCTCGAAACCATCATCGAAACCGCCTTTGACAACCGCGATGGCGTGAATGTATCGACGAAGGGCGAGGTTCGCGATGCGGTGAACACATCTCTTCAACTTCTCGATAGCGGCAAGGCGCGCGTGGCCGAAAAGCAGGCCGACGGAAGCTGGAAGGTAAACCAGTGGCTGAAAAAGGCCGTTCTTCTCTCCTTCCGCCTGAACGACATGGAGATCGTCACTGGCGGACCGGGTGAATCCACCTGGTGGGACAAGGTGCCGTCGAAGTTCGAAAACTGGGGTGAAAACCAGTTCCGTGCCGCCGGTTTCCGCGCCGTGCCGAATGCCGTCGTGCGCCGTTCGGCTTACGTGGCCAAGAACGTGGTGCTGATGCCGTCTTTCGTCAACCTCGGTGCTTACGTCGATGAAGGCACGATGGTCGATACCTGGGCAACCGTTGGCTCCTGCGCGCAGATCGGCAAGAACGTGCACCTCTCCGGCGGCGTCGGCATCGGCGGCGTTCTGGAGCCGCTGCAGGCCGGCCCGACCATCATTGAGGATAATTGCTTCATCGGCGCCCGTTCGGAAGTCGTTGAAGGCTGCATCGTGCGCGAAGGTGCCGTTCTCGGCATGGGCGTGTTCATCGGCAAGTCGACCAAGATCGTTGATCGCGCCACCGGCGAAATCACCTATGGCGAAGTACCGCCCTATTCCGTCGTCGTTGCCGGCACCATGCCGGGCAAGCCTTTCCCGAACGGCGAGCCGGGTCCGAGCCTCTATTGCGCCGTGATCGTCAAGCGCGTCGATGAAAAGACCCGCTCCAAGACCGGCATCAACGAGCTTCTGCGCGACTGATAAAAGCTGATACCATGACCACGACCGATCCCGTTGCCAATCTCGCCGCCCTCATCCGTTGCCCGTCGGTGACGCCTGAGGAAGGTGGCGCGCTTTCCCTGCTCGACACCCTGCTTTCGCCGCTCGGCTTTGCGGTTGAAAGGATGATTGCAAGCGAGGCGGGAACGCCTGACGTGGAAAACCTCTACGCCCGGCTCGGCACCGAGGGTCCGCATCTGATGTTTGCGGGCCATACGGATGTCGTTCCCGTGGGTGACGAGGCCGCATGGAGCCATCCACCCTTCTCGGCAGAGATTGCCGGCGGTGAAATGTACGGCCGCGGTGCGGTGGACATGAAGGGCGGCATCGCCTGTTTCGTTGCGGCCATTGCCCGCCATATCGAAAAACACGGCAAACCGCAGGGCTCCGTTTCCTTCCTGATTACCGGCGACGAGGAAGGCCCATCAATCAACGGCACCTCCAAGCTGCTGGAATGGGCCGCCGCCAAAGGCGAGACATGGGACGCCTGCGTCGTGGGGGAGCCGACCAATCCCGACCAGCTGGGCGACATGATCAAGATCGGTCGTCGCGGATCGCTTTCCGGCCGGATCACGGTCCATGGCGTTCAGGGCCACGCTGCCTATCCGCATCTCGCCGACAACCCCATTCGCGGGCTGCTGCAGCTGACCCAGGCGCTGATGCATCCGCCCTTCGATCACGGCACGGATAATTTCCAGCCATCCAATCTGGAAGTAACGACCTTCGACACCGGCAATGCCGCGACCAATGTCATCCCCGCGCGGGCGACGGCGGCCTTCAACATTCGCTTCAACGACACATGGACAGCCGAAAGCCTGCGAGCGGAAATCATCCGCCGTCTCGATGCAGCTGCGGCCGATGGCGAGCTTCGTCCCGAACGCAGCCCGGTGAAATACGAGATCGTCTGGGCAGACCGCCCGGCGCATGTCTTTTTGACGCGGAACAATGCGCTCATCTCCTCGCTTTCCGGCGCGGTTGAGGCCGTTACCGGCAAGGAGCCGAAACTGTCGACCACCGGCGGCACCTCGGATGCGCGCTTCATCAAGGATTATTGCCCGGTGGTGGAATTCGGCCTCGTCGGACAAACGATGCATATGGTCGATGAGCGTGTGGCGGTTGCCGATCTCGAGACACTGACGCGCATCTACGAAACCTTTATCGAACGATGGTTCGCCCATGCCGACGGCAAGTGAAGTAAGGCTCTATCTGAAAGGCCTGTGGCTTCTGCTGCTCGGCGACCATACCGGCGCGCGCTATCTCGATCTGACCGAGCGCGGCATGGCACGATCCTTCTATTCCGCCCTGTGGTGCCTGCCCGCCATGCTGGTTTCCTGGCTGTGGCTGCGCGCGGCCTTCCTCGCCGGATGTCCACCGGGCACCGGAACCGGGCTGCTCTTCTTTTTCCGTCTGGCGATGGTCGAGGCCATCTGCTGGATCGTGCCGCTGCTGCTGATCGGCATGCTGTTATACGCCTTCGGCGCACGGGAGAAATTCGCCCCGCTCGTCACCACCATGAACTGGCTGTCGCTGCCGTTTTCCTATGCCTATGCGGTTTTGATCCTGATCGCATTCTTCCTGCCGCCTCTGCAGGGGCTGATCGCCATTCTGTGGCTGGCGCTGCTCCTGTCGCTGGTCTTCGCCTTTTCGCGGATCGTGCGGTTCTTCATCCGTGACCAGTCGCTGCTCGTCTCCGCCATCGTCATGACGCTGCTGGTGCCGGGCATGCTTCTGTCGGAGGCGCTGCAGCGCTTTCTCGGCGTTTATCCCACCTGACCTTTGCCGAGAGTTTCAGCGGCCGGAGCGGACGATCTCGCCGTCTTCTTTCACGAATTCCCCGATATCCGGGTTCGGCAGAATTTCCAGCACCACCTCCGAGGGCCGGCAAAGCCGCACACCCCTGGGCGTTACCACGATCGGGCGGTTGAGCAGGACCGGATGGGCTTCTATGGCGTCAAGCAACGCATCATCCGTTACGGTTTCATCCTGCAGCCCCAACGCCGCATAGGGCGTTCCCTTTTCGCGCAGCAGGGCCCTCAGCGGAACCCCGATGCGCACGGCAAGATCGCGTATCTCGTCTCGCGCAGGCGGTGTTTTCAGATATTCTATCACCACCGGTTCGACACCGGAGGCCCTGATCATCGCAAGCGTGTTGCGCGAGGTTCCACAGGCGGGATTATGATAGATCGTCACCGTCATTGCTCATCTCCATGCGCGGGCGTCGAGGCTCGATTACGTCTGGATAATCGACCTGCATGAAATAAAGACCATCCGGCGGTGCGACGGGGCCGCAGGCCTTGCGGTCCCGCGCTTCCAGCGCGGCTCGCACATCCTCCGGCGTCATTGTCCCTTCGCCTGCGAGTTTCAGCGTACCGGCGAAGGAGCGTATCTGGTTGTGCAGAAAGCTCTGCGCCGTCGCACGGATTTCGATGAGGTCGCCGTTGCGCGTCACATCCAGCCGGTCGAGCGTCCGGATCGGGCTGTTTGCCTGGCAATGGACCGAGCGAAAGGTGGTGAAATCATGCCGACCGACGAGCATCTGCGCGGCGGCATGCATAAGCTCATGGTCCATGTCCTTCGACACCCACCATGCCCGCTTGCGTTCCAGCGCCAGCCGGGCCTTACGGCAAATGATGCGGTAGAGATAGTGACGGCGGATGGCGGAAAAGCGGGCGTCGAAATCCTCCGTCACCGCCGCCGCATCCAGAACAGAGACAGCCTCTTTTGCCATGGCCAGATGCGCGTTCAGGGCATTGCGAAGCTTGTAGGGTTCCCAGTCGCGGGAAAGATCGACATGGATGACCTGCCCCACGGCATGCACGCCGGAATCGGTGCGGCCCGCACCGCGAATGGAGACGCTCTCCCCGGTCAGTGACCGGACCGCAGCCTCCAGCGCACCCTGAACCGAGGGGCCATTATCCTGTCTCTGCCAGCCGAAGTAAGGCGTGCCGTCATATTCGACGGTCATGCGGAAGCGTGGCATCAGCCGAGCCTCGTTGTGGCGGGAACCGGCGTGCCACGCACGAAATCGGCAGCAGACATCGGTTTACCGCCCGCCTTCTGCAGGCGGGTAAGCCGCACGGCATCGCTGCCGCAGGCAATCGTCAGGGCGTCATCAAGCACCGCACCCGCTTCCCCCATGCCGCTTGCCAGTTCGGAGGCGAGAACCTTCACCCGCTCCGCCTTGCCGCCGATTTCCATTTCCAGCCATGCGCCGGGGAACGGCGACAGGCCGCGAATATGGTTGTGCACATCCTGCGCGGGACGGGAAAAATCGATGCGGGTCTCGCCCTTGTCGATCTTCGCGGCGTAAACAACGCCCTCTTCCGCCTGCGTGACGAGAGGCAGGTCGCCGGCTTCCAGCTTGTCCATCGCCTGCCGCATCAATCGCGCGCCTGCCAGCATCAGGCCGTCGTGCAATTCGCCAGCCGTCATATTTTCGTCAATCGCGACCTTTGCGGTTAGCGCGACAGGGCCGGTATCCAGCCCCTTTTCCATTTTCATGACCATCATACCGGTCTCGGCATCACCGGCCATGATCGCCCGCTGGATGGGGGCCGCACCGCGCCAGCGTGGCAGCAGCGAGGCATGGCCGTTATAACAGCCGAGGCGCGTGCCGGAGAGGATCGCTTCCGGCAGCAACAGCCCGTAGGCGACGACAACCGCCACATCCGCATCAAATTCGCGGAACCGCTGGCGATCTTCCTCAGACTTGAAGTTCACGGGCGTCAGCACGGGAAGCCCCAGCAGTTCGGCCGCCTGATACACCGGAGACTTTTGCAGATCGAGACCACGGCGACCGCCGGGACGCGGCGGCTGGGTATAAACGGCCACGACCTCGTGGCCCGCCTCCACCAATGCACGCAGAGTGGGAACGGAAAAATCCGGCGTGCCCATAAAAATGATGCGAAGAGCCATCGTCGCCCCCTGCCCTGTCTTCCGTTCCGTCTCCCAAAGGGGAGGGATCAGATCTTTGCGCGGGCCGCTTTCGTGAATTTCTTGATGACCATGTCGCGCTTGAGCCGCGAAATATGGTCGATGAAGAGAACGCCGTTCAGATGATCGATCTCGTGCTGCAGGCAGGTGGCGAGAAGCCCGTCCGCCTCGACCCTCTGCTGCTTGCCGTCGCGGCCGACATATTGCACCGTGAGCGACGCGGGACGCTCCACCTCGGCGTAATAATCGGGGATGGAGAGGCAGCCTTCCTCATAGGTCGAGACATCGTCCGAGACCTTGAGGATTTCCGGATTGATAAAGACGATCGGGGTCTTTTCCTCGCCTTCACGCGCAACGTCGATCACCAGCATACGGCGCGCCACGCCGATCTGAATGGCGGCGAGGCCGATGCCCGGCGCATCATACATGGTTTCCAGCATGTCGTCGGCAAGGCGCAGCACCTCAGCATCCACCTGTTCGATGGGCTTCGATTGCTGGCGCAGCACGGGATCGGGCAAAATGATAAGCGGTTTGATAGTCATGGCTTCCCATAACGTATCTCTCGCGCCGAGGAAATAAAAAACACGAGGGTGAAAACGGCCTGCGGCATCCGCCCTGCCCGACTCATTTCCGCCGCAGGAATGTTCTTGTTTTGATCTTCCGAATCACAAGAAACCTGCTAGATTTAATCATGAGCATAGATTTCTCCGTTCTCCTCGATCCAGCCCTGCGTGCCGGTTCCGTCGATATCAGTTTCGGCGCGCTGCTCGCGGCTCTGGTTTTCGGTCTGGCAACGATCTGGCTGGTTACGACGAACCGCACGAAAAAAGCGGGTGCCGACGGCGAAATCTCCGATCTCCTGAAAACACAGTCCGAACTGCATGGCCGGATCGCGGCCATGGCGGAAACGCTCGGCACGCGCCAGACCGAGATGAGCCAGACGCTCAACCAGCGCCTCGACGGCATGTCGCAGCGCCTTGGCGAAACCCTGACGGAACAGACCCGGTCGACGCATGAAAATCTGAGCCGCCTGCAGGAGCGTCTTGCCGTTATCGATGCGGCACAGGGCAATATTCAGGATCTGGCGAAGGATGTGGTCGGGCTGCAGGCGATCCTGTCCAACAAGCAGACGCGCGGTGCTTTCGGACAGGCGCGCATGGAGACACTGATTGCCGACGCCCTTCCCGCCAGCGCCTTCCAGCTTCAGCCAACGCTTTCGAATGGCTACCGGCCGGACTGCACCATCAAGATGCCGAACAATGCGCCGCCGCTCGTCATCGACGCCAAGTTTCCGCTGGAGGCCTGGAACGCCATCAAGGCGGACGAGACACCGGAAACCAAACGCGCCGCCGTGCAGCAGTTTCGTCGCGATATGGAAGTGCATATTCGCGACGTGGCCGAGAAATACCTCATTCGCGGCGAGACACAGGATACGGCCTTCATCTTCGTGCCGTCCGAATCGATCTTCGCCGATATTCACCAGCATTTCGAATATCTCGTGCAACGCGCCCACCGCGCCCGCGTGGTCATCGTTTCACCATCGCTGCTGATGCTGTCGGTGCAGGTTATCCAGTCCGTACTCAAGGATCAGCGCATGCGCGAGCAGGCGCATCTCATTCAGGGCGAAGTCGCCCTGCTCATGGACGATGTGCGGCGGCTGGACGACCGGACGCGCAAGCTGCAGGCCCATTTCGGGCTGGCGCAGAAGGACATCGACATGATGCTGATTTCCTCCGACAAGGTGCTGGCGCGCGGCCAAAAGATCGAGGGCCTCGATTTTTCGCCAAGCGAAAAGGAGAGCACACCTGGGGAAATCGAGCAAACGCGGCGCTTTGCGGAGAACAGGGCGGGAACGGCCAAGTTGCGGGTGGTTGACGACGAGTGATCGCCTCGGGCAAAGTCGCCGCCTTGCTTGAATTTTATACGGACATGCCCGCCATGATTACTGTTTTCGGCTCCATCAACATGGATCTCGTCGCCACCGCCAAACGCCTGCCCAAGCCCGGTGAAACCGTGACGGGAGAGACTTTCTCCACGGCCGCAGGCGGCAAGGGAGCCAACCAGGCACTGGCCGCACGGCGCGCTGGCGCCACGGTCAAGATGGCGGGGGCTGCGGGTGACGACACCTTTGCCGCACCGGCATTGACGTTGCTGCGCGACGCCGGCACCGATCTCTCATTGGTCAAAACAGCGCCCGGCCCGACGGGAACGGCGGTGATCCTTATCTGTGAAGGCGGGGAAAACATGATCTCGGTCATTCCCGCCGCCAATGGCGAAGTCTCCACGTCCGACGCCGCAAAGGCCGTGGCGGAAATGTCGGCAGGCGACATTTTGATGCTGCAGTTCGAGATACCGGCACCCGCCATCGAAGCGGCGCTGACGACAGCGAAGGCGAAACGCATCACCACCGTCATCAATACTGCGCCGCTGACCGCCGACGGGCCGCGCCTTGCCGGCCTTGCCGATATCGTCATCGCCAACGAAACCGAGTTCGAACTGTTGATCGGCAAGAACGGACTTTCCGCTTCCGAACGGGAAACCGAACTCAAGGCCCTGTATGACAGGACCGGCCAGACATTGATTGTCACGCTTGGTGCGGACGGCGTGATCGCCATGCGCGACGGCAAGGTCTACAAGGCGTCTGGCCTCAAGATCGAGCCGGTCGATACGGTTGGCGCAGGCGATACCTTCTGCGGTTATCTTGCCGCCAGCCTCGATCAGGGAATGGATTTCGAAAAGGCGCTGAAGCGCGCTGCCGTTGCCGGCTCGCTCGCCTGCACCCGTGCCGGTGCCCAGCCCTCCATTCCGCTTGCCGCGGAAGTGGACGCGAATATCTGATATTCGCGCCGCCTGTGACTATCAGCTGCGGATGAAGGTGAGATAGGCCGAGCTGCGGCCTTCTCTTTTCGCCTTGTTCTCGTAACGCGTGCCCGGCCAGTTGGCATAGGGCGTGCGCCAATCGTCAGCGCTTGTCGCCGTCCACTCGAAGCCGCCATACCGGGCGCAATGCTGCAGCGTCCAGTTGACGTAAGTATCGATATCCGATGCGAAGCAGAACCTGCCACCGGGTTTCAGAACGCGGTGGAAGCGGGCAAGATTGACGTCAGAAACGAAACGACGCTTCCAGTGCTTCTTCTTCGGCCAGGGATCGGGATAGAGAAGGTCGATATGATCGATCGAGCCTTCCGGCAGCCAGTCCAGCAATTGCGTCGCATCATCATCGTAAAGACGGATATTCATCAGCTCGCCTTCGCGCACGGCCGCGAGCAGCTTGGCCATGGAATTGACGAAGGGCTCGACGCCGATGAAACCCGTTTCAGGGTTTTCGACAGCACGATGGGCCAGATGTTCGCCGCCACCGAAACCGATCTCAAGACGGATCGATTTTACATCCGCGGGAAAGAGAGCGGCAAGATTACGCGGCGGCGCGCTTTCCAGATCGATTTTCAGCAAAGGCAGCAGGTTCTCGATCGTATCAATCTGCTGATTGCGAAGAGGCTTTCCCTTGCGCCTGCCAAAAAACGCTTCCGTTGCGCGCGAACGCCGCTCTTCCGTCATCTCATACTCTCAAGAACAAATGGATTTAACCCGCACAGAGCCGCATGTGGCGCTGTGCGGGTTACAAAAAGTGCAGACGGTATCTCTCAATCGCCGCCGAATGACAAGGGCGATATGCCGTACATGCATTTTCCGGACGTAAAACCGCTATGCGGCTCTTTACCGGGAATGCTTCAAGCGCTCAAAGCTTCCTTGAGCGGCTTCACCAGATCGAGCTTCTCCCAGGAGAAGGAGCCGTCACGACCGGCCTTGCGGCCGAAGTGGCCATAAGACGAGGTCTTGGCGTAGATCGGCTTGTTGAGATCGAGGTGACGGCGGATACCCGAGGGCGAAAGGTCCATGACCTTGCGGATCGCGCCTTCGACCTGATCTTCGTTGACCTTGCCGGTGCCATGCAGATCGACATAGATCGACAGCGGCTGGGCGATACCGATCGCATAGGAAATCTGGATGGTGCAACGTTCGGCAAAACCGGCAGCCACGACGTTCTTGGCAAGGTAGCGGGCGGCATAGGCGGCGGAACGGTCAACCTTCGTCGTGTCCTTGCCGGAGAATGCGCCGCCGCCATGGGGAGCCGCACCGCCATAGGTGTCGACGATGATCTTGCGGCCGGTCAGGCCGGCATCACCATCGGGACCGCCAATGACGAACTTGCCCGTCGGGTTGATATACCACTGGCAATCGTCAGCGATCTTCAGGTCACCCAGAGCTTCGCGGATGTAAGGCTCGACAACGGCGCGAACCTTCTTCGAATCCCAGCTTGCATCGAGATGCTGGGTAGACAGAACGATGGATACGGCTTCGGCGGCCTTGCCGTCGATATAACGAACCGTCACCTGGCTTTTGGCATCGGGGCCGAGTTTCGCCGCTTCGCCTTCGCCGCTCTTACGGGCGGTGGCGAGCAGCTGCAGGATACGGTGGGAATAATAGATCGGAGCCGGCATGAGGTCCGGCGTTTCCTTGCAGGCGTAACCGAACATGATGCCCTGGTCGCCGGCGCCTTCGTCACCCTGCTTGTCGGAGGCATTATCCACGCCCTGCGCGATGTCTGCGGACTGCGGGTGCAGGAGAACGTCGATCTTGGCGGTCTTCCAATGGAAACCATCCTGCTCGTAGCCGATGTCGCGGATCGCCCGACGGGCGGCGGACTTGAACTTCGAGGGATTGATGACCGGATGGCCAGCGGCATCCTTGAGGACCTTGCCGTCCTTGTCCTTCTTCAGAAGCGTATCGGGAACCCGAACCTCACCGGCGATAATGACGCGGTTGGTCGTCGCAAGCGTTTCGCAGGCAATGCGCACGGTCCAGGGGTCTACACCCGTCTTGGCCGCTTCACGATAAATGAGGTCCACGATTTCATCGGAAATACGATCACAAACCTTGTCCGGATGACCCTCGGCCACGGACTCGCTGGTGAACAGATAATTGGCACGCATGCGGGATTCCCCTCAAAGAACGGTCTTCGAGTTTGTTAGTCATTTCGGCCATGAAAGACAAGGACACAACCACATAAATATATCTTTATGTGAGAATTCCTTTCTAATCCGGCACAAAAAAACGGCCCTTGCGGACCGTTGAGTGTCCGGCGCCCTTGCCGGAAAATTTATGGGCATCGCTCACCAAAGCTTACTCCGCGTCTCCCTCGGCGGCGAGCGCCTTGACGAGATCAACGAGACGGCGGCGAACCTTGGGATCGGCAATCTTCACAAATGCGCGGTTCAGCTGCAGGCCCTCGGCCGAGGACAGGAAGTCAACCACGTAATTGGAGCTGGAGGCTTCCGCCATGCCGCTTGCGCCACCCGCCTGATCGCCGGGAGCATCTTCGAAAAAAAAGGACACCGGGACATTGAGGATCGCGGAAATATTCTGCAGGCGGCTGGCGCCGACGCGGTTTGTGCCCTTTTCGTATTTCTGGATTTGCTGAAAGGTAATTCCAAGGCTTTCGCCCAGCTTTTCCTGGCTCATGCCCAGCATGGTTCTGCGAAGACGAATTCGGCTTCCGACATGAATGTCGATAGGATTAGGCTTTTTCTTATTCTCGGTCATCATGCGGTCCTGACACTCGGAAAGGGTTGATATCTCGCTTCATTACTATTCGAAGAAATGAGCCGGCATTTCGACAGCGTCTAAACTTGTTTTACGACTGACGTATTCACTATGCAATTGCGGAAGTTCCCGGTCAATTCTGGCGCCGAGCAAAACTCCAGGCAGGAAATACCGCAACGATCAGCATGATGGAAAAAATCAACCAGAAATACGTCCGATGTGTGTCGTAGGTAAATGCGTCGTTTGACCCACCACTCAAAGTGGCGTCAACAATTCCCACCCGACCGTAATCGAGCCCGGCGATAATGCGGCCATAGGGGTCTATGACGGCGGAAATTCCGGTATTGGCACCCCGAATCACCGGCACGCCCGTCTCAACGGCCCGGACTCTCGCCTGCAGAAAATGCTGATAAGGGCCGGGCGTATCGCCGAACCAGCCATCATTGGTCACATTCAGAATGGCGGCCGAGCCGGCGAGCCCCGGCGTCATCTCACCCGGGAAAATGATCTCGTAACAGATGAGAGGATAGAAGGTCTTGCCCGAAGGAAGCGTGAGCGGCGTACGCGAGGAAGCGGCGGAAAAGCCCCCCGGCAGGGCGATGACATTGTCGATGCCGAATTCCCGCAGGATGCCTTCAAAGGGGACATATTCACCAAAGGGGGTCAGATGCACCTTGTCGGTCGCGCCGATGATCTCGCCCTGGCTGTCAATCGCATAGACCGAATTGTAATAACGCGGCGGGCGGCCTGCCCCCTGATCTTCCATTCTCACGGCGCCGGTGAACAGAATCTGTCCGTCCTCCAGCGTCTTTGCAATCTCCGTCAGAGCGTCGGGGTTCTGCGTCAGGATGAAAGGCACGGATGTTTCCGGCCAGACGATGATATCCGGGCGCTTCTTTCCTTCACCCGGCGGCAGGGCCGTCAGGCGCAGATGCTCACCGAAAATCTCGGCGCGGTCGGAATTCAGCATTTTGCGCGACTGGTCGATCGACGGCTGAACGATCCTGACCGTCAGGGCATCTTCCGGTGTCGCCGCCGGTGTCTGAAGGCGGTAGAGGCCGTAACCGAAATGGCCGGCCAGCAGCAGGCCCGCCAGGGCAAGGCCCGGCCACATGCCTTTTTTCGTGCCGATCAGGGCCGGTGCGGCAAAGATGAAAACGGCCAGCGTGGTCACGCTGAAAAGTCCGAGCAGATGCGCGGACTGCATCATGACCGGGATGGGCATGATGCCGTAACCGATGGCATTCCAGGGGAAGCCAGTTGCGAGAAAGCTGCGCAGCCATTCCGAAAAGCCGAATGCGGCGGCAAGCGCCGCAATACGGCCGAGACCATCCGACCAGACGATATTGGCCGCAGCAACGGCAAAACCGTAAAACAGCGCCAGAAAAGCGGGCAGGCCAAGGATGGCGAGCGGCAGCGCCCAGGCGAATTCATCCGCCTCCAGCAAAAGGGCATTGCCCAGCCACCACAGGCCCGCCACGAAATAACCGAGCCCGAAACACCAGCCGATGCCGAAAGCGGGCATGACGCGACTGAAGATGCCGCCGCCCGGCTTGCCAGTGCAGCCATCCACCAGCCAGACAAGCAGGGTGAAAGACAAAAACAAGGCCGCGAAAAAGCCGAACGGAGGCAAAGCCAGCGCACCGACCGCGCCTGCGGCAATCGCCATGACTGCGCGGCTTTTGCCACCGGCCAGCATTACCCTGCCTGCAAGACGCTCCATGCCATCTCCGTTTTATGCGCGTCCGGAAAAGCCCGCGGACGGCAAGGCCGCGCAACGGAATTTTCTCTCAGACCCGACGTAAAGGAAAAAAGATTCGCAGTCCACAGGAGTGGAGAAAGCCCTGATGACCGGCTGTGCTTTTCATGGACCGACCCGGCATTCAAACGCAGGATCGCAGCCAGAGAAGCAAATCGACGGGTATTATCCCCGTCGATCCCATTCAGTCGGCATTCTGCTGGTGCGCGATGAGGCGGACATCCGGCGCCGGCAGCGCAATCACCTCGTTGGCGCCGGCATCACCCGGTGCACGGTCATCCTGCCCTTCCGAACCGTGATCACGCACGATGCGGACACCCTTGATGCGGCGTGTATCCGCATCGAGAATCTGGAATTCGAAACCAGGCACGGCCCTGACCACCTCACCCTTGGCCGGAATGCGGCCGAGCGCGAAGAAGATCAGACCGCCGAGGGTATCGATTTCTTCCAGATGTTCCCTAACGTCGAATTCAGGCCCGATTGCCTCGGCCAGTTCCGTAAGTTCGGCGCGGGCATCCGCCACGAGCACGTCGGCCGAAAGACGCGAGAACATCGCCTCATCCTTGTCGTGCTCGTCATCGATATCGCCCACGACCATCTCGACGATATCCTCGTGGCTGACGAGACCGTCGGTGCCGCCATATTCGTCGATCACCAGCGCAAGCTGGGTTCGCTGGGCCTGCATGGTCTTCAAGAGATCCGAAGCCAGCATGGAGGGCGGCGCAAACAGAATTTTACGCACCAGTCCCGCATCGGCGAGGGTCTGTTCGAGATCGACCCGCGCCAGATCGAAATTCGGCCTTGGCGAACGGGGAGCCTTCACTTCCGTATAGGCAACGCTGCGCGACCCGGCCCGGCGCTTGTTGCGGGCCTGTTTGGCGACATAGGCAAGCAGGTCGCGGATATGGATCATGCCCTTCGGATTATCCAGCGTCTCGTCATAGATCGGCATGCGGGAACGGCCGGTTTCCTCAAAGAGGATCAGCGCATCGCCGATCGTCATGTTCTGGTCGAGACCGTCGATATCCACCCGCGGGATCATGATATCTTCGACCCGAACCTCCCGGAAACGCAGGATATTGTTCAGCATCGCCCGTTCTTCGGGCGAAAAGGCCGCACCGATTTCGGTGTCGTCCATCAGCGCGTCGGTCAAATCCTCGCGCAGGCGCTCGCCCTGAGACGGTTTCAGCAACCGTGCGATGCGAGACCAGATCGTCGTTCTCGGCTTTGCATTGTAGTCTTGACGTAAATGACTACTGCCCTCCTCCGAGGAGGACTGCTCGCCGTTTTCTCTGCCCTCATTGGCAGGTCGTGCAGAATGTTCGTTCATGGCTCCAGACAATATTCAAAGCGGTTCCTGACCCGCGTAGGGATCAGATAGGCCAAGCAGTGCCAAAATGCGAGTCTCAAGCGACTCCATTTCTTCGGCTTCTTCCTCGTCCATGTGGTCATAACCAAACAAATGCAGGAACCCATGAACGAGCAGATGGGTCAGATGATCCCCGAAACTCTTCTCAAGTTCAAGGGCCTCGCGCTCAACCGTCTCGCGCGCGATGACGATATCGCCCAGCATGGGCCCCGGCATTCCGCCCGGTTCCAGCGGAAAAGCGGGGAAAGACAAGACATTGGTCGCCTTGTCCTTGTCGCGCCATTCAGCATTGATCTCGCGGATATTTTCATCGTCAGTGAAGACCAGTGACAGTTCCACCGGCATTTTCGGGAAGGGTTGGCCCTCTTCCCGCTTCAGAAAATCGACAGCCGCATCCAGCACTTTCGTTGCAAAGGCAAGCAGATCGTCTTCCGAGGACCAGCCTTCAGCCTCGACGCTGATTTGAATATCCAGAACTGTCATCGTCTTTACGTCAGTCGCCCTTCACGAGGCTTTCATCCGGCACCGCCGTGTGGGATTCGTAAGCGCGGACGATGCGCGCAACCATCGGATGGCGAACGACGTCGACATCCTTGAAGCGCACGACGGAAACACCTTCGACATCACCAAGGATTTGCAGGGCCTCGACAAGGCCGGATTTGACGCCGCGCGGCAAATCCACCTGGCTCGGGTCGCCGGTCACGATCATGCGGCCGTTTTCGCCGAGACGCGTCAGGAACATTTTCATCTGCATCGTCGTGGTGTTCTGGGCTTCGTCCAGAATGACGGCGGCATTGGCAAGCGTGCGACCGCGCATGAAGGCCAGCGGCGCGATTTCGATGACGCCCGCCTGAATGGCGCGCTCCACCTTGTCACCCGGCATCATGTCATAAAGCGCGTCATAAAGCGGACGAAGATAGGGATCGACCTTTTCCTTCATGTCGCCCGGCAGGAAGCCCAGACGTTCGCCTGCTTCAACAGCAGGACGCGACAGGATGATACGGTCAACTGCACCGCGCTCCAGCAATTGCGCCGCATGCGCCACGGCAAGATAGGTCTTGCCGGTGCCCGCAGGGCCGACGCCGAAAACCAGTTCGGATTGCTCCAGCGCCCGCATATAGACATCCTGTGTCGGCGTGCGGGCAGCGATGGTCTTCTTGCGTGTGGAAATCTGCGCCATGGAAATCTTCGCCTTGCGTTCCATCGTCGGCAAGGTCAGCTGGTCGTCCGCGGCCATGGCCATGCGGATCGCGCCTTCGACATCGGAAACCTCGGCGGTTCCGCCCTTGAGCAGCCGTTCATAAAGGAAATCCAGCGCCCGGCGAGCCTGATTGGTGGCAACGACGTCACCGGTGATGGCGACGGAATTGCCACGCGGACGCGCATCGATGTTGAGGCGCTGTTCCAAGAGCTTCAGGTTCTGATCGAACTGACCGAATAGCTCTCCCGCTATCCTGTTATTCTCGAACGTGAGGACGAAGTGATTGGCGTCGGTCGCGGCTTGGCGTGGCTGGCGCGATGAATTTGATACCAATTCGTGTGCGTTCAAGCGGTCAGGCTCCTGTCCCAATCAGTGTCGGCTCCTCACTCTAACTCTCTGCCACCTCGGCAAACAAGCTGTTTGGACCCGTTGCGGTGATTCGTACATGAACAATGTCACCGATTTTCAACGTCTTTGCATCAAGATTCACGGATTGCAGCCAGGGAGAGCGACCTATCAACTGTCCAGGCATGCGGCCGGGCTTTTCCAGCAACACATCCATGGTCTTTCCGACCAGCGATTCCGCAAATTCCTTCTGCTGCCGCAGCAACAGGGCCTGCAATCTTTCCAGCCGCTCGGCCTTCACTTCTTCCGCAACCTGATCCGTGAGATCGGCGCCCGGCGTGCCGGGCCGGGTGGAATATTTGAACGAGAAGGCCTGCGCGTATTTCACCGTCTCGACAATCGCCATCGTGTCTTCGAAATCGCGATCCGTCTCACCGGGGAAGCCGACAATAAAGTCCCCCGACATGGCGATATCAGGGCGGGCGGCGCGGATTTTTTCGATAAGCTGGATATATTCCCTGCCCGTATGGCGGCGGTTCATCGCCTTCAGAATGCCATCCGATCCCGATTGTACCGGCAGATGCAGATAGGGCATCAGGATACGCAGATCGCGGTGCGCGCCGATCAGGCGCTCGTCCATATCGCGTGGATGGCTGGTGGTGTAGCGCAGCCGCGCAAGGCCGGGTATTTCCGCCAGCCGGTAGAGCAGCTCGGCGAGGCCCCATTTATCGCCCTTCGGGCCTTCACCCTGCCAGGCATTGACGTTCTGGCCGAGAAGCGTGATTTCACGCACCCCGGCATCCACCAGCTTCATCGCCTCATCGACGATCTGGCGCACGGGGCGGGAGACTTCCGAACCGCGCGTATAGGGCACGACACAGAAGGTACAGAACTTGTCGCAACCTTCCTGCACCGTCAGAAAGGCGGTGACGCCACGCGTGCGCAACGTCGCCTTTTCGGCGACCGGCAGATGTTCGAACTTGTCCTCGACCGCATATTCGGTCTCGATGACACGCTCACCGCCACGCACCCGCTTCAGGGCGTCCGGCAGGCGGTGGTATGTCTGCGGGCCGATGACGACATCGACGGCGGGCGCACGGCGAAGAATTTCCTCGCCTTCCGCCTGCGCCACACAGCCGGCAACGCCGATCATGAATTCACGGCCCTGCTCTTCGCGCGATTTTTTCATGTCGCGCAGGCGGCCAAGCGCCGAATAGACCTTTTCAGCCGCCTTTTCGCGGATGTGACAGGTATTCAGCAGAACCAGATCCGCCTCGCCCATATCCTCGGTCTGAACGTAACCATCCTTCGCCAGCGCATCGCTCATGCGGACGGAATCATAGACGTTCATCTGACAGCCATAGGTCTTGATGAAGACTTTTCGACTGTTAGAGCCCTCTCGGGCAATCATGTGTGGGGCGTCGAGGCCAAGCGTTTCCTGGGTCATGGCGGCTATCTAGTGTTTTTTCCGGCCAGATTAAATAGAAAAATCCCGGAAAAGCTACGATACCAGAGCAACGGAGTCATTCCGTTGCTCTCGATTTTTGTTTACGCAGCGGATTTTCCGAAAACCGCCACACAGTTTTCGGTCCGATACGTTATTTTCGCCAGCCGCCACGCAGGCTGAAGGCCAGCATGGAGCGGATCGCGCCGGCAATATCGGTAGCCAGGCGCTTGCGGTTATCCGTGCTGTGGAACGGAACGCTGTCACCGAAGGTCACGTCGACATCGATGGCGCCGGCCTTGATGATGCCGAGCAGATGCGGCACGAGCGTGATGCTGCCCGGCCAGGCGGCAATGACCCGGTGGTAACGTCCCATGGCCATGCCATGCACCCGCGTATAGGCGATGGCGACCGGCTGCACGTAAACCAGCTTTCCCGGAACCTGTTCAGCGGCAGTGGAAGCCGCGCCGAACAGCGAGGATTTCACGGCCAGCATGCGATTACCGTCCGAAGTCGTCCCTTCAGGGAACAGAACGACGATCTCGCCGTCAGCCATGCGGCTGGCGATCTCGCTGACCTGTGCGCCGGTGCTGCGCTTCTGTTCGCGCTGAACGAAGATGCTTTTCTGCAGCCGGGCAAGCCAACCGAAGACCGGCCAGTCACGCACCTCCGTCTTGGCAATGAACACCACGTCGGCAATGCTGCCCAAAACGAGGATGTCCTTCCACGAGGCGTGGTTGACCGCCAGCATCAGCGGCTTTGCCCGCTCCACCTCTCCGTGAACATGCACGCGGATGCCGAGTACATGACAGGCTATCCGGTGCCAGATGCGGGGAATGCGACGGCGCAGCCGCCAGTCGAAGGCAAGGCCCAGAAGTTGCAGCGGCAGCAGGATGAGCGTCACGATCAGGAGAACGATCGCGATATAGGCTGTCCGCAGCCACATCATGATGGAAACGCCCGCTTGTTCACCAGCGTCTCAGTGTTCGCCGGGCTTCAACGGCACGCCGTAAAGTTCCAGCCGGTGATCGACGAGCTTGAAGCCGTGCTCCCGGGCGATCTTTTCCTGGAGGGCCTCGATCTCGGCCGAATGGAATTCGATGACCACGCCGTTCTTCAGGTCGATCAGATGATCGTGATGTTCCTCGGGCACAGTCTCATAACGCGAGCGGCCATCGCGAAAATCGTGACGCTCGATGATGCCCGCATCCTCGAACAGCTTCACCGTTCTGTAGACGGTGGAAATCGAGATGCGCGGGTCCACGGCGGAGGAACGGCGGTAAAGTTCCTCGACATCTGGATGATCAGCCGATTCCTGCAGGACACGGGCAATGACGCGGCGCTGGTCCGTCATCCGCATGCCGCGTTCGGCACAAAGCTCCTCCAGCGTTTTCGAAAGGTCTATCACGTCTTCTGGCCTTTTGAGTATTCCGGTTGAATTTTGCGGCTTTCGCCGAAAAAATGCCTGTCGCAGGGAACTAGCGAAGATCGCGGCGCATGACAAGCGCCGTCGACTTCGTTCCATCCTTGGCGGTGTAATAGGCCTTGCGTTCCGCGACGGTTTTGAAGCCGAGCTTTTTATAAAGCCCGAGGGCGGAGGCGTTGCTGTTATCCACCTCGAGAAATATGGTTTCAGCGCCGCGCATCATCGCCTCACGGGTGGCAGACTGCATCAGGCGCCAGCCGAGGCCGGTGCGCGAGAACCTGTCGGCGACAGCGATGGTGAGGATTTCCGCTTCTCCCGCCACTTCCCGCGCAAGCACGAAACCACCGAGCGGCTTGCTGAAAAATGCGTTGGTCTGACGTGCAACGGCGCCGAAAACAGATCCTTGCGTCAACAGTCCGGAGAACTCCCCGTCGTTCCAGGGGCGAGGAAAACGCAGCGCGTGCAATTCCGCCACCGCGGCGCAATCCTCATGCTGCATCGGCACGATCTCGAAATAGGGCTTCCAGCTCAGATAGTCATCAAACATGGCAAGGGTCGGGCATCAGGGCATCACAGGAATCATTCGCACGTCTTGACGAATGCCCTATCAGGCAACGCCCTGACGTGCCAGCGCAAAACCGGTCTGCGGCCGGGCGTCAGGCCCGCGCAGATAAAGCGGTGCGGGTTTCGGCTGGCCCGCCGGCTTGAGCGATCCGGCACGAGCGACGGAAGCGATCGGGAAATGGTCCGGCCCGGAACCTGTTTCCTCTCCTGCAAACAGGGGCGCGGCCGAGCCGATTACGGCACCATCGAAACCGGAAAGAGCCGCTCTGGCATCGTCGAGAGACAGCAGCACTGCCTCACGAAGCGGCGACCCATCCGCCGCAAATGTCTGGAGATAGGCTTCACCACGTTTGGCATCCAGCCCGGCGGCCACAGGCCGGCCGGGATTTGCAAGCAGATGATGATGAGCGAGCGTTTCAAGCGTGGTGACGCCCACGGCCTCGACGCCAAGCGACAGCGCAAAGCCCCGCGCGGCGGCAACCCCGACACGGATGCCGGTAAAGGACCCCGGGCCGATTGTCACGGCGATGCGCTCCACCTTCTGAAGTGGAAGCTGTGCCTGTTGCAAAGCGCCATCGATCACAGCCATCAGCCTTTCGGCATGGCCCTTTCCGATCGTTTCGCACACTTCGCCGAGCACCCTGTCGGAGGCGCTGTCATATACGCAGGCGGAACAATCCACACCTGACGTGTCGAGTGCGAGAACAATCATGTCGGGACCTGGCTTACGATGTCATACCGCTTCGACTTCGCGCACTTCCGGCACGAAATGGCGAAGCAGATTCTGAACGCCGTGCTTCAGCGTGGCGGTGGAGGACGGGCAACCCGAGCAGGCGCCCTTCATGTTCAGAAACACGGTGCCATCGCGGAAACCGCGGAAGGTGATGTCGCCGCCATCCTGCGCCACGGCGGGGCGGACGCGGGTATCCAGCAGTTCCTTGATGGTGGCGACGATGGTTTCGTCACCCTCTTCGAAGAACTCGCCTTCCTCATCCGATACTTCGGCGGCAATAGCCGTGCCCATGATCGGGCGGCCGGACATGAAATGTTCCATGATCGCGCCCAGAATAGCGGGCTTCAGGTGCTGCCACTCCGCACCGTCCTTGGTGACGGTGATGAAATCGAAACCGAAATAAACGCCGGTAACGCCCGGAATCGTAAAGAGGCGTTCCGCCAGCGGTGAGGCCTGCGCCTGCGACGGGTTGAGAAACTCCACTGTCCCGCTTTCCAGCACCACCTTGCCGGGCAGGAACTTCAGCGTCGTCGGGTTCGGCGTGGCTTCCGTCTGAATGAACATCGTCTGTCTCCTTCGAGGTCGCCATTCACGCCCCGTAATTTAAAGCGCGCCGCCTTCACGACCACGCGCTTTAAATTTTTTGCTACGCATATCTTTATCCCAAAACCGGTTCCCACTTTTGGGAGACATGTTTTAGAATTCTTCCAAAAAATACGCCCGGCGAAGCTTCACTTCAAGCCCTGACATGATAATTACATTCAAGAAATCGTCAGCCCCTAAATCTCATCCGGAGCCGGATCAGCAGAGCGCGTCGATTTCCTCGTCCGACAACGTATCCGGCAACACGGTGACGGGAATGGGGAATGCGGCACCGCGTCCGGCGATGGAGGATACAAGCGGTCCCGGTCCTTCCTTCGTCGAGCCTGCCGCCAGAACGAGGATCGCGATATCCCGGTCTTCCTCGATCAGCCCGTGTATCTGCTCGGTGGCGCTGCCTTCGCGGATCACCGCTTCCGGCTCGATGCCGATGGTCTCACGAACCTTCTGGGCGATCTTGGCAAGCGTGGCCTCCGCCTCCTCGCGCGCTTCTGCCCGCATGATCTGCTCGACACCCAGCCATTGCTGGAAATCGCCTTCGGGGATCACGTAAAGCAGCACCAGCCCGCCATTGGAGTTCTTGGCGCGACGACCGGCATAGTGCACGGCCCTTTCGCATTCCGGTGTGTCATCGATAACAGCGAGAAACTTGCGGCGATGCCCTTCCAGACGCGACAGCCGTTTTGAAACCATTCCGCACTCCCTAAGTCCGCCGTGATCCGCAAAACCGCCCGACGGTTCGGGCGGAGATTATATCAAATCACGGCAGGCGCAAACCGCCCGCCGCATCCGCGCGGCAGCGACCTGTCAGCGCAGGAAGCCGATGATATCGCGCACCTCGTTCATCGTCTTTTCGGCGATGGTGCGTGCCCGCTCGCCGCCCTGTTTGAGGATGGCGTCGATGTGGGTCGGATCGTCGAGAAGACGGCGCATCTCGTTGTTGACCGGAGCCAGCACATCAACGGCAAGCTCGACGAGGGCCGGCTTGAAGGCCGAGAACTGCTGCCCGCCGAATTCGGCAAGAACATCCGCCTTGGTCCTGTCGGAAAGGGCGGCATAGATGCCCACGAGGTTTTCGGCCTCGGGACGGCCCTTCAGGCCTTCGACTTCGCTCGGCAATGCGTCCGGATCGGTCTTAGCCTTCTTGATCTTCTTCGAGATCGCGTCGACATCGTCCATGAGGTTGATGCGCGACAGATCGGAAGGATCGGATTTCGACATCTTCTTGGTGCCGTCCTTCAAGGACATCACGCGCGGTGCCGGACCGCCGATCAGCGGCTCCACCATCGGGAAATAGGCATGCACCGGCTCATCGCCCACTGTGATATCGATGCCAAGACCCGCCTTGCGGATATGATCGCCGAAATCGATGTTGAATTTCTGGGCGATATCGCGGGCGAGTTCCAGATGCTGTTTCTGGTCGTCTCCAACGGGCACGTGGGTGGCGCGATAGACGAGAATGTCAGCGGCCATCAGGCTCGGATAGGCAAGCAGGCCGAGCGAGACCTGCTCGGCATTCTTGCCGGACTTGTCCTTGAACTGCGTCATGCGCTCCATCCAGCCGATGCGCGCCACGCAGTTGAACACCCATGCCAGTTCCGCATGCTGCGGCACGGCCGACTGGTTGAAGACGATATGCTTCACGGGATCGATGCCCGAAGCGATGAAGGCAGCCGCGATGGAGCGGGTCTGCGCCTTCAGGTCGGAGTGAACGAGCTGGGCGGTGATGGCATGCATGTCGACGACGCAATAGATGCAGTCGTTATCTTCCTGCAATGCCACGAACTTGCGGATCGCACCGAGATAATTGCCGAGATGCAGATTGCCGGTCGGCTGGACGCCCGAGAAAACCAGCGGCTTGAATGCGTTCATTGTCGTCCTCGAAAAGGCTTGTGGAGGGCCCCGCCCCATGATTGGAATTGCACGCGCGCTTATGCACCCGCAGCCCCCCGCAATCAAGCGGTTTCAGGGCATCTCAGCCGCGCGGCTGAAGAAGATCCCAACGATTTCCGTAAGGATCGGCAAAGACCACAACGGAGCCGTAAACCTCGTGGCGCGGCTCTTCCAGAAAGCGCACACCGCGGACGAGCATGGTCTCGTAATCGCGCTGGAAATTGTCGGTGTGCAGGAAAAATCCGACACGCCCGCCGGTCTGGTTGCCGATGGCAAGACGCTGCGGCTCGCCATCGGCCTCGGCAAGCAGCAGGCCGCCGCCCTCGGTGCCTTGCGGCTTCACCACCAGCCATCTTTTGCCGTCGCCAAGCGGCTGATCGGAAAGGCAGTCGAACCCGAGAACGTCGCAATAAAACGCCTTCGCCCGGTCGTAATCATCCACCACGAGGGTGACGAGCGCGATGCGGCGGTTCCCGGCAAAGGACATCAGCCCGCCTCCGTTTCGATGTTCTTCTTGCCGCGCTTGCGGATGGCTCGTTTGACCATGCCGATATCGGCACCGCCGGAAATGAAAGCGAGGGCGAAATAGACCAGCATGGCCGCAAAGACGAGAGCCATGATCGTTCCCGCCCGCACAAAAATGGACGAGGCGGAAGACAGTTCGAAGCTCAGCCAGGTCAGCGCATAATGTATGAAACCGGCCATCAAGGCTGCGGCCAGCAGCAAACGCGGAATGCGGGTGAGCAGCGGAATATCCACATGCCAGTGACCGCGCCACAACAGCATGCCGAACAGCAAGGCGGCATTGACCCAGCCGGCGGTGATCTCGGCAATGGCGATGCCCGGGCCTCCGAGACGCGGGAAGAGCGTCAGCGCCATGGAGACGTTCACCACCACGGAAATCGCCGCGAAGATCATCGGCGTGCGGGTATCCTCCCGGGCGAAGAAGCCCGGAATAAAGGCCTTGATCAGCACGAAAGCCGGCAAGCCAAGGCCATAGATGCCGAGAATTTGCGCGACGGTGACGGTGGCAGAAGGCGAAAAGTTGCCGCGCTCATAAAGAAAACGAACGATGGGCTCCGCCATGACGAGAAGCGCGGCAGCGGCAGGTAACGTCAGGAACAGCACGAATTCCACCGAGCGGTTCTGCAGGCTTCCCGCCTCGACCATCTGCCCGCCGCGCAACGCCCGCGCCAGTTCCGGCAAAAGCACGGTGGCCACCGCAATGCCGACGACGCCGAGCGGGAGTTGATAAATCCGGTCCGCATAGGCAAGCGAGGAGATCACGCCTTCACCAGCCGATGCGATGTTGGTGTTGATCAGCAGATTGATCTGGGTGATACCGCCTGTTATTGCCGCCGGCAGGGCAAGCACCAGAAGGCGCTGCACATTCTTCGTCAGCCGCGGCCTGCGGAAACCGATGCGCATGCCGGCATTGCGCACGGCAATCCAGACGATGGCAAGCTGCACCAGACCCGCCGCCATCACCCCCCAGGAGAGCGCGTAGCCCACCTGCAACGGATCGTAATTCTTCCACCACGCCAGGGCGAGCACGCCAATGAGGATGATGTTGAGGAAAACCGGCGCGATCGCCGCCGCAAAATAGCGGTGCAGCGAGTTCAGCATGCCGCCCATCATCGCCGCCAGCGACATGCAGGCGAGATAAGGGAACATGATGGTGGCGAGATGGATGGTGTTTTCGAACTTCACGGGATCATCGACGAAGCCCGGCGCGATGATCGTGCGCACGATGAACGGCATCGACAGTTCCATCAGGATCGTCAGCGCCAGCAATACGGTGAACAGGACGCCGAAGACCTCTTCGGAAAAGCGCCTTGCGCCTTCCATGCCATTCGCCTCGATTTCCTTGGCAAAAAGCGGCACGAAGGCGGAGTTGAAAGCGCCTTCGGCAAAAAGCCGCCGGAAGGTGTTTGGAAAACGGAAAGCGGCGTTAAAGGCATCGGCCACCGGACCCGTGCCGACGGCGGCGGCCATCAGGGTTTCACGGAGGAAGCCGAAGATGCGGCTGCCGAGCGTGGCGGTGCCGACAGTGGCGAACTTGCCGATCAGACTCATGGGCGCTTCAAGCCTTTGCCGTGCGCGCGGCCGGCAGCGCCGCCACGTCTGGGTGGGCGATGATGCCGTTCGGCATGCGGTCGCGCAATTCGTCTTCCTGCTCGCTCATCACCGCTTTCAGGCGCGTGGCGATGCTGGCCTGCCGGTTGTCGTTCGTCACCTTCTGCCCGAAGAGATCGGTGACATAAAAGGTGTCGATGACTTTTTCACCGAAGGTGGTGATGCGGGCGGAATGGATGTCCAGCGACAGATCGGCGATGACAGCCGTCATATCCGCCAGCAGCCCCGGCCGGTCGAGGCACTCGACCTCGATGACGGTGAACTTGTTCGACAGCCCGTTGGAAATGATGACCGAGGGCGGAATGGTGAAGGCGCTTTTCTTCTTGCGGCTCTTGGTGCGAGTGGCGATCATTTCCGGCAGGCGTTGACGGCCCGACAGAACCTCCTCGATGAGCTTGCCGACATTATTGCCGCGCCGCATCTCATCCTCGTCGATCGGGAATTCCCGGTTGATGAGGATCGTGTCCAGTGCCCGCCCGTCGGAAGTGGTGAAGATCTGCGCGTCGGCGATGTTTGCGCCGGCGGCGGCGCAGGCGCCGGTGATGATCGACAAAAGGCGCGGATGGTCGGGCGCCAGTACGGTGATTTCGGTGATGGCGTGGAAGGAATGGGTGCGCACCATGGTCGACAGCGCCTTTTCCTGCTTGTCGGCCTCACGGATGAAGCGGGTGTGGCGCACCTGGTCTTCCAGCGCCACCGTCAGCAGATAGGGCTCGTAGTGCAACTTGGTATATTTGCGCCGCGCCTTCTGGCCCCAGTCATCAAGAGCGTCGTAGAGCGCCTGCCGGGCGATCTGCGCCCGCTCCTTGCGGGAGACCTCCGAGAAGCCGCCTGACAGCAGCAGTTCAGTCTCGTAATAAAGCGAGCGCAGCAGCTGCCCCTTCCAGCCGTTCCAGACGCCCGGACCAACGGCGCGGATATCGCAGACCGTCAGGATCAGCAGCATCTTCAGCCGCTCCATGGATTGCACCTTGTCGGCGAAATCGGTGATGGTCTTGCGGTCGTGCAGGTCGCGCGTCTGGGCGACCATGGACATCAGAAGATGCTGCTCGATCAGCCAGACGACCGTTTCGGTCTGCTTGCCGGTGAGGCGGAAACGCTGGCAGAGCTTGCGGGCCACACGGGCGCCGGCAATCGAATGGTCTTCCTGCCGGCCCTTGGCGACATCGTGCAGCAACACGGCGACATAAAGCGCCTCGCGCTCTTCAACGCCGGGCATCAGCTGGTTGGCGAGCGGATGGGCATCAATCGCCGTACCCTTGTCCACTTCCGACAGCACGCCGACGGAGCGGATCAGATGCTCATCCACCGTATAGTGATGATACATGTTGAACTGCATCATCGCGACGATCTTGCCGAATTCGGGAATGAACTTGCCCAGCACCCCCGCCTCGTTCATGCGGCGCAGAGTGAGTGCCGGATCACGCCGCGAGGTGAGGATCGACAGGAACAGCCGGTTCGCTTCCTCGTTTTCGCGAAGCTCGTCATTGATGAGCGACAGCGAGCGGGTGACGACACGCAGAGCATCCGGATGCAGTTCAAGATTGTTGATATCGGCGATGTGGAAGAGACGGATCAGATTGACCGGGTCGTTCTTGAAGACGTCAGGCTTGGCCAGCGCGATCCTCCCCCGATCCTCAACGAACTCCACTGAACCCGCAATCTTGCGGACACGGCGGGCGAAACGGCTGAGAACGCCGGAGAGGCCCGGTACATCCTTCGCCTGCCGGTCTTCCAGCGCGGCGCAGACGATGCGGGTCAGGTCACCCACATCCTTGGCCACGAGGAAATAGTGCTTCATGAAACGCTCGACGGCGGAAAGGCCGGGGCGCGGCTGATAATTCAGCGCATCGGCAATCTCACGCTGAATATCGAAAGAAAGACGCTCTTCCGCCTTGCCGGTGATGAAATGCATCTGGCAGCGGACGGCCCAGAGAAAATCGTCGGCCTTTTCGAACAGCTTCAGTTCGGATCTGGACAGAACTCCGAGTTTGACCAAATCAGCCGTATCGCGAACGTGATAATAATATTTGGCGATCCAGAACAGCGTGTGCAGGTCGCGCAACCCGCCCTTGCCTTCCTTGACATTCGGCTCCACCAGATAGCGCGTATCGCCGGCCTTGCGGTGGCGCTGGTCGCGCTCGGCAAGCTTTGCGGCGATGAATTCCGGGCCGGTGCCGGTGACGACTTCCGACTCGAAGCGTTTTTCCAGATCGTCGGTCAGGGACTTCCTGCCGCAGATCGCCCGAACTTCCAGAATGGCGGTGCGGATCGTCATATCGGATTTTGACAGGCGGATGCACTCATCCACCGTGCGCGTGGCATGGCCCACCTTGAAACCGAGATCCCAGAGGAGATAGAGCACGAATTCCACGGCCTTGTGCATGTCAGGCGTATTCTTGGCCGGCAGCAGGAACAGGAGGTCGATATCCGATCCCGGCGCCAGCGTTCCGCGGCCGTAACCGCCGACCGCCGCGACCGCGATCTGGGGTGCGTCCTTCGGATAGACATACTGGCAGGCGAGATCATAAAGCATCTCGATCAGCCGGTCCTGAAGCCAGGAAATGCGGCGGGCGCAATCAATGCCGCTGCCATCGGCTTTCAGCAATTCGCGGATATTCTCCCGGCCTTCCGTGCTGGCCTTGCGAAAGAGCGGCAGCAGGTCGGACCTGGTATCGGCAATGCGCTTGCCGTCTTCCCTAAAGATGATGTCACATTCGCGCTTCAGCGCCGAAACATCGAGAATGTCGGAAAAATCCAGGTCCTTGATGGCCATCTATGCCGGTATCCATGTCCTGTGGGAAATCCCACCACTTGCGATGGGAGTGTCCTATAGCGAGTTTTAAAGGCGATGGACAGGCACTGTATCCCTTCAAGCCTTGCCAAGTTCTTTCTTCAACGCATAGAGCGCGTCCAATGCCTCACGCGGCGTCATTTCGTCGGGGTTGAAGCCTTTCAGAGCCTCCTCCACCTTCGATGGGCCGGCTTTGCGGGTTTCCTCGCGGCGGACGGCAATCTGGAACAGCGGCAGATCGTCGATCAGCTGGCTCGCCGGGTTCTTGCGGTCGGCATCTTCGAGCTTCGTCAGAACTTCGCGGGCGCGCTCCACAACCGATGCCGGAAGGCCAGCGAGACGCGCCACCTGAATACCGTAGGAACGATCCGCGGCACCCGGTCCAACTTCATGCAGGAAGATGACGTCGCCTTCCCACTCCTTCACCCGCATCGTGGCATTGGAAAGGCGGCCGAGTTTTTCCGACAACACGGTCAGCTCATGGAAATGGGTGGCGAAGAGCCCGCGGCAACGATTGACCTCGTGCAGATGCTCCACCGCCGCCCAGGCGATTGAAAGCCCGTCAAAGGTTGCGGTACCTCGGCCGATCTCGTCCAGAATGACCAGCGAGCGATCCGTCGCCTGATTGAGAATGGCGGCGGTTTCCACCATTTCCACCATGAAGGTCGAGCGGCCGCGCGCCAGATCGTCCGATGCGCCGACACGGGAAAACAGCCGGTCGACAGTGCCTATATGGGCGGCTTCCGCCGGCACGAAGGAGCCGATCTGCGCAAGGATGGCGATCAGCGCATTCTGGCGCAGGAAGGTCGATTTACCGCCCATGTTCGGGCCGGTCAGCAGCCAGATCGCACCGTTCTTGCCACCGTCGACAGCCGATAGGTCGCAATTATTGGCGATGAAGGGTCCGGCCGACTGCCGCCGCAGCGCCTGCTCCACCACCGGATGTCGGCCGCCTTTGATCGCGAAAGTCATGGAGGCATCGACGATCGGGCGGCAATAGGCCTGCTCAGTCGCGAGATAGGCAAGGCTCGAGGCGACGTCGATCACCGCGAGCGCCAGCGCACCGGCCTTGATCGCCTCCGCCTGCTGCACCACGGCCTTGACCATACGCTCGAAGGCTTCCAGTTCCATGGTCAAAGCCTGCGCAGCAGCATTGGCGATGCGGCTTTCGAGATCGGCAAGCTCGGTGGTGGTGAAGCGCATGGCGCCCGCCATGGTCTGGCGGTGGATAAAGCGCGCCTTGGCCTCGTCCGTCGATGTCATCACATCGGCATTGCCCGCCGTGACCTCGATGAAATAACCCAGCACATTGTTGTGCTTGATCTTCAGCGACTTGATGCCGGTCTCATCGGCATATTTCAGTTGCAGCCCGGCAATCACCCGGCGCGACTGGTCGCGCAGCGCCCGCACCTCATCGAGTTCGGGATTGGCGCCTTCACGCAGGAAACCGCCGTCACGCTTCAGAAGCGGCAGATCGTCGGCCAGCATCGCGCCGAGCATGGCTTCCAGCCCACCGGGCAGGGCTTTCAAATCCGACAGCGCCGCCGCCAGCTCGTCCGGCAACAATCCCTGATCGAGAATGGCGGCAATCTTTTCGGCCGAAGCCAGCCCCTGCCTGATGGCACCGAGATCGCGCGGGCCGCCGCGCTCCAGCGCAAGGCGCGAAAGCGCACGCGGCATATCCGCAACCTGCTTCAGCGCATCGCGCAGGCCGTCGCACAGCGAAACGTCATCGATGAGATAGGCGACCGCATCGAGGCGGGCATTGATCTTTTCGGGATCGGTCAAGGGCGACATCAGCCGCTCCGCCAGAAGCCGCGCGCCGCCGCCGGTTACCGTGCGGTTCAAGGCATGCAGCAGCGATCCGTCCCTTTCGCCTGACAGCGTCTTCACCAGCTCCAGATTGGCGCGGGTGGCGGGATCGATGAAAAGCGTGGAGGCGGCACTCTCGCGCTCCGGCGCACCGAGCGGCGGACGCTCGGCGATCTGGGTCTTTTCGACATAGGCCACGGCGGCAGCGGCCGCCGCCAGTTCCACCCGCGAAAACGTGCCGAAACCATCGAGTGTCGAAACGTTGAAATAACGGACAATGCGCCCCTCCGCCGTGGCGCTGTCGAAAAGAATGGCCGGCTGCGGCACCGCCACACGGCCAAGCACATCGAATACCGGGCGCAATTCCTCGTCATGGAACAGGCTGTCGGCGACGATCAGCTCACGCGGATCAATGCGCCAGATATCGGCGAGAAGCCGCGTCAGCGTGGTTTCCGCCAGGCGGAAGACGCCGGTGGAGATATCGATCCAGGCGAGCGCGAACTGCGCCTCGGCACTGCCGCGAATGCGGGCAAGCGCCATCAGATAGTTGGATTCCGTTGGCGACAGCAGTTTCTCTTCTGTCAGCGTGCCGGGCGTGACGAGCCGCACCACATCACGTTTGACCACGGATTTCGATCCGCGTTTCTTGGCTTCCGCAGGGTCTTCAACCTGTTCGCAGACGGCGACGCGATAGCCACGCAGGATGAGCTTCTGGAGATAGTCGTCCGCCGCATGGACGGGAACGCCGCACATGGGAATATCAAACCCCATATGCTGGCCGCGTTTGGTCAGCGTGATGCCGAGAGCACGGGAGGCTTCGACCGCATCGTCGAAGAACAATTCGTAAAAATCGCCCATGCGGTAAAAGAGCAGCGAACCGGGATTGTTCGCCTTGATCTCGATATATTGCTCCATCATCGGAGTGGCCGAAGCGCGGCTCTCCTCCGTGATCAGGGAAGCGGTTGTCAGAACGTCCGTCAATGGCCTGCCGATGTCATATCGTGTTGCGGAAAACGAGCGCCGACACTAACGGCAATGCCCTCCCCAAGACAACACGCACGTCACGGCTGCCCACAGGAACATCCCGCAAGGTCAGGCATCAAAACCGATCAGCCGTTGATGCGCTCGGCCTCGCCGCCGTAGTAGCTGATATAGCGGCCGGCAATGGAAGAGACCGGCAGGACCACGAGAACATCCGTCGTGTTGAAAGCATGATCCACCACGGCGCCGGAGCCGAACATGGCGCCAAGGCGCATATAGCCCTTGATAAGCGGCGGCATGGCGTTCAACGCCTTGCGGGTATTCAGCGCCTCCGCCGGCATCAGGTCCATCTCGTGGTAAAGCTCGGGAAGCGCGGAGGCCTCCCACTCACCCTTTGCAACGCAATTATGATGCAGGAAGGAAAGCGCCAGCGCATGGGTTTCCGGCTGCACGCCGGGAAAGGAGGCGCAACCGATCATGGCGTCCATGCGGTGCTTGACGGCATAGGCCCAGTTGCCCTGCCACAGAAGCTCGACTGTGCGCTTGGTGCGATATTCCGGCAATACACAGGAACGGCCAAGCTCCATGAAACGCTTGCCTGGATGGCGCGCGACGAGCCCGGCAATGTCGAATTCGCTGGCGGAATAAAAACCATTATTGGCGAGCGCCGTTTCCTGCCGCAACAGACGGTAGGTGCCGACGATCTGGTCCTCGCTGTCACCTTCGATCGCCTTGTCGAGTACGAGCAGATGGTCGCAGACACTGTCCCACGCGTCGATGTCGCGCTTGCGGCGCATCGCTTCAGCGGGAAGGCGCGCGTTCATCTCCTCAACGAAGACCCGGTAACGCACGGATTGCGCGGCATCGATCTCGCGGTCATTTCGCGCGAGCCGTGTTTCCAGTGTACCGATACGACCGAAAAGACCCTCATTGTCCTGAGCTGCCTCAGGGCGCGGGCTAATGACAACATTGTTTTCACAAATGTCGTGATTGAAGATTTCGGCAACCATGGGGAATCGCTCCGCCACCAAAGAATTTTCCTGTCATAAATCACTAATTGACGACAGAATAGTGACAAAATGCCGACAGTGCCAGTCTGTCAAGCTATTATGAGGAAAGGCGTTTCGCCGTCAGCAGGCGACGGATTTCCTCCACCAGTCGTCTGGGGTCGGCGGGCTTGGCCAAAACCGCACCTGCACCGGCCTTCAGGAGCATTTCGGCCGTCTGCACACCGGCATCCCCGCTGAGGACTATGACGGGAATATTTCGGTCACCCTCCAGCGTACCGAGAAGCTCCGGCAGCACCTCCAGCCCCTCACCGCCTGGCATATTGAGGTCCGAGATGACAAGGTGCGGCAGGTGAGACGCATCCGATGCCATCGACTGCCGCAGGGATTGAAAATTATCGACCGTACGGACGGTATAGCCGCTCTTTTCCAGAACGGCGCGAATGATGCGGGCATTAACGGCATCATCCTCGGCCACGAGAATGTCGATACCGCTTGCCCCTTCCTTCAGCCGCGACGAAAAACCCACATCCGGGTGGTTGTCGTTGAGGGCGTCGCGGCGCTCTATGCCACGCAGGCGGCCGCAAAGGACATCGATCAGCGATTTTTCGCGCAGCGGCCGGATCAGCCAGGCGTCAAAAGACACATGCATGGTCGAAGGCCGTTCTTCCGGGCTGACCAGCAGCGTACGGCGAACATTCTGCTGCGGCCAATCCTTCAGGGCGTCCCTGAACAGGGGTGAAACGCGGCGGTCGACGATGATGTCGGTGAGATCGGCGTTCTGGTGAGACGCCTCACTCTTTAGCTTCTGCAAATCTTCCGGCTGATGGATGAGAACACATTTGCCGCCAAAGGCCTCGATAGCCTCCATCGTCACCGCCGCAGCCACACCCTTTGGCGCGATGAGCAGGACGTTCGTGTGCTGCAGGCAATGGCGACGACCCGGATCCGGCATTGCGGCAGGCGCGCCACCCGGGCGGAACGACAGCGTGAAGATGCTGCCCCTGCCCCTGCGGCTCGAAACCGTGAGGCTGCCGCCGAATTCCCGCACGATGCGGGCGGAAATCGCAAGCCCGAGGCCTGTGCCGGCGCTTCGCTGCGACATCGGGCCTGCCTGCTCGAATTCGCCGAAGATACGCGCCTGTTCCGCCTCGTTCATGCCCGGACCGGTATCTTCGACGGTGATCTGCAATTGACCGTTGGCCATGCGCGCACGGATGACGACCCCGCCTTCCCGCGTGAACTTGACGGCATTTCCGAGGAGATTGAACAGGACCTGACGCAGTCTTGCCGGATCGAAATCGAGATAATCGGGCACATCCGGGGTTACGAAAGAGGTGATTTCTATACCTTTTTCATGGGCGCGATGCGCCAGCATCTCGACAATGCTCTCGATCAGCCGGCGCAGGTTCTCTGCACGCGGATTGAGCTTGAAGCGGCCCGCTTCCATGGTCGAATAATCCAGCAGATCCTCGACCAGCTGCACCAGGGACTGGCCGGACTGCTTCATACCGTCGAGATAGTTGCGCTGCTCGTCGTTGAGCCGCGTTTGCGACAGAAGATGGTTCATGCCCAGCATGCCGGAAAGCGGCAGGCGGATTTCATGGCTTACCGTGGCAAGCAGCCGCGCCTTTTCAGCATCGGCCTTTTCGGCGCGCAGCCGGGCGTCTTCCCTTTCGGCAAGCGCAAGCCGCTCCTCGGTCACATCCCTGGCAATGCTGCTGATAAGAAGACGGCTGCTTGTCAGATCGCGGGTCACGACATCGTGCCAGGAAAATATGCGCTGGCCGAAAGGGGTGGCGATTTCCACGTCATAGGCATGGACCTTGTCGCCCGGACGGAAGGCGATGCCGATTTCCTCGCAGCTCAATCCCTCCGGCACCGAGCATCCCGTCATTTCACAAAAGACGCGGTTCGCCTCGACGATGCGCCGGTCCATATTTCGGATCACGACGATGTCGCCCATGGACTCCTGCATCTCGGCGATCAGCGAACGGTTTTGCGTCCGCCGCAGCCGAACCTCCGAATAGTCCGCGGACAGCGCGCCTCGATGCCAGCCAGTTTTTCCGAACAGCGCATAAAGAAGAACACCGACGAGCACGGCGCCAAAGAAGGAGGCCAGTGCGGCCGTGACCGCGTAGGACACGGCAAGCGCGATCAGCGCGGCGGAAAACGCACCCACCGACAATGAAACCGCGACATACAGGGCAATCGGCTCCGAAGCGATTTCGGGTTCGGAGGCGGCATGATGCCTTGCTGCACCGGCGCGGTCTCCCGGCTGCACCGCCACAGACGCCAGCCCAAGACCCTCTGAAACTCTTTCCCGAAGTTTTGCCAGTTCGCTCATATCCAACCGCTACCATGACAGCGGTTTTGATATGTTTGGCCCAAACCCTAAAATTTTACTTTTTGGCCGCCCGGGCGTGCAGAAACTCGTCAAGAATGACGCAAGCGGCACCGATGGTTATGAAACTGTCGGCGAGATTGAAGACCGCAAAGGACCATGTCGGCGTGTGAAACAGGATGTAGTCGATGACATGTCCGTAAAAAAACCGGTCGAGAAGATTGCCGGCCGCACCCGCAATGATGAAGGCAAAGCCGAGATGGGCGAAGGTACGGTCCGCCGCCGTCTTGCGCCACAGCCACAGAACGAAGACCACGATGACGAGCCGCATGCTGACGATGAACCAGCCCTGCATGTCCGACAGCATCGAAAATGCGACGCCGAGATTATAGGTCCGGTAAAGCGCCAGAAACGGCACGACTGGCACCATCTCCTGCAGTGGCAGATAGGCTTCCACCAGTTGCTTGACGATCTGGTCCAGCACCAGTGCGGCGACGATCAGTGCAAGAGCCGGGCCGAATTTCGAAAACAGTGCCGCTTTGGCCATTACTTCACCGGAGCAAGTTCGAGGAGATGTCGCCGCGCTTCGAACAACATGACGGCGGTTGCGATGGCGAGATTGAGGCTGTCGGCGCGGCCCTGCTGGGGAATGCGCGCCAGCTGATCGGCCTTGCCGGCCAGTTCCGGCGGCAGGCCGGATTGCTCGTTACCCATCAAAAGCACGACCGGCTTGCCGGCATAATCGATTTTTCGATAATCCACCGAACCGGCAAGATGGGTGGCGACGACACTGACCTGCGCCGATTTTTTCCAGGACAGGAATTCCTCAACCGAGGCGCGGGCCACGGGCATGGCGAAGACCGAACCCATGGTGGCACGAACGGTTTCCAGCGAGAAGGGATCGGTACAGTCGCCGACCAGAATGACGCCCGAGGCGCCAGCCGCATCGGCGGTGCGGATGATGGTGCCGAGATTGCCGGGATCGCGCACCCGGTCGAGCGCGATATAGGTCTCGCCCTTTTCCGGACGGATATCCTTCAGCGGCTTCCATTTCTGTTCGAAAATGCCGACGACCATCTGCGGATTGTCGCGGCGGGTGATCGAGGCAATGACCTTTTCGCTGACTTCGAGCACCAGGCCACCTGACGCGACTGTCTTCACCGCCGCCTGCTCCACCAGCGGCTTGCCCTTGGCGGCCTTGGCATAAACCAGCGTCTTGATGGTCCAGCCGAGTTCGAGCGCATCGATGACCAGCTTCAGGCCTTCCGCCATGAAGGTGCCGGTCTCTTCCCTGCCCTTTTTCTGGCTGAGCGCCTTGATGTCCTTGATGATGGGATTGGCGAGGCTGGTCACTTCCTTGACCTGGCCAACCCGGCGCGTCGTGTTTTCGCGCATATCCTTCGTCATTTCGGCTCCCAACGGCTGAACAGCGAGGTGGAAAGCACCCGGCCCGGCGTCTTGCCGTCAAGCCCGGCCTCGCGAATGACCAATTCGCCGGATGCGACAACACCACCGGCGCCGCGCATGGTCTCGCGCATCAGCTCATGCATCGAATAGAAGCTGGCCCTGATGGAATAGGCGGTCAGCACCAGACCGAGCGCCCTGGGCGACAGGATTTCCCGGCAGATATCCAGCATCAGCGGCAGATGGTCGAACAATTGCCAGACTTCACCATGGGTGCCGCGGCCGAATTTCGGCGGGTCGGTGAGGATGATATCGTAGCTGTTGCCGCGGCGTTCCTCACGCTGGATGAATTTCATCGCGTCTTCGCAGATCCAGCGGATCGGTGCCTGTTCGAGCCCGACGAGCGCCTGATTTTCCTTGGCCCAGCCGATCGCCTTCTTGGAGGCGTCGACATGGGTGACTTCAGCGCCGGCCGCCGCCGCGACCAGCGAGGCGACCCCGGTATAACCGAAGAGGTTCAGCACCTTCAGCTGCCGGTCAGCCGTCTCGATGGCATGTTTCAGCCATTCCCAATGCACGATCTGTTCCGGGAAGACACCGACATGCCGGAAAGCCGTGAAGCGGCCCAGAAATTCGACGCCGAGCAGAGACAGGGGCCAGGTCTCACCCAGCGCCGCCTTGGGGAAACGCCAGCGGCCCATGCCGTCCTCATCCGTGTCGCCGGTAAAGACAGCGTCGGCATTCTGCCACACGCGATCGGGAACCGAAGGTTTCCACAGCGCTTGCGCCTCGGGACGGACGACGCGGTAGTCGCCGTATTGTTCGAGCTTCAGACCATTCCCGCTGTCGATCAGGTGAAAATCGCCCGCGCCGCTCGATTCCAGAATGACCGGAACCTGTTCTGCGGGCAGTTCGCCTGTGCGCTCCTTGAGGGGCCGCACGGGCACCTGCTCAACCGCAGGCGCTACGCTGACCCTTTCTTTAGGCGAAGGCTTCGGCACGCTGCGCACGGCATCCGGCTCGCGCTTTTTTGGCGCTGAATCCGGTCGGCGTGCCGGCTTTGCGGCATGAACCTGTTTTTTCTCGCTCCCGGCACGCGCACGATTGCCCGGCCGGCTGTCTTTTTTCTTCAATGGAAATCTTTCCGCTTCTGCCCGCGTCTTATGGCGCAGCAAATAGCATTCCACGCGTCGCTCGCCTAGAGCCGGAACGAATGTCGGCTACATCACTTTGCCGGGAGCTGTCCCGCATGCGGAAGCTGCGCGGTTGCCGCCGCCTTCTGGCGGTTCGCCTCATCATGCCAGCGGACGGCCTCTTTCGCTTCGATACGGGCGCGCTTGCGATGTTTGCCCTGCGCAAACCATGTGGCCGCAGATCCCAGCAGCACGCCAAAAATCACCGCCAGAAACAGGAAGACGAAGAACGGCGCGGTGAAGGACAAAACGCTGTCCTCCCGGAAGGGATTGAGCGCAAGCGTCACCGCCTGGCGGTTGGCCACGCACAGGATGATGAGGATTATCGCCAGCGGAAGCAGGATGATGAGGTTGATGATTTTTTTCGACATCCGACAATACTCCATCGCTGCGGGTGTTCCGCCGGCCCCGTTTCAGCGGCCAAGCGTCAAGAACGATCAATCGTCCTCTTCGTCACCCATACCGGGGTTCAGGCGCTCACGCAGTTCCTTGCCCGTCTTGAAGAAAGGCACCCATTTTTCCTCGACGAAAACCGACTCACCCGTACGCGGGTTCCGCCCGGAGCGGGACGGACGGTTTTTCACCGAAAATGCGCCGAAGCCACGAAGCTCGACACGGTTTCCTGCCGCCAGGGCATCGGTGATTTCATCCAGCACCGCATTGACGATGTTTTCCACGTCACGGTGATAAAGGTGCGGGTTACGCGCAGCAACAATCTGCACCAGTTCAGACTTGATCACGGTTGCCCCCTGAAAGGATTGGATTTTTAACGCGGCTCAACCTGCCAAACGGAAACAAGACCGTCAAGAAACAACTTGTCCGCACCGAGCTGGCCAGGTCCCGCAAAGGGAATTAAATCGTCATATCCCAGAAACTTCGCTATTTGCGCAACACTGAAAAGCGAAAAAGGCGAACGGGACGACGGTGCACGCCATTCGACGATCGGCAAATCCTTGGCGACACCGCGTGTTTCGAAATAGCCGCGAATTTCCTTTTCACCGCCCAGCGTATCGACCAGCCTGTTGGCAAGAGCCTGCCGGCCGGTGAAAATCGATCCGTCCGCCAGCTTCAGCACATCCTCGCGCGGCAGCTTGCGGCGATCGGCCACAAGGTCAACGAACCAGCCGTAGCTGTCCATCACCATGGCGCGGATCATCGTCTTCGCTTCTTCCGGCGCCTCATGGAACGGCGAGGGCTCGGCCTTCAGGGGTGAAGACTTGATTTCCTGCAGCGAGATGCCGAGCTTGTCCATCAACTGGCCAAGCTGGGGATATTGAAAGATCACGCCGATCGAGCCGGTGATCGAGGTTTCGCCGGCAACAATGACATCGCCGGCCGATGCGATCATATAGCCGGCGGAGGCGGCCAGCGTGCGGACATCGGAGACAACGGGCTTCTTTTCGGCCACTCCGCGAAGGGCCTTGAATATGCGCTCCCCACCATAGGTGGTGCCGCCGGGCGAGGAAATCGACACGATCAGCCCTTTGACATTGTCGCTCCTGGCGATCTTGTCGAGCCGTTCCAGAAGTTCGGTATTGTCCTGGATCAGACCGGAAATCTCGACACGGGCAATGTGTGGTCTGGCGCTTTGCTGCGGCCTGTCCCACAAAAACCGGTAGAGGCCGAAGGCGCCGGCGACGAGCAGGAAAACAGCGGCAATCCGCCAGAAAGTCAGCTTGCGGCGCAATCGCCTGCGATCCGCTATCGCCATATTATCCATTGAAAACCTCTGCCATCCGGCCTTATGACACCACCCTGCCTCACGGCCATATGGTTCTTCTAGCGCGAAGCCGCAAGGAAACAATAAGGAAACCAGAATTACGATAAAATTCGCATTTCCCTTGCACCTTTCCAGACAAAAACCATATTGGCAGGACAAAGCACTCGTGCCAAACACATTACGATAAACATACAAGCTTCAATTGCGCGCCAGAATGGCGCCCAGGAAGTTTTCCGGATCCACTCTTATGCTTGAAAGACTCCGCGAACCCGCGCCAGCATTTTCGCTGCCCCATGACCAGAACGGCGCCTACGAGCGCGCGCTCAGGCATTCCGCGCGCGTGAAGCGGCTGAAAATCATCCTGCCGCTTGGCGCGGCGGTCATTTCGCTCGCCTTCATCGCCGTTTCGGTTATCCGAACCTGGGCGCCCGACGAGGTTTCGCTGGAAAGCGCGAGGATCGAAGACGGCAAGATCGTGATGGAAAAACCCGCCGTCGCGGGCCGCAACGAGAAGGGGATCGATTACTCCATGAACGCCGACCGTGCGTTGCAGGATATCGCCAACCCCAACCTCATGACGCTTGAGAAGGTTCTGGCCGCCGTTCCGGTCAATGACAGTGTCGCGCAGGTGATCGCCAAGGAAGGCATTTTCGACCGCGCCACCAATACGCTGAAGATGACAGCCCCTTTTGACATCAATCTCAGCAATGGCATACAAGCGAAGTTCCAGTCCGCAGACGTCGATCTCAAGGCCGGAAAAATGAGCAGCAAGGAGCCCGTTTCGATCAAAACAAACGACGGCTCGATTGTTGCGCAATCGATTGATATCGCCGATAATGGCAAGACGATTACATTTTCGGGGCAGGTACGGGCACGTATCGCTGCATCCAATATCAAAAATGAAGGCAAGTGAGAGCCCGGTCCAGATGATGCAAATTTCCCGTCCCGTTTCCCTTGGCAGATCCGCAGGCTTCGCAGCCGCAAGTCTTTTTCTTTCGTGTCTTGCAACCGTGGCTTTCGCGCAGAACACCACGAGCAACATGCAGGGCGTCAAGCTCTCCGGCGACCAGCCGATCGCGATTGAAAGCGACCAGCTCGAAATCCGTGATCAGGAGCGCAAGGCCTATTTCACCGGCAATGTGAAGGTCGTGCAGGGCACAACCACGCTTCAGGCCGGCAAGATGACGGTCAACTACAAGGGCGAGGGTTCTTCGCTCACCAGCGGCGACGCCAATATCGAAAAGATCTTTGTCGACAATAATGTCTATCTGACCTCCGAGACCCAGAAGGCCACCGCCGATCACGGCGAATTCGACATGGCGGCGCAGACCTTCATTCTGACGGGCAAGCAGGTCGTCCTGTCCGAGGGCACGAATGTCTTCACTGGCTGCAAGCTGACCGTTCTGATGAACACGGGACAGGCCAAGCTCGAAAGCTGTGGCGGCCCTGTCCGGATCATGCTCGATCCGAAATCGCAGAAAAAACAGTAGTCTTTTCTCGTGAAGATACCCTCGATCTCAAAAATTCTTGGCGGCGGGCGTGATCCTTCCGCGGAAGCTGCCTCACCGGCCGACAAGGCCCGTTATGAAGGCACGCTGATCGCCCATGGCCTGACGAAGACCTACAACACCCGCCGGGTGGTCAATGGCGTGTCGCTGGTCGTGCGCCGCGGAGAGGCGGTGGGGCTGCTCGGTCCGAACGGTGCGGGCAAGACCACCTGTTTTTACATGATCACCGGTCTCGTACCTGTCGATAGCGGCAAGATCGCCATCAACGGCAACGACGTCACCACCATGCCTATGTACAGGCGTGCGCGTCTCGGTGTCGGTTATCTGCCGCAGGAAGCCTCGATCTTTCGGGGGCTGACGGTTGAGGAGAATATCCGCGCCGTACTGGAGGTCCATGAGCCCGACAGCACCAAGCGCAGTCGCAAGCTCGATGAGCTTCTGGAAGAGTTCCACATTGCCCAGCTGCGCAAGTCCCCGGCAGTCGCACTGTCGGGCGGTGAGCGGCGGCGCCTGGAAATCGCACGTGCGCTGGCGACTGATCCGACCTTCATGCTGCTCGATGAGCCTTTTGCCGGTGTCGACCCGATTTCCGTCAGCGACATCCAGAATCTCGTCCGGCACCTGACTGCGCGCGGGATCGGCGTTCTCATTACCGACCACAATGTCCGCGAAACGCTCGGCCTCATCGACCGCGCCTACATCATCCACGCCGGCGAGGTTCTGACCCACGGCCGCGCGGACGATATCGTCAACAATCCGGATGTACGCCGCCTCTATCTCGGCAATAATTTCAGCCTTTAAGACATCGGGCGCGAAAGATTCTTCATCGCGCCCCGTGCTGACGCTTGACCAAACAAGATAAAAAAGCAATTTTTGGGCCAAGTTTCTTTGCCTTCTCAAAATTTATGAAAACTGTGGCAATGGAGAAGCTTTAAAGGGAGTTTCGCGTCCGCCATGGCGTTATCTGCCAGCCTTTTGCTGCGTCAAAACCAGTCTCTCGTGATGACACCGCAACTGATGCAGTCCATCCAGCTGCTTCAGATGACGCATTTCGAGCTGACACAGTTCATTGCGCAGGAGGTGGAACGCAATCCGCTGCTTGAAATTGCGGCAAACGACAGCGATTTGGGCGCAGACAGCCCGGCGGATGCAGAGAATTTTGGCGACACCGACGGCGAAGGGCCGGACAGGGCCGCCGCAGTGACGGCCGACAGCGACGACTGGTACGGCGATCGGGCCGCAAATCTTGGAGAGCAGCTCGATACCAGCTTCGAAAATGTTTTTCCTGATGATGCCGAGCCGAGAAAGGCCGATGCCCCCGAACTGGCAAGCCAGTGGAAATCCATGCCCGGACAGGAGTCCGGTGAAAGCTATGATCTCGATGATTTCGTCGCCGCAAAACAGAGCCTTGGCGACCATCTCAATCAGCAATTGCCACTGGCCATTTCATCCGCCGAAGACAGAATGATCGCCGATGCGCTGATCGGCCAACTTGATGAGACCGGCTATATCGCGGCAGATGCCGTCGATGATGTCGCCGAACGGCTGGGGGCTGCGCCATCCACGGTAGAGCAGGTTCTGAAGACACTTCAGGGTTTTGATCCCCCCGGCGTGTTCTCCCGCTCGCTGAGCGAATGTCTGGCAATCCAGCTCGCCCAGAAGGACCGGCTTGACCCGGCCATGCGGGCTTTTATCGACAATCTGGAGCTTCTGGCGAAACGGGATTTCGCGGCCCTGAAAAAACTCTGCGGCGTCGATGAGGAGGACCTTCTCGACATGCTGGCGGAAATCCGCACGCTCAACCCGCGTCCCGGCGCAGGTTACGATTCGGCGGTTTCAGAGACGATTGTCCCTGACATCATCGTGCGCCCCTCCTCCGCCGGCGGCTGGCTGGTGGAAATCAATCCCGAGACCCTGCCGCGTGTGCTCATCAACCAGAGCTATTTCGCCGAAGTATCGAAACACAAGGCCCGTGCCGGAGAGGATCAGGATTTCCTTGCCGAGTGCATGCAGACAGCCCACTGGCTGACCCGCAGCCTCGACCAGCGGGCCCGGACGATCATGAAGGTGGCGACCGAAATCGTACGCCAGCAGGATGCCTTCCTCGTCCATGGTGTCGACCACCTGCGCCCGCTGAACCTCAAGACGGTGGCAGAGGCCATCAAGATGCACGAATCCACCGTCAGCCGGGTAACGTCGAAGAAATACATGCTGACGCCGCGCGGGCTGTTCGAGCTTAAATATTTCTTCAGTGTCTCCATCAGCGCCGTCGAAGGCGGCGACAGCCATTCGGCCGAAGCGGTGCGTCACCGCATCAAGGCGATGATTGCGCAGGAATCGGCTGACGCCGTGCTTTCCGATGACGATATCGTCGACAATCTGAAGAAAAGCGGCGTTGATCTCGCCCGCCGCACCGTCGCAAAATATCGTGAGGCGATGAACATCCCCTCCTCCGTGCAGAGGCGCCGGGAAAAGAAAGCGCTCGCCAAGCTGTCAGCCTTCTGAAGCGGCAGGCTCGATCACGTTTGGGGCGCTTTTTTGCCGCACCATTGACTCTTATCACGTCAGGGGCTAGAAGCCCGCCGCACACGTAAGCAAGGTCATTTGTAACGGATTCATCTCCACCGTCCATGGGCGTAAAATTCGAATGAAGGCTTTTTAAGGTCTTCGAAACGCTTGGATGCGCGCGCGGCTTGACGTAAGCTGGTACTCGCAAATCACTACAAAAAGGAAAATTTCCATGAGTGTGCGTGTATCTGGTAAACATATGGAGATCGGTGAATCTTTCCGTCAGCGGATTGAGGACAATATAGGTCTGGCGGTTACCAAATACTTCGATGGGGGGTATTCAGGCCAAGTGACCGTGGAGAAGTCCGGATCGCGTTTTGCCGCCGATTGCAAGCTGCATCTCGATACGGGCGTTGTATTGCATGCGGCGGGTCAGGCAAATGATCCGCAGGCAAGCTTCGATGCCGCCGCAGAGCGGATCGAGAAGCGTCTGCGTCGCTACAAGCGCAAGCTGAAGGACCACCACAATGGTTCTGCCGCGAACGGCGCGCTGACTGAAATTGCCTATACGGTGATGGATGCCATTCCCGATGAGGACCACGAGGTCCCTGAAGATTACGCACCCACCATCGTGGCGGAGAGTTCGAAACAGATCAAGACAATGTCCGTCGCCAGCGCCGTGATGGCGCTCGACATGACGGACGAACCGGTTCTGCTCTTCCGCAGCCCCGGCAAGGAATATCTCAACATCGTCTACCGACGTCATGACGGCAATATTGGCTGGATCGACGCGGAAACGATCAAGAGCTGAACAGTCTGACAAGACGTGGGAGGCGGAGCGCAACAGGCGCATCTGCCTCCTGCATCGTCTCGATGGCATGAAGGAAAAAGAGAATGGCGTTGGCAGATTTGCTGCAACAAGATGCGATTATTCCCGCCCTCAAGGTGAATTCCAAAAAGCAATTGCTTCAGGAGCTGGCCGCAAAGGCAGCCAGAATTACCGGAGTCTCGGAACGGGAAGTTTTCGACGTCATCCTCCAGCGTGAAAAGCTCGGCTCCACCGGCGTGGGCCACGGCATCGCCATTCCCCACGGCAAGCTCAACAGCATTCACCAGATCACTGGTGTTTTCGCACGCCTTGAAACGCCGGTCGATTTCGAAGCGCTGGACGACCAGCCCGTCGATCTGGTTTTCCTGCTGCTTGCGCCCGAAGGCGCTGGCGCGGATCATCTGAAGGCGCTGTCCAGAATTGCGCGTGCCCTGCGCGACCCGGAACTGGTGGCCAAGCTGCGCGCCACCGATTCCGATACGGCAATCTATGCCTTCCTCAACCAGGAACAGGCGACTGCTGCCTGATCAGGCACGCCCTGTCCCAGGTTTTCATGACAATAAAAAACGCGCCTCAAGGGCGCGTTTTTTATTACGCAGACAGGAATGCCTCAGGCATCCTTTTCATTGAGCGACGCCGTGCCGGGTTCGGCCGATGCAGCGGCTTCCGCCTTTGGACCACCCTTGGCGACGCCAACCATGGCGGGGCGCAGGACCCGGTCGCCGATGGTGAAACCAGCCTGGATAACCTGCAGCACCGTATTGTTCGGAACCGCCGTGTTGGGGATTTCAAACATGGCCTGATGGAAATTCGGATCGAACTTCTGGCCTTCGGCATCGATCTTCTTGACACCGTGGCGTTCCAGCGTCGACAGCATCGAACGCTCGGTCATCTCCACGCCTTCGATCAGGCCATTGAGACCGGCTTCGCCATTGGTCTTGAGCTCATCGGGAATGGCCTCGAGCGCACGGCGAAGATTGTCGGAAACAGCAAGCATATCCCGCGCAAAACCGGCCAGCGAATAGGCCTTGGCGTCCTTGACGTCACGCTCGGTGCGGCGGCGAAGATTATCCATTTCGGCGGCAAGGCGCAGGAACTTGTCACGCAGATCGGCATTTTCGGCCTTGAGCAGTTCCACCGGATCGGGTTCGGCAGCATCAGTCGGCTCTTCCCCGGCGATCGCGGGTTCGACAAGCTCTTCGGCGACGTCCGCGTCAGGTCCGGGCTTTTTTGTATCGTCGGTCATGACGTTCTCCAGATTTGAATGTTGTAGGTTGCGCCCGATATCGAGCTTTGACGGGCAAAAATCAAGGCTTGCGGCGAAAAGCTTGCCGCATTGCCTGACCTTGCGGGCTAGTCCTATCTCTGCTTACGGGAAAGGCGGGCCATGATCTGCGCCGTATAATCGACCATGGGAACGATGCGCGCGTAATTGAGCCTCGTCGGCCCGATAACTCCGACCGCACCAACGACACGGTTGTCCTCGTCGCGATAGGGCGCAACGATCAGCGATGAGCCGGAGAGCGAAAAGAGCTTGTTTTCCGAGCCGATGAAAATCCTCACCCCTGAGCCTGTTTCCGCGAGATTGAGGATTTCGATCAGATTCTCCTTGCGTTCCAGATCGTCGAACAGCAGGCGCACACGGTCGATATCCTCTTCACCGGCCAGCCCTTCCAGCAGGTTGGAGCGTCCGCGAACGATGAGACGGCCGAGCTTGCCGTCCTCATTGTCTCCCGCCCACACGGCCAGGCCGCGTTCTATGAGGTCCTGCGCCAGCGTGCCGAGTTCGGATTGCAGCTCTGCCCGCTGCTTCTGGAACTGGCCGCGCAGTTCCTGCAGCGTCTGGCCGGAGAGATGGGCATTGATGAAATTGGCCGCCTCGGTCAATTGCGACGAGGAAATTCCGGCCGGCAATTCGATGATGCGGTTTTCGACCTGATTGTGGTCCCCCACCAGCACGGCAAGCGCCTTGGTGGGTTCCAGCCGGATGAACTCGACATGTTTGAGGACAACGTCGTTCTTGGCCGTGAGCACAAGACCCGCCCCGCGCGACATGCCGGACAGCATGCGGCTCGCCTCTGTCAGCAGCCCTTCCAGCGATTGCTCATGGGCCGCCACCGGGCCGATCTGCCGGTCAATGCTCGCCCGCTCTTCGGCGGGCAGATCACCCACCTGCATGAAGGCATCGACAAAAAAGCGCAGCCCCGTCTGCGTCGGCAGGCGGCCGGCACTGATGTGCGGCGAATAGATGAGGCCCAGTTCCTCCAGATCGCTCATGACGTTACGAACGGAAGCCGGTGAAAGCGACATCGGCAACAGCCGCGAGAGGCTGCGCGATCCCAGGGGCTCACCGGTATCGAGATAACCTTCGACGATGCGCCGGAAAATTTCCCGCGACCGTTCATCCAGCAGCGATGCCTGATCTTTTGAAAGCGGTGCAGAAAAACCCATTTCGTCCGTTCTTTGTCGTCGAGATCCTGTCTCCATCAATATAATGCGTCGCACGGCTGCGGCAAAATGGAAATTGGCTTTGCAAAAGCCCGGAGCGCGCCTTAGAAGGCAGGAACCAACATGGAGAGTGGATCATATGCGGCCTTCAGGCAGAAAAACCGATCAGATGCGCAAGGTTTCCTTCGAGCGCAATTTCTCGAAACATGCCGAAGGCTCCTGTCTGGTAAAATTCGGCGACACGCATGTGCTCGTCACCGCAAGCCTTGAAGAAAAGACGCCGCCGTGGCTGCGCAACAGCGGCAAGGGCTGGGTCACCGCCGAATACGGCATGCTGCCGCGCTCCACCCACGAGCGCATGAAGCGCGAAGCCGCCGCCGGCAAGCAGGGTGGCCGCACACAGGAAATCCAGCGCCTCATCGGCCGCTCGCTGCGCGCCGTCGTCGATCTGCAGGCACTCGGCGAGCGCCAGATCAGCATTGACTGCGATGTCATCCAGGCCGATGGCGGCACACGCACGGCCTCCATCACCGGCGCATGGATTGCCCTGCATGACTGCCTGAAGTGGATGGAAACCCGCAACATGATCAAGGTCGAGAAGGTTCTGAAGGACCATATCGCGGCGATCTCCTGCGGCATCTTCGCGAACCAGCCGGTGATCGACCTCGATTATCTCGAGGATTCCTCCGCCGAGACCGACGCGAACTTCGTCATCACCGGCTCCGGCGGCATCGTCGAGGTGCAGGGGACGGCGGAAGGCGCCCCCTTCTCCGAGGAAGAATTCCTGACGCTGCTCGGTCTTGCCAAGGCCGGATGCAGCGAACTGGTCGCCCTTCAGAAACAGGCGATTGCCTGAGCCGACAGGAAAGCGTGATGCGCAAGCTCGATACCAGAACGATCGTCGTCGCCAGCCACAACAAGGGCAAGATCGCCGAAATCGCCGATCTGATCGGACCTTTCGGTTTTTCCGCCAAATCCGCGGCGGAGCTGAACTTCGAGGAGCCGGACGAGACGGGCACCACCTTCGAGGAAAACGCCGCCATCAAGGCACTGGCGTCGGCGAAGGCTTCCGGCCTGCCCGCCCTCTCGGATGATTCCGGTCTGGTCATCGATGCGCTGGATGGTGCGCCTGGCGTCTACACCGCCAATTGGGCGGAGACGGCCGACGGAACGCGCGACTTCGCCATGGCCATGCAGAAGGTCGAGGATGCGCTTGCCGAGCGTGGCGCATCGAAGCCGGAAGATCGCACGGGCCGCTTCGTCAGCGTGCTCTGCCTTGCCTGGCCGGACGGGCATCTCGAATATTTCCGCGGCGAGGTGGAAGGCACTGTCGTGTGGCCGCCGCGCGGAACGAGCGGTTTCGGTTATGATCCCGTCTTTAAACCCGAAGGATATGACACCACATTCGGCGAGATGACGGCGGATGAAAAACACGGCTGGAAACACGGGGATGCCTTCGCACTCTCACACCGTGCCCGCGCCTTCAAGAAATTCGTAGAAACCTGCCTGGAGGCATGAACCCGATGGTCGGGGAGCATCAACTTTCTGCCCCCGGCGCATCGCTTCTGCCGGATACGGGCGATCCCGGTTTTGGGATCTATCTGCATTGGCCCTTCTGTGCGGCCAAATGTCCCTATTGCGATTTCAACAGCCATGTTCGCCACCGGCCGGTGGATCAGGAGCGCTTTACCGCAGCTTTCCTCCGGGAGATGGAACATATGCGGGCGCTCAGCGGCCCACGGGTCGTCACCAGCATCTTCATGGGCGGCGGCACACCATCGCTGATGGACCCGCAGACGGTGGGTGCGGTTCTCGATGGCGTCTCGCGCTTCTGGCATGTGCCCGATGGTATCGAAATCACCATGGAGGCCAACCCTTCCAGCGTCGAGGCGGAGCGTTTTCGCGGTTATCGCGCGGCGGGCGTCAACCGCGTCTCGCTTGGCGTGCAGGCGCTGAACGACCGGGACCTGAAATTCCTCGGGCGCCTGCATGACGTTGCCGATGCCTTGAAGGCCATCCGGCTGGCGCGGGACATCTTTCCGCGCATGTCCTTCGATCTGATCTATGCCCGCCCGAACCAGACGGTGGCCGAATGGGACGCCGAACTGAAGGAGGCGGTTTCCTATGCGGTCGACCATCTGTCGCTCTATCAGCTGACCATCGAAGAGGGCACGCCCTTTTACGGGCTGCACAAGGCCGGCAAGCTCATCGTGCCGGATGGCGAGCATTCAGCCGTGCTTTATGAGGCGACGCAGGAAATCACCGAGCGTTACGGCATGCCGGCCTATGAGGTTTCCAACCATGCCCGTCCCGGCGCCGAAAGCCGCCACAACCTCACCTACTGGCGTTATGGCGATTATGCCGGCATCGGCCCCGGCGCGCATGGACGCCTGACGAGAGGCGCCTCCAAGCTCGCAACCGCCACCGAGCGCCACCCGGAAACCTGGCTCGAAACCGTCGAGCGGGAAGGCCATGGCATGGTCGATCAGGAAATGCTGGGTGTCGACGAACAGGCCGATGAATTGCTGCTGATGGGACTTCGCCTGCGCGAAGGCATCGACCTTGCCCGCTGGAGCGATCTTTCCGGCCGCGATCTCGACCCGGAGAAGGAGGAATTCCTCCTCCAGCACGGTTTCGTCGAGAGGCTCGGCAATTCCCGCCTGCGCTGCACGCCGTCCGGCATGCTCATTCTGGACGCGGTGGTGGCCGATCTCGCCTGCTGACGCCAGCCTCCACCCAGCTTTAGCCCAATAAACAAGACGACAATAAAAAAGCGGCCCGAAGGCCGCTTTTTTCATGCGTTGTTTTCGTTGATCAGGCGTTTCAACAGCTCAACCTCATGGCCGAGCTTGGTGTCGCCGGAAATCAGTTCCTCGATCTTACGCACCGCGTGGAGAACCGTGGTGTGATCGCGACCGCCAAAGCGGCGACCGATCTCGGGGAATGAGCGCGGCGTCAGCATCTTTGCCAGATACATGGCGATCTGGCGTGGCTTGACGATGACGCGGGTGCGACGGTTGGAGACCAGCTCCTGCCGCGACACATTATAGTGCTTGGCGACGATGCGCTGAATATCCTCGATACGCACGCGCTTGGCTTCACCGGTTCCGACAAGGTGCGACAGCAGCTCATCGACACGGTCAACCGAGAGGTTCGGCTCGAAAGAGCGCCGGAACATCAGCTGGTTGAAAGCGCCTTCAAGCTCACGTCCGCTCGCCGTCACACTCTTGGCCACATGGGTCAGGATTTCGTCCGAAATCTCGAAGGACGGATCGTCCTGACGTGCAGAGCCGAGGCGTCGGTTGAGCATTTCATAACGCATGTCATAGTCGGGACCTTCGATCTCGATTGCCATGCCGCCCTGCAGGCGGGAACGGACACGCGGATCAAGCGATTCCAGCTCCCACGGCGCACGGTCAGCCGCAACCACAACCTGCTTGGCGCTGTCGAGCAGCATGTTCAGCAGGTGGCAGAATTCATGCTGGATCATCTTGCCCTGCAGGAACTGCATGTCGTCGATGACCAGCAGGTCGATATTGCGCAACGTATCCTTCAGCGTCAGCGCGTCATTGTCGCGGATCGCCGTGGCGAAACGCCACATGAAATATTCAGCCGTCAGATAGACCACGCGCGGATTGCGCGGGCTGTCGATGGCGGCATTGGCAATGGCCTGCAGAAGATGCGTCTTGCCAAGGCCGACACCCGCATGGATGAACAGCGGATTGAAGCGCACGGCACCTGCACCGGCTTCGGCGATCGTCTTTGCCGCCGCAAGCGCGACACGGTTGGACGACCCTTCAACAAAGGTATCGAAGGTAAAGCGCGTATCGAGCGGCGAGCCGAACAACGGCCCGGACCCACCCTGGCGCAGTGTTGCCTGCGCTGCCGCAGGCTGTGCGGCAGGCGCTGCTGCGGGCTGCGACGGAATGAAGGACTTGTTACGCGGCGCCGCGCCGATTTCCGGCACGGGCTGTGCCCGCTCTTCGGCCTGTGCCGGACGAGCCGGACGGCTGGCCGAGCGGACAAGAATTTCCACCTTCAGCACATCCGGATCCTCGCTCTGGACGAGGTTCGTGATCAGGTCCATGTAACGGTTATTGATCCAGGACTTCAGAAAGGTCGTCGGAACGGTAAAACGGACGACGCTTTTCGAAACGGAGTGGAGTTTGAGCCGTGCAAACCAGCTTGCATAGACCTCGGGACCGACCTGTGCCTTGAGCCGCGCGCTAAAACGTTCAAACAGCGCATCGTGCTTCATTGCCGATTTGTCCCCTGCCGCATCAGAGCAAGCTGCATCACATGCCTTTGGTGCGCGGTCCCCATCAGCCACCGCACCCATCGCCAAATTCAATTGCATATTGCCGCCTTTCAAATTGCCAATCATAGCCTGACGATCAAAGATCGACCGCCAGGGATCCCCCTCGTATTATTCCTGCCCCCAGCGTTCCCCTCGAAAG